>JAIVGS010000304.1 GCA_020201435.1 Myxococcales bacterium
TTCTACATCTCGCGGCGGTACATGATCGGGGCGGTGACGGTCGAGCCGCAGATGTCGGTCGACGCGGACTACCGGCAGGTGACGTCCGACAAGAGCCACGGCGCGCTGCCGGGCGCGCTGCAGAACCTGTCGCTCTACGAGCCGTACGGGCCGCTGGTGGCGGGGAACCGCGGCGTGATCGAGTTCTCCGATTTACTCAAGCGTCCGCTCGAGCATTACAAGTACCTGCTGGGGACGATCGAGACCGGCATCGCCCGGATGAACCACTTCTTGCTCCATCTCGATTCAGTGCTGATCGCGTCGTCGAACGAGAAACACCTCTCCGCGTTCAAGGAGATGGGCGACTTCGCCTCGTTCAAGGGGCGCATCGAGCTGGTGCGGGTGCCGTACCTCCGTCGCATGTCGGAGGAACAGCGCGTCTACGAATTCAGGCTGCGGGAGACGGTGGGCAAGCACGTCGCGCCGCACGCGACCTGGGTGGCGGCGATGTGGGCGGTGCTCACGCGCCTCAAGAAACCGGTCACCGATCGCTACAAGGCCGACCTCAAGAAGCTGGCCGATCACATGACGCCGCTCGAGAAAGCCTGGCTCTACGACGATGGCCGCGCGCCGGATCGGCTGAGCAATCAACAGGCCCGCGAGCTGAAGAAGCACCTCCAGGAGCTGTGGAAGGAATCCGACAGCTACCCGAACTACGAGGGCCGCACCGGCGCCTCCGCGCGCGAGCTGAAGACCGTGATCTCGAACTCCGCGCAGAACCCCGGCTACAAGTGCCTGACGCCGCAGGCGGTGCTCGAGGAGCTCGAGGCGCTGACCCGCGACAAGAGCGTCTACGAGTTCCTCCAGCAGGAAGTCGTCGACGGCTACCACGACCACGAGGAGTTCGTCCGCGTCGCCGAGGGCGAATACCTCGACGTCCTCGACGAGGAAGTCCGAGAGGCGATGGGCCTGATCTCGGAGAAGCAGTACCGGACGATGTTCGAGCGCTACGTCCTGCACGTGCTGGCCTGGACCCGCGGCGAGCGGCTGCGCAATCCGCACACCGGCGAGATGGAGCGGCCCGACGAGGAGATGATGGCGCAGACCGAGTCGATCGTGATGGCCGGCTCGGAGGATCGCCGCGAGTTCCGCCGCGGCCTGATCTCCGCGGTCGGCGCCCACCGGCTCGAGCACACCGAAGGGGAGCTCGACTACTCGCAGATCTTCCCCGACATCTTCCGGCGGCTGCGCGATCACTTCTTCGACGAGCGCAAGCGCACGCTGCGGAAGAACGCGGAGAAAGTGCTGCGCTTTCTCGGCGACGAAGGATCGCAGCTCTCGTCGAGAGAGCAGGCTCAAGTTGCCGACACGCTCCGCGGGATGCAGGAGAAGTACGGCTACTGCGAGAACTGCGCGAAGGACGGCATCGTCCTGTTGCTCGCCAAGCGGTACACCGATTGATCTCGCCGTGGGCCGCGCTGGCGTACCTCGGCTGGCGCTTCCAGTCCGGCGTACGGGCGATCGCGGGGCGCCATTCGGCGCCGGCGACGATCGAGCTTCTGCCGGCGAGGTTCGAGGACGATCCGCGCTTCGCCCGATTCGCCGGGGAGCTCGCCGCGATCGGCTTCGCCCCGATCGGGGACTACGAAATCCGGACGGTGATGGGCGCGCACACGCGCAACCGCACATGTTTGCGGGCGTTTCTCGCACCCGATCGCTCCGGGTACGCGGTGGTGTACGAGTTGATCGGGCTCACGGTCCGGCCCGGCGCGCGGACGGGCGCGCAGAAAGTGTGGGCCGAGCTCGTCTCGCGCACCGGCGAGTCGGCGTCGCTCACCACCAGCAACGGCGAGCCGCCGCTGGCGCTGATGGATCCGAATCCCGAACGCCCGGTGCGGCGCTTTCCCGGCGCACCCGTGACCACCTTGTGGGACGAGCATCGCAAGGCGCTGGGCAATTCGTTTTCCGAGCAGTCGCCCGACGAGTTCGGGGCCCGCTTCACCGCCGCCTGGACGCGGTCGTTCGAGTTTCAGGTCTCGCGCGGCCTCTACGTTCGCGCCGGCGACCGGTTCGTCGCGACCGGCAAGCTCGGCCTGCGCAGCGCGCTCGAATTCCACCTCCATCTGCGACACCGGACCGGCATGCGTTACGCGATCACGGTGATGGCGGCCGTCGCGCTGTTTGCCCTCGCGGCCACCGCCGCCGATCGCTCGGCGTTGCCCTACGCCGTTCCGCTGATCGCCGCGGCAGCGGGCGCGGTGTTCGCGGTGTCGTTCAAGCATTTCGAATTGCCCGCCGTCCTCGCCATCTGCGGCCTCGCGATGGCCCTCGGCGGCGACGAACCCTTCGCGATCGCGGCATTTCTCGTCGTCCTGGTCCAGGGCGCCATCCTGCTCCAACGCCGCCGCGCGGCAAAAGCGGCCGCCCGAATGGGCCTCAGCAGCGAATCAACCCGGTGATCAAAGCAACGGCGCGTGCGCCCAATTTGCGAACCCGCTCCTTCCCTTTTCGTTTTCCTTGTCGTTTTCCGAAGAGGAAGAGGAAAACGAAAAGGAGAAGGAAAACGACGAGGAAAACGGTCAGGACGGCACGAGCTTCGCCGCCAACGCGCTGCACGCCGCCGACGCCGCGAGAAACGCCCCCGACGAGATCCCCATCCACAAGTGAAAGCTCGTCGGATCGAGCTCGACCATCGCCCTCCCCAGCATCGCCAGCGCAAACAGCGCGGCAGTGCCCGCCAGGAGCAGCCGCTGACGCGCGTTCGTGAACGCCGCGAGCAGCAGCGAGGCAAACGCGCCGAGAAAGATCATGTGCAATCCCGCGCGGCGGACCGACAGCGCGATCGCGACCCACGCGTTCCCGATCGGAAGGATCCAGAGCGCGAGGTGCGCAAGCCCCGGCCGCAGATTCTCCGGCCCGAACTCCCACGAAGGCCGCAGCGGCCGCGCGACGAGCACGCACACCACGGCCCGCAGCGCGAAGCCGAGGTGCTGCCCGTAGCGCGACCCGACGAGGAAACTGGCGACGAACACCGCGCCAAGGCCCGCGTGGAGACCCCAGCCGCGCGAATCGTCGCCGCGCAGCATCCGGCCGATGCCGATCGCGAGCCCGGTGAAGAGTCCCTGCATCACCAGGTCGCGCCCGAGCTCGTACCGACCGATCGAATCCCCCGCGAACTGCGCGAGCAGCGCTCCTCCCGCCCCCATCGCCAGTCCGAACGCGATCCAGACCGTCGCCGCCGAAATCCGCACCCGCCGCGCCGCGAACTCGAGCGCGACCGCGAGCAGGACGACTTCCGCCGCCAGTCCGAGCTCCCACTGGCCGGTCGCGCCGAGGATCGCGCTCACGATCGGCGCCGCGATGCCGACCGCCACCTGCCACGAAGCCGGACCCGGCTTGAGGAGCGTGAAGAGCAGTCCGACCGCGAAGCAGGTGAGAAAACCCTCCAGCTCCGCGAGCGGATGGAAGAACGATCGATACGCGAGCGCGCCGTAGAACGGCTCGTACGCGCGCCGCAGGCCGAGCGCGAAGAACAGCCACGGCAGCACGCCGAGCCACGCCAGGACCGTCCCCAGCGGGAACAGCGCCTTCCACGGCTCGCGAAGCATTCAGCTCGGAAAGACGAGGTGGAAAAATTCGGCCCGGCCGGCGACCCCGAGCTTGGCGTAGACCTGGGTCAGGTGCTGCTTGATGGTCTTCTCGCTGTTGCCCATCATCGCCCCGATCTCGGCCGAGGTGAGCCCCTTCAAGACCAGCCGCGCGACTTCCTCTTCCTTGCGCGTCAGCCGCGCCCGCGAGAGCGCCTTGTTGACCAGCCGGGCGAGGTCGACGTCGACGGTGGTGACTTTCTCCAGCACCTGTCGCAGCGATTCGGTCGTGAACGGCTTCTCGAGAAGGTAGGATGCGCCCGCGTTCAACGCCGCCTTGAGCCGCTGCGTATCGGCGAACGCGGTCACCAGCACGACCGGCGCGCGCACTTCCTCCTTGCGCAGCGACGAGATCAGATCGATCCCCGACAGCTTGCCGTCGCCGAGGACCACGTCGGCCACGACCGCCTCGACATAGCGGAGCTCCGGATCCTTCAAGGCGGCTTCTACCGAGGGATGGGCCAGACAGTTCCAGCCGAACGCCTGCAGCCGGCGCGCGAGGATGGTCCGCGCATCGGGCTCGTCTTCGACCAGCAGGACCAACCGGGGAGTGGCTCGGGGCGCGGCGCTTTCGCTTCGTTCGGTCATCATGGCGAACCCCCTGGCTCGGAGGGGCGGCACTCTAACCCCTACGCCACCTGAAAGGTAAACCGGAACGTGGTCCGACCCGGAACGGACTCGTTGCACACCAGATCTCCTCCGCCAGCGCGGGTCAGGGCCCGGGCGATGGCGAGGCCGAGGCCGGTGCCGTCGTGTCCCGACGAAAAGGGTGTGAAGAGACGTCCGCGTAATTGCTCGGGAATTCCGGGTCCGTCGTCCTCCACGACGAGCTCGACGAGAGCGTCGTGGCGCTCGGCCCGCAGAGCGAGCTTGCCGCCCATTCCGCGGGACTGGAGCGCCTCCAGCGCGTTGGCCGCGACATTTTCGACCGCGCTCCGCAGCGCATGGGCGTCTCCCCGAACGGCGAGCCCGCGGGGGCAATCGATCTGCAACTCCGCGTTCGCCGCCTGCGCGGTCGGATTCAGCCGCTGGCGCAGCTCCTCCAGCGTCCCCGAGAGATCGACCCGCGATTCGACCGCCTCGGTTCGGTGCTGGCCGGCGCGCGACAGCTCGGCGAGGCGTTCGGTGGCGCGATCGACGTTCTCGCGGATGCGGTCGAGAAGGTCCTTGCGCAGGGCGGGATCCTGCTCGTCCTTGGCTTCCTCGACCAGCAGCTGGAGGTTGTGCAGCGGGTTCTTGAGATCGTGCGCGACCGCTGCCGCCACCACCCAGATCGCCTGGCGCCGCTCGGTTCCGGCGAGCCGCTCCGCGAGCACCTCGGCCGCCGCGCGCTCGGCCTCGTGCAGCCGCCGCGCCCGCTCCGCGTAGAGCAGGGCGCCCGCGAAGAGGACCCCGGCCAGCGGCGGAGCAACCCAGTCGACGAACACAATCACCCACATGGTGGGACCTGTGGCCACCGTTGTGGGTGGGAGGATGTGGTCAAGGCTGGCCAAAACCAGGCCGACGAAGAAGCCCGCCACGATGACCAGGACTGATTTCAGGCGCCTAAACACGGCCGGAGAGTAACAGGGACGGGAAAATTTCGTTGCGGGCTTTGGAATCGGAGGCACTACCTGTAGTGTTGAGTGGAAGGCAAACCCGAGGAGACCGGCTTGAACAGGCAAAACCTGCTCGTCCTGGCGCTCGTAGCGGTTTCTTTTCCGGCCTTCGCAAAAAGTGACAAGAGCAGGGTAGTCCACAAGGCGCTGCGGGAAAGCGTCCGCGTCGAGGTGCTGGTCCGCGGGCAGGTGCAGCGGGCGGCCTCGGGCGTGGTGGTCGCGGTCGAGGGCAGGACTTCTTACGTCCTGACCAACGAGCACGTGATCCAGCGCGAGGGGCTCAAGGGCGCGGCGTCGTTCCAGATCGTGGTCGAGCGGCCGACGTTGCACCGGCTGCCGGCGCACGTCGTCGCCGAGGGCAGGGTACCCGACGAGGACCTGGCGCTGCTCGCGGTCGACGGCGAAGCGCTGACGCCGGCGGCGATCGCTTCCGAGGATCAGATCGACGTCGGCGACGACGTGGTGGTGGTGGGCGCGCCGTACGGCCGGTCGTTGAGCGTCTCGGCGGGAATCGTCAGCCAGCTCGAAGTCGACGACCAGGACGTGCAGCGATCGATGAAGACCGACGCGCCGATCGGCTACGGCGCGTCTGGCGGCGGCGTCTTCGACGTCCCGTCCGGCAAGCTGGTCGGCCTGGTCGAGGGCTACCGCACCGCCAAAGTCGCCTTCGGCGGCATCAGCCGGGACGACTTCTCCTTCGACGTGCCGATGCCGGGCGAGACCTTCCTCGCCCCGCCGGGCAAGATCCGCGGCTTCCTGATGCACAGCGGGATCGGCCGCCTCGCCGGCTTGCGGCGCAGCTCGCCGATGTCCGAATCGCCGCAGCAAACGGCGCAGCAGTAGTACAGTGCGCGGCATGATGCGCGCGGACTGGGATTCGTACTTCATGCAGATCGCGACGGTGGTCTCGTCGCGGGCCACCTGCGACCGCAAGCACGTCGGCGCCCTGCTGGTGCGCGACCGGATCATCCTCTCCACCGGCTACAACGGGTCGGTCCGGGGCATGCCCCACTGCGACGACGCCGGCCACATGCTCGAGAACGGCCACTGCGTGGCCACCATCCATGCCGAGGCCAATGCCATCCTGCAGGCCGCGCGCAACGGCGTGCGGATCGAGGGCGCCGACATCTATACGACCGCGAGCCCTTGCTGGCCGTGCTTCAAGCTGATCGCGAACTCGGGCATCAAGCGGATCGTCTACGGCGAGTTCTACCGCGACGATCGCATCTTCGACGTGGCGCGTCAGATCGGCATCGACCTCGTCGACTTGTCGACGAGACCGCTCCGGGCCGCACCCA
>JAIVGS010000211.1 GCA_020201435.1 Myxococcales bacterium
CCGCGCAGGGCGTCGAGCACGACGAGGGCGCGTTCACCGGCGCGCTGGGTCTCAAGCTGTATGAACAGTGGTGGCGTCCCGCGTCGCGCGAGCCGCGCGCCGTCCTGGTGATCGTTCACGGCCTCAAGGACCACAGCGCGCGCTACGCGGAGTTCGCGGATCGCCTCGCGCAGCACGGTTACGAAGTCCGCGCATTCGACCTTCGCGGTCACGGCAGCTCCGAAGGCCGGCGCGCCTACGTCAGCGATTTCGACGAGTATCCAACCGATCTCGAGACGTTCGTGCAACGGGTGCGGCGGCCCGGCAAACCTCTGTTCGTCCTCGGCCACAGCATGGGCGGTGCGATCGTCACCGATTGGATCCTCACGCGCAAGCCTCTGGTCTCCGGCATCATCCTGAGCGGAGCGGCGCTGCGGGTCGATGCGTCGGGATTCAAGATCGCTATCACCAGATTCCTCGGCACCGTCCTGCCGCGGCTGGCGGTGTTTTCGCTCGACGTCGACAAGTTCTCGCGCGATCCGCGCTTCGTTGCCCAGTGCAAGGGCGATCCCCTCGTCGATCATGGCAACGGGCCCGCGCGCACCGCCGCGCAGCTCGTCGGCGCGATCGAGTTCATCCGCGAGCACATGGAGGAAGTGACCGTGCCGCTCCTGGCGCTCCATGGCGGCGCCGACGCGATCACACCGCCGCAGGGATCGCGCGATCTGGTCGAGCGCGCGCACAGCAGCGACAAGACCCTCAGGATCTATGACGGCCTGTACCACGATCTCCTGCACGAGCCGGAGAAGCAGCAGGTGATGTCGGACATCGCGGCGTGGGTGGACGAGCGATCTAGGTAGTCGGGGGCGCCCAGGGAACTTCGCGGTTTCTCCTGGCGGCCGCGTCGCCGAGCGCGGTCAGAGCCCCGAGCCGTACGCGATGGAGCCATCCCGGTTCGGCGACGTCGCCGGCGCCGGCGCCGCCCGGTCGCGGCAAGAGCATCGTCACCAGGGCGAGCGCGCGGTCGACGAGGCCGGGAACGAGCGCGTGCGCGACGCGCAGGACCTTGGCCGGCAGCCCCACCGTGACGTAGGGCTCGCCGAGCGCGCAGGCGCGCAGGATTCGGCGGCCGGCGCGCTCCGCCGCGATCGACGCGCCCGGAACCGAGGAGGTTACCGAGAACCACGCCATCTCGCTCTCCTGCCGTCCCTTGAAGAGCGCGTTCACGAAAGAACCGGTCCGCATCACACCGGGCAGGATCGTCGTCACCCGGATTCCGGACGACCGCAGCTCCGCGCAGAGGCCTTCCGAGAATCCGACCGCGGCGAACTTCGAGGCGGTGTACGGCAGCAGGTGCGGCACCGCGACCGCGCCGCCGATCGAGCAGATGTTCACGATGTTGCCCGCGCCGCGCCGGCGCATGTGCGGCAGGGCGGCCACCGTCGGCTGGATCATGCCGAAACAGTTGATCTCCATCGCTTCGCGATAGTCGCCCAGGCCCATCGATTCGACCGGTCCGACCTGGATGATGCCGGCGTTGTTGATCAGCACGTCGATGCGTCCGAACCGGTGCAGGACGGAATCGACGAGCCGTTCGGCCTGTGCGGGCAGGCTGACGTCGCATTCGACGGCGATCACGTCGGCGCCGCGGGCCGCGAGCTCGCCGCGCGCGCGCTCCAGCTCGGCGCCGTCGCGCGCGCAGATCGCGAGCCTCGCGCCCCGGCGGGCCAGGTCGCGCGCCAGGATCAGCCCGAGGCCGCGCGACCCGCCGGTGATCAGGACCACCTTGTCTCGAAACCAGACGTACGGCAAAGCGCGCCGGAAGCCGATGACCGCGCCGCCGATCCCCGCACCCAACAGACGCAGCTTCATGCGCCCAAGATCGTCATCCAAGGCGATTTGTGCCTCTCGCGCCCGCAGGGCGGGCGGCCGGGCATCCGGTCACTCGAATCGCAGCGCGTCGATCGGATCGAGGCGCGAAGCTCGCAGGGCGGGATAGAACCCGGCGACGATGCCGGCGAATCCCGCGAGGAGCATCGTGCCGAGCATCACCGGCGGCGAGAGCAGCGTCGGCCACTCGAACTTGATCGCCATCCACTTGGAGGTGACGATCCCGATCAAGAGCCCGATCACGCCGCCGACGCTCGCCAGCACGACCGCTTCGGTGAGGAACTGGAACAGCACGTCGCGGCCGCGGGCGCCGACCGCCATGCGAATCCCGATCTCGCGCGTCCGTTCGGTGACCGAGACCAGCATCACGTTGGCGATCCCGATCGCGCCCACCACCAGCGAGATCAGCGCGACGCTGCCGAGCAGCACCGCGATGGTCTGCGTGTTCTGCTTGGCGGCGTCCTGCATCTCGGCGAGGTTGCGGATCTGGAAGTCGGGGTCGGCCTGCTCGGAGAGATGATGCCGCTGCTTGAGCAGCGCGGTGATCTCGCGCTCGGCGTCGTCGACCATCTGCGGCGAGCGCGCCGAGATCATCAGCTGACCGACCGCGTCCGACTGGGTCCCGATCAGCCGCCGCACGGCCATCGACCACGGCACCAGCACGACGTCGTCCTGGTCCTGGCCCCACGAGCTCTGTCCCTTCGAGGCCAGCACTCCGATCACCTTGCAGGGGACGTGCTTGACGCGGATCTGCTCGCCGACCACCGGCGCGCCGGGCACGAAGAGCTTGTCGGCGACGGTCTTCCCGAGGATGCACACTTTCGCCGCCGCCGCGTCCTCCTCGCGACCGAATGCCTCGCCCTGCGCGAGCGGCCAGCCGCGCACCTGGAGGTACGCGGCGGTCGTGCCCTGCACCTGCGTGAACCAGTTCTGGTCGCCGTAGACGATCTGCGCGCCGGTCCGGTTGATCGGCGCGACCGCGGCGACCGAATTCGTCAGCTCCTTCTCGATCGCCGCGGCATCGTCGCGGTTCAGCGTCTGGGTCGCGCCCGAGCCGGTGGCGACGCCGTGCATCGCGACCGATCCGGGCAGCACCATCAACAGATTCGATCCCAGCGACTCCATCTGCGCCGCGACCTTCGCCTGCGCGCCCTGGCCGATCGACACCGTCGCCACCACCGCGCCGACGGCGATGACGATGCCGAGCATCGCGAGCAGCGAGCGCAGCTTGTTCTTCCGCAGCGCGCGAAGCGCCGTCCGCAGCGAGGCCAGCACGTTCATGCGGTCGCCTCCTCGAGAAGCTCCTCGCGCGCGATGCGGCGGCGCTCGACGCGGGAATCGCTCAGCACCAGCCCGTCCTTGAAGGTCACCACGCGCCGCGCGTGATCGGAGATGTCGGCCTCGTGGGTCACCAGCAGCACGGTGAGGCCCTGATCGTTCAGCTCCTGGAAGATGCCCATCACCTCGACGCTGGTGCGGGAGTCGAGGTTTCCGGTCGGCTCGTCGGCGAGCAGAAGCGTCGGGCGGTTGACGAGCGCGCGCGCGATCGCGACGCGCTGCTGCTGGCCGCCGGAGAGCTGCGCCGGGGTGTGATCGAGCCGGTCGCCGAGGCCGACGCGCGCGAGAGCTTCCGACGAGCGCTGGTGGCGCTCCCTGGCCGGGATACCCTGGTAGAGCATCGGCAGCTCGACGTTTTCGATCGCGGTGGTGCGAGGGAGCAGGTTGAACCCCTGGAAGACGAAGCCGATCTGGCGTCCGCGCACGCGGGCGAGCTGATCGCGGGAAAGTCGGCCGACGTCCTCGCCGTTGAGCAGGTAGGACCCGCGCGTCGGGCGATCGAGACAGCCGATCAGGTTCATGAACGTGCTCTTGCCCGACCCGGACGCCCCCATCACGGCGACGAATTCCCCGCCGCCGATCGAGAGCGACACGCCGCGCAGCGCGCGTACCTCGACGTCGCCCATCTTGTAGATTTTTTCCAGCTCGCGGGTCTGCACGACCGGCGCGTTGCCGTTGCTAGAACGGTCCACGGCGCTGTGGCCTCGGTTGAGATCCTCCGGCGCCGGCCTCGCCGACGATCACCTTGTCGCCCTCCGCGAGGCCGTCGAGGACCTCGGTGCGCTGTCCGTCGGAGAGGTCGACGCGGATGTTGACCGGGTTAGGCTTGCCGCCGACGTCGACCTTGTAGACGCGGCCCGGACGGCCGGGTCCTGATTGCTGGGCAGGCGCTCCTTCCGGCCTGCCGCGCGAGGCAGCCGTGGCGCCGCGGGCCATCGGCTGTCCGCCGCCTGCTCCGCGCTGCGGTTGCTGCTGCGGCGCCGCTTCGGTCGCGCCGCTTTCTTCGGGCCGGAAGCGCAGCGCCGCGTTCGAAACCCGCATCACGTCGTCCTTGCGCGCGGTGGTGATCGTCACCGAGGCGGTCATGCCCTGGCGCAGCTTGCGATCCGGATTCGGCGCGTCGATGACGGCTGCGTAGGTGACGACGTTCTGGATCGTCGTCGGCGCCTGCCGCACTTCGCGGATGCTGCCGGTGAACGTCTCGCCCGGGTAGGCGTCGACGGTGAACTTCGCCTCCGCGCCTTCGTGCACCTTGCCGACGTCGGCCTCGTCGATGTTGGCGAGGATCTGCATCTTGGTCAGGTCGTTGGCGATCAGGAACAGCGTCGGCGCCTGGAACGCGGCGGCGACGGTCTGGCCGACGTCGACGTTGCGCGACACGACGATGCCGTCGATCGGGCTGGTGATGCGGGCGAAGGCGAGGTTGGTCGCGGCCATGTCGCGATCGGCTTTGGCCTGCAGGACGGCGGCCTTCGACGCGCTCAAGCCGGCCTTGTTCGCGTCGCGGGTAGCGGAGGCGGTGTCGACGTCGGCCTGCGCGATGAGGTTTCCGGCGCGCAGCTCGAGATCGCGCTTCAGGATCCGCTCCGAATCGACGAGCGAAGCTTGCGCCTTCTCGACGTTGGCTTTGGCGGACTCGAGCTGCGCATCCGCTTTCTCGAGCTGGGCCTGGAAAAGGCGCGGGTCGAGCGTGGCGAGGACCTGGCCCTTTTTCACCTTGCTGTTGAAGTCGACGTAGAGCTTGTCGATGATGCCCGACACCTGCGAACCGACGTTGACGGTGACGATGGCGGAGACGTCGCCGGTGGCGTTGACCACCTCGGCGATCGGGCCGCGGGTGACCGGCTCGGTGCGGTAGCTGGCGCGGTCCTTGCGACCGCACGCCGCAGCGAGTACGAGCAGGATGGACATTCGTCGTACCATTCGTTTCAGACGGTAACGGCCGCGATCGTTGGCAGTCAATGCAAGTCTCGCGCCCGAAACAACGCCGTAACAATCGCCGGGCATGAGCAGGCGATGCGGCTACTTCTGCGGAATCATCCGCCAGAGGAGGTTTCGCAGCATGCGGCGATCATAGCGGTCGAGCGGGTCGAGGATCTGCTCGACTGCGTCTTCGACCAGCGGCCGTCCGGCTTCGAGGCGCGCTTTCCCCTTGCGCGACAGCTTGACCAGAACGACGCGTCGGTCGTTGACGGCCTTCTTGCGGCTGACCAGTCGGTCGCGGACGAGATCCTGGACCAGCCGGGAGATGCCGGCGGCGTGCTGGCCGAGACCCTCGGCCAACGCGACCTGAGGCATCATCCCGAGATGGTCGAGGTACGCGAGGGCTTGCCAGGCGAGCATCGATTGCCGCTCCGCCTGCAGGCGCTTGCCGGCTTCGGTGAAAATCAGCCGCCGAACGCGCATGATGCCGCGTCCGATCTCGTCAGTGAGCAGCCGGTCCTGGTCGATCATCGCTCGGGCAACCTTCTCAATGAAACGGTTTCAATGAAACGATTTCAGCTGAAACAATTACAATGAAACGATTCCAGGCGCAATGGTTGCGTTTGCAACCGCTTCCGGGTACAAGCCGGCCGGTGCGCACCGTTTTCCTCCTTTTCCTTCTCGCGGCGGCGTGCTCGAAGGCGCCTGCCGAAGCCGCCCGCGCCCGGCCGCCGCCGCTGGTCGCGGTCGTCCGCGTCGCCGTGCGCGACGTCGAGGAGACGGTCCGCGCGCCGGTCGATCTCCGCCCGCTTCTGCAGGCCGAAGTCGGCGCCAAGACGCTGGGGTACCTCGACGCCGTCCTCGTCGACCGCGGCGACCGCGTCAAGAGAGGCCAGCTCCTCGCCACCGTCCGCCCGAGCGATCTCCCCGACCAGCTCGCCACCGCCCGCAGCGCCGCGGCGCAGGCCGGGGCCGCCGTCGCCCTCGCCCGCGCCAACCTCGACCGCGCCCGCGCCCTCGCGCCGTCGGGGCGGATCTCGAAACAGGAGCTGCAGCAGGCCGAAACCGCGCTCGCCGCAGCCGAAGCGACCCAGGCTGGCGCGCGCTCCCAGGTCGGCGGCGTCGCCGTCCGACTCGGCGAGACGCGGATCACCAGCCCGCTGGACGGCGTGATCTCCGCGCGCCGCCTCGACCCCGGCGCCCTCGTCGGCCCGAGCTCCAATTCCGGCGCGATCCTCACCGTCGACCAGATCGACACGCTCCGCCTCTTCGTCAGCGCGGCCGAGGGCGACGTCCAGCGCCTCAGGCTCGGCCAGCTCGCCCACATCGACCTCGACGCGATGCCCGGCCGCCGCTTCGACGGCCGCGTCGTCCGCCTCGCCCCGTCTCTGGATCCCGCCACCCGCACCCTCGACGCCGAGGTCCAGCTCCCGAACCGCGACGGCGTCCTGCGCGCCGGCATGTACGGCCGCGCGGCGATCGTCACCGGCGTCCACCCGGGCGCGATGACGGTCCCGGTCGGCGCCGTCCAGATCACCAACGGCCGCAACTTCGTCTACGTCCTGCGAGGCGACCGCGTGCAGCGCCGCGAGGTCCAGCTCGGCGTCGACGGGGAAGACTGGCTCGAAATCCGCTCCGGCCTGAGCCCCGACGACGAGGTCGTCTCCGCCGGCCTCGAAGGCCTGAGCGATCAGGCCCAGGTCCGTCCCGCCCGCGGCGTCGAGCTGTTCGGCAACCCCGGCGAGCTCCGCGGCGCGCAGGTGAAGCCGGCGCCGTCGACGGTGAAGGACTGAAATGACAGGCCTCAGACCGCGGCCCCCAGGCCTCAAAAGCAAAGGTCATCCGAAAGCCCGAGGCCCGAAGCCTGAGGCCGGAGGCCCAGCGCCGGAGGCGCCGTCATGTGGCTGACCCGGCTCGCGCTCCGCAATCCGGTCCTGATCCTGATGATGTCGCTGGCCACGCTCGCGCTCGGCTTCGTCTCCGTGCGCCACCTGAGCGTCGACCTGTTCCCCGACATCACCGTCCCGCTCATCCGCGTCGCCGTTTTTTATACCGGCGCCGGCCCCGTCGACATCGAGAAGTCGATCACCATGCCGATCGAGCGCGCCGTCTCGGCCAGCCCCGGCGTCGACCGCGTCGAGAGCGTCAGCAAGCAGGGCGTCTCTCTGGTCAGCGTCTGGTTCCAGTTCGGCACCAACCTCGACAACGCCCAGTTCGACGTCAGCCAGCGCATCGCCCAGATCATGAACACGCTGCCGCCGGGCATCCAGCAGCCGTTCAACATCAAGTTCGACATCACCAACATTCCGGTGGTGTACCTGGCGGTCGGCTCCGACCAGCTCGACGAGCGGCAGCTGTACGACCTCGCGCTCAACACCATCGAGCCGCAGCTCGAGCGCATCCCGGGCGTCGCGAGCGCCACGCCTGGCGGCGGCAAGGTGCGCGAGATCGAAGTCCAGCTCGAACGCGAAGCCCTCCGCGCGCGCGGCCTCGGCCCGCTCGAAGTCGTCAAGGCGGTGAACAGCAGCAACCTCCTGATGCCGAGCGGCAACCTCCGAGTCGGCGACCGCGACTACAACGTCTTCGCCAACACCCAGTTCCAGCAGGCGAAGCCGCTCGGCGACGTCGTCGTCCGCCCGCCGATGGAAGTGAACAACCGCCTGGTCCCGCCGGTCCGCGTCAGCGACGTCGCCCACGTCCGCGACTCGACCGCCGATCAGAACGAGATCGTCCGCATCAACGGCCAGCGCGGCGTCTACCTCCGCGTCCTCAAGCAGCCGGGCGCGAACAGCATCGCGGTCGTCGACGCCGTCCGGGCCGCGCTCCCGAACCTGCGCGGCGTCCCGCCGACGGTGAAGATGGCGATCTCCTTCGACCAGTCGAGCTACATCCGCGCCGCGGTCAAGGCGCTCGAGCACGAAGCGGTGCAGGGCGGCATCCTCGCGGTCCTCGTCATCCTCGTGTTCCTCGTCAGCCTGCGCGCGACCGCGATCGTCGCCGTCGCCATTCCGCTCAGCATCGTCGCTACCTTCGTCCTCCTCTTCTTCAGCGGCCAGACCCTCAACGTCTTCACCCTCGGCGGCCTCGCGCTGGGCGTCGGCCGCCTCGTCGACGACAGCATCGTCGAGCTGGAGAACATCCATCGCCATCTCGCGCTCGGGCAAAACCGCAGGCAGGCCGTCCTCTCCTTCGCGCTGATCATGAGCTTCTTCGTCAGCCGCACGGTGACGCCGCTCCTGTGCCTGATGGTGATGCCCGGCGCCGATCACGAGCAGCACGGCTTCGCCAAATGGTTCACCGAAAAGCTCGAGAAGCTCGACAACGCCTATGCGGGGGCGCTGACCTGGGTCCTGCACCACCGCGGCCGCACCATCCTCGCCATCCTCGCCTTCTTCGCCGTCTCGCTCTTCCTCAGCAAACGGATCGGCAGCGAGTTCTTCCCGGACAGCGACGAATCGCAGTTCAGCGTCAGCTACAAGACGCCGATCGGCACCCGCGTCGAGCGCACCGAGCAGGTGGCGATCAAGCTCGAGGACGCCGTCAACAAGGCGCTCCCCGGCCTCTACACCACGATGATCACCGACAGCGGGCTCCCGGTCGGCCGGACCGCGATCTTCAGCCAGAACACGGGGCCGCACGCGGGGAATCTTCAGGTCAACCTGCTTTCCAAGAACAACCGGAACATCTCCGACACCGGCGCCGCCGAAAAGCTGCGCACCATCATCCAGAGCGCGCTGCCGGGCACCCAGCTCTATTTCTTCGTCGGCGGAATCGTCAAGCGGATACTTAACTTTGGATCCGCGGCGCCGATCGACGTCGAGATCCTCGGCTACGATCTCGAGCAAGGCGCGCTCTACGCGCGCCAGGTATACGAGGCGATGCGCCAGGTCACCGACAAGGACGGCAAGCCGCTGATGACCGACGTCCAGATCTCGCGCGAGGAGAACTATCCCGAGCTCGACGTCGTCGTCGATCGCGAGAAGGCCGGCCGCCTCGGCCTCTCCGAGCAGGAGATCGCCACCAGCGTGCTCACCAGCCTGACTGGCTCGACCCAGCTCCAGCCGACGCAGTTCATCGACCCCGTCACCGGCAACGAGTACTACATCAACGTCCGCATGGACGACCGCTACCGCTCGCACCTCGCCGACCTCGAGGACATCTCGATCCGCACGCCGGCCGGGAATCTCGTCGCGCTGGCGAGCATCGCAAAGGTCAAGCGATCGAGCGGACCGGTGCTGATCAACCGCAAATACCTGCAGCGCATCATCGACGTCACCGCCAACGTGGCGCCGGGCAAGGACCTCGGCAGCGCCAGCGCGGCGGTCGAAAAAGCGCTCCGCGATCTGCGACCACCCGAGGGTTTTTCCGCCGGCCTGTCGGGCCAGGCGCAGGCGCAGAAGGACGCATTCAGCGGGCTCTCGCTCGCGGCGCTGATGGCGATCGCGCTCGTCTACATGGTGCTCGCGTCGCAGTTCCGATCGCTGCTCGACCCGCTGGTGATCATGTTCAGCGTCCCGCTCGGCGTCTCCGGCGTCTTCATCGCGCTCTGGATCACCGGCACGACTTTGAGCGTCAACAGCTTCATGGGCATCATCATGATGGTCGGCATCGTCGTCAGCAACGGCGTGCTGCTGGTCGATTTCGCCAACGTGCTGCGCGAGCGCGACGGCCTGCCGATCGTGGACGCGGTCGTCCGCGCCGGCCGCACCCGCCTGCGCCCCATCCTCATGACCACCATCGCCACCATCGTCGGCCTGATCCCGATGGCGCTCGGCATCGGCGAGGGCAGCGAGACCAACCTGCCGCTCGCGCGCGCCGTGATCGGCGGCCTCACCGTCTCGACGTTCTTCACGCTGTTCCTGGTGCCGGCGCTGTATTCGATCGCCGACCGGTGGCGCAAGCCGCACCCGGCGGAAGACGAGGAAGAACTTGCGCACAGCCCTGCTTAGTCTCTTCCTCGCTCTCCCCGCTTTCGCGCAGGAAAAACTCACGCTCGAGGAGGCCGTGCGGCGTGCGGTCGTGCGCAACAGCACCGCCTTGTTCGCGCAGCAGGAGATCGTGCGCGCCGAGGGCATCCTCGGCGAGGCGCGCGCGCCGTCGTTGCCGACCTTGAACGCGAACGGGACGTACACGCTGCTCGACGCCGACCGCAAGCTGAGCGGAAACGTGATCTCGGCGAAGGACCAGCAGTCGGCGAACATCGCGCTCGCGCTCCCGCTCATCGCGCCGGCGCGGTGGGTGGCGTGGGCGCACGCATCCGATCAGGTCGAGATCGCGAAGACCGCCGCCGCCGACGTGCAGCGCGGCGTCGCGGTCACGACCGCCCGCGCGTACCTGGGCGTGCGGCGCAGTCGGGCCTGGTGCGCGCGATGGAGGCCCTCGGGGTGCTGGTCGGCGAGGAGGGCCCGGTCGAGGTCACCGAGGAGATCGCGCTGCCGAAATTGCCGGCCCCCGAGGAGGCGGTGAACGACGCGGAGACGCTGCGCACCGACGTGCGGCTCTCGAGAGAACGGCAGGAGGCGGCGCGAAAGGTGCTGCGCGACAGCTACGCGGACTACCTGCCGCTGTTGACTGCGGTGATCGCGCCCTTCTACCAGCACCCGCCGACGCTGACGGTGCCCGAGACCGGCTGGCAGGCGCAGCTCCTGCTGACCATTCCGCTGTATGACGGCGGCGCCCGCTACGGCCTGCGACGCGAGCGATCGGCGACCTACGAGGAGGCGAAGGTGCAGGCCGCCGGGCTCATGCTCGAGGTTCGCTCCGAGCTGCGCACCGCGTTCGAGGAAGTGAAGCGGGCCGACCAGTCGCTTTCGGCCGCGCGGCAGGCGGCGAAGCTCGCCCACGACGCGCTCGAGATGACGATGCTGGCGTACCGCGAGGGGGCGACCAACGACCTCGAGGTCGTCGACGCGGAGAGGCGCTCGCGTGACGCGGATACGGCGGCGCTCGTGGCCGAGGATACTGCGCGGCAGGCGCGGATCGATCTGCTCGCCGCGAGCGGCCGGTTTCCCTAAAGATCGCGCAACCACACGACGAAGGCCGTCCGCTCTCCCGCGGTCCCGATCGGCTTTCCGCAGACCGCCATTTCACCCTCGGTGAACCCGGTCACCGCGATCCCACCCGGAATCCGCGCCACTCCGCGCGCGATGTCGAAGGCCGGCGAGCCCCACCGCCGCGACCCGATCGGCGTCCCGGTGTTGGGGTCGAATGCGAGCGCATAGGCATCGCCGCGGCCGGCATCCTCGATCACCGTGTCGTCGAGCCGAAGCCCGTGCTCGACGCCCGCGGTCCAGAGGCGGCCCTTCTCGTCGAACGCGAGGTGGTTCGCCGTCGACGACGGCCCCTCGAAAATCCGCACCCAGTCGCCGCGCCCGTCGCGCGAGTACCGCAGCACGATCCCGGTGAAGTTCCCGACCCCATGTGGATTCAGGCCGAGATAGTTCGCGGCTGGCTGGTGATGCCCGCTGGCGTAGACCGTTCCGTCCGCCCCGACGAGGAGCGCGTTGATCTCGTCATCCCCGTTGTCCCCGAAGGTCGCGACCCAGGCCGTCTTCCCATCTGGCTGCAATTTCAGGAGAAATCCGTCGTAATCGCCGTTCGACCGCACCGGGCCCTTCCCGAAGTCGACGTCCGATTCGGTCACGTCGACCTCGCCGCCGAACTGCCCGCCGAGCAGCGCCGAACCGTCCGCGAGCGCCGCGATCGCCCGCGGCAGTTCCTTTCCTTTCCCGCCGATCGCCCGCACGAAGAACGCGTCCCCGCTCGCACCGGCGAACCGGACGACGAACAGGTCGTACATCCCCTTGCTCGCGTTCCCGCTGAGCAGGCCGGAGAAGTAGCCCGTCGTCCACGCCTCGCCCTTCGCGTCGATCGAAACCGCCCGGCACCTCGACTCGCCGTCTCCGGGCAACTGCGCCGTCCACAGCCGGCGACCGTCGGCATCCGCAAGCCGCGCCGCGAAGCAGTGACCGTCGGCCGCCCCGACCACCACCGCATCCCCATTCGGAAACAGGGCGACCGCGCTCGCGGACTCGGTCCCCGGTCCGCCGATCCGCCGCAGCCAGCGCACCGACCCGTCCGTGTTCGTACGCAGGACGAAGACGTCCGTTCCGCCGGCCGACGTGATGCCGGCAGCGGCCGCCTGCATGGTGCCCGCGAAGTCGCCGGCGATCGCGAGCCCGCCGCTCGCGTCCGACGCCAAGGACGTCGGCTCCGCCTTGCCCAACACCGGCAGAGCGTCACACGCGGGCGGTCCCGGCGGCGCGGGCGGCGGCTTCGCCGCCGAGCAGGCGATCACGAGCAAGACGGGAAGCGCACGCATGCCCGCAGTTTGCCGCGCCGCACGGGACTTCGCACTTTCCTTTCACACCGCGAGGAGATCCATGCGCGCCCTGAGCTACTTCGGCCCCAACAAGGTGAAAGTCGTCAAGAAGCCCGACCCGAAAATCGAGCACCCCAACGACGTGGTCCTGAAAGTCACCCGCGCCGCGATCTGCGGCTCCGACCTCCACCTGCTCCACGGCATGGTCCCCGACACCCGCGTCGGCTGCACGTTCGGCCACGAGTTCACCGGCGTCGTCGAGGAAGTCGGCAAGACCGTCACCAACCTCGCCAAAGGCGACCGGGTGGTGGTGCCGTTCAACATCTCGTGCGGCACCTGTTTCTATTGCTCGCGCGGCCTGTCGGCGAACTGCGAGAACACCAACCCGAACAGCGACGTCGCCTCCGGCGTCTACGGCTACTCGCACACCACCGGCGGATACGAGGGCGGCCAGGCTGAATACGTCCGCGTCCCGTTCGCCGACGTCGGCCCGATGAAGATCCCCGACGACATGCAGGACGAGGAGGTCCTCTTCCTCTCCGACATCCTCCCCACCGGCTACCAGGCCGCCGAGATGGGCGAGATCAAGGGCGGCGAAACCGTCGTCGTCTTCGGCTCCGGCCCGGTCGGCCTCTTCGCGATGAAATCCGCCTGGCTGCTCGGCGCCGGGCGCGTCATCGCCGTCGACCACGTCGAGTACCGCCTCGAATTCGCGAGGAGATACGCCGGTGTAGAGACGGTCAACTTCAAGAAGGTCCCGGACATCGTCTCGTACCTCAAGGACCAGTTCGAAGGCCGCGGTCCCGACGTCTGCATCGAAGCCGTGGGCATGGAGGCCGAGGGCAGCAAGTTCCAGCGCTTCCTCGGCATGATGTTCATGCAGGCGGGCGTCCCGGTCGCGATCAACTGGGCGATCCACACCGTGCGCAAGGGCGGCAACGTCGCGATCATCGGCGTCTACGGCCCGCCCTGGAACCTGGTCGACATCGGCACCGCGATGAACAAGGGCCTCACCCTGCGGATGAACCAGTGCAACGTGCGCCGCTACATGCCGCACCTGCTCAAGCACATCCGGGAAGGGCGCATCGACGCCAAAGCCATCATCACCCACCGCTTCCCGCTCTCCGACGCGCCCGAGGCGTACGAGATCTTCTCGGACAAGAAGGACGGTTGCGTGAAGTGCGTGCTCACTCCGGGGGTTGCGGCATGAGCGACAGGCAGACGCAGAGGCAGGCGCATCTCGATCGGCCCGTGCTGGGCGCGGACATCGCGGCGGAAGACCGGCCTGGCGTCCCGATGGAACAGCCCAAAGGCAAGCTGACGCCGACGGCGCCGGAGTCGATCGAGCGGATGAAGCCGCGCCGCGGGATCGTCCATCGCAAGGGCGCGCAGCTGACGCCCGTCTTCGGCACGGCGCAGCCGCTCCACGGCGTGTCGGGCCTGGTGCGGCGGATCGCCTACTCGACCCGCGAGACGCGGATGAAGCACTGGATGATGTTGCTGCTCGCCGACCGCGTCGACGTGATGGAGCACCGGGCCTGGAAGCTGACGAAGCTCGCCGCCGGGGCGGCCGCGGTGCTGTTCGTCATCCGGATCCTGCGCGACTGAGCAACGCGCGGACTGCTTCGCGCGTCGGCAACGAGGCCTGCGCGCCGAGCACGGTGGTCGCGAGCGCCGCCGCGGCGCTAGCGAAGGTAGCTGATTCTGCAAGAGATTTTCCTTCGGCCAGGCAGACGGCGAGGGCGCTCGCGAAGGCGTCCCCGGCGCCGGTCGCGTCGACCGGTTCGACCTCGAAGCGCGGCAGCCAGACTTCTTCCGAGCCGGTCACGAGCAGGTCGCCCTGTTCCCCCGCCTGAACGACCGCCGCGCCGGCGCCACGGCGGAGGAGCTCGCGCGCGGCGACCCGCGCGGAGTCCTTGTCGCACACCGTCACACCCGTAATCAGCCGCGCTTCCGACGCGTTCGGCCGGATCACGTCGATCCGCGCCAGCAGATCGTCGGGGAGCGGCGCGGGCGGGCCGGGGTCGAGGACGATCCGGGCGCCGGCGGAGCGGCCGATCTTCGCTGCTTCCGTGACGGCCTCCTGCGGCACGCCGAGCTGGCACAGGACGACGCGCGTCGAGCCGAGGGCGTGGGCCGCGTCGCGCACGCACGCCGCCGTCAGGCGCGCGTTCGCTCCCGCCGCCGAGAGGATCTGCTTTTCCCCCGAGGGTCCCACCTGACAGAGGGCGACGCCGGTCGGCTCGGCCGGATCGCGGGTCACGTGCGCCGCGTCGACACCGGAGCGCGCGAGCGAAGCCAGCACCGCGTCGCCGCGCGCATCACGTCCGATTCTCGCGACGAGCGCCACCCGCGCGCCGAGGCGCGCCGCGCCGACGGCCTGGTTCGCGCCCTTTCCGCCGGGCGCTTCCTGAAAGAAATCGCCGTTGACCGACTGTCCGGGCTTGGGCAACCGGTGCCCCCGCGCGAGGTAGTCGATGTTGGCCTTGCCGACGACGACGACGTCGTACACGCCCGGTAGTGTAGCTCGGGGGTGGGGAACATAAGGAGCGGAACGGAACGTTGAGGGTGGATGGGTGACGGGTGAAGGTTCGCGGGACCCTTTCCCTGAACCTAACCCTCAGCGTTCCGTTCCGTTCCGTTCCTTCGGTTCCCTTGCCGCTACAAAGCGGACGGGTATGTCTCCGGCGGTTTCGCCGTCCATGCCTGCGCCCTCTCCAGCGGCTCCACCGCGCGCGTCCGATCGACATGCACGACCCCGTCGAACTGCGCCGCCACCCGCGCCTCGAAGTAATGGCTCTGCCGCTCCGTCCGCGGCCGATACACGACCCCGATCGCCCTCTCCAGCATCGGCTCGCGCAGCTCCCCGAGCGCCTCGCCCGCTCCGCGCAGGGGCAGGAAGAACCGCGGCAGCTCGACCTGGTGAAGCAGCTCCTCGATGCTCCCCTCGAGCGCCGGCCGCACCCGCATGTGCTCGGGCGGCCCGCCCCAGTCGTCGGCGGCGGTCACCGTGCCATCGTAGGTCGTGAAGCCGATGAGCAGCGCCTCGCTCCCGTACTTCTCCCGCAACAGCTGGCCGACGTTGAGCTCGCCGGTGTCCCCCATGTCGGTCGCGCGCGCGTCGCCGAGGTGCGAGTTGTGCGCCCAGACCACCACCCGCGCGTACCCGTCGCGACGGACGAGATATCCGGCGATGTTCTCGAGCGTCTCCGCCATGTGCCGGTCGCGCAAATTCCAGGTCGAGATCCGCGACCCGAACATCGCCCGGTAATACGCCTCGGCGTTCCGCGCCAGCCGCGCGTTCTGCTCGGCCGAGAACAGCTCCGGATCGACCGCTCCCGACGCCCGCTTCTGCAGCTCGACGAGCTGGCGCACCGCCCCGTCCTCGCAGGGCCGGGTCATCCCCAGGCGCAGAGCTTGCGCGTACAACTCACCTTCGCCGCCATTGATGAGTGATTCGAAGCACGCGTATCGGTCGCGGGCGCGCTCGGCGGCGTCCGCGTCGACGCGCGACAGGTATTTCACCACCGCGTCGAGCGAATTGTACAAACTGTACAGGTCCATCCCGTGGAACAGCGTCTTCCCGTTCTGCTCGCGCAGCCAGGCGACGAAATCGACCACGACCGTGTTGCGCCACATCCAGGTCGGAAACCGGCGGAACCCGGCCAGGGCCTCCTCCGCGTCGGCGTCGTCGGACCGTCCCACCAGGTAGCGGTTCACCCGGTCGGCGTCGGGCCAGTCGGCCTCGACGACCACGCCGTTGAACCCTTGCTCCGCGATCAGCCGCTGCGTGATCCGCGCCCGCTCCCGGTACAATTCGTGACTGCCGTGCGTAGATTCACCGAGGCAGACGAACCTGACCCCCTCGGCCAGCTCGAGCAGCGGGTCGTAGTCCTTCCGCGACCCCGCCAGAAGACAGGCCGAATTCCGAACCGCATCGATCAGCTGCGCACGCCCCATACGCGCGGAAGCTAGTCATGCCGAGGGCGCCGTCGCCTGCTCGCCTGCCCTACAGCAGCGCGAGGACGTCGGCCGCGAACGTCTGCGTGTTCGCCTTGGGAAAGACGTTCCTCACTTTCCCGTCGGGTCCGATGACGTACGCCACCCGCTTCGCGTTCCCGCCCTCGGTCGACTCGGCCGCGCCGTACTTCACGCCCATCTCGCGCGACGTATCCGACAGCAGAGGGTAGGGAAAATTGAACTTCTCGGCGAAGTGCTTGTTCTCGTCGACGGTGTCGAAGCTCACCCCGAGGATGGCGGCGTTCTTCTTCTCCAGATCACGGGCTCGATCCCGGAGCCCGCAGCCCTGCAGCGTTCAACCAGGGGTGTCGGCCTTCGGGTAGAACCAGAGGACGACGTTCTTTCCGCGCAGGTCGCGCAGCTTCACCGTCTTGCCCTCGTGCGAGCTCAAGGTGAAGTCGGGCGCCGTGTCACCGACGTTCAGGAGTGGCATGCTGCGGGACTTACATGATCCTGCTCGATGGCGCCACAGGAACCGAGCTCGCCCGGCGGGGGATCGACACCCGGACGAACCTCTTCTCGGCCGCCGCGCTGCTCGACGAGCGAGGGCAGGCGACCCTGCGGGAGGTCCACCGCGACTACGTGAAAACCGGCGCGCAGGTCGTGACCGCGAACACCTTCCGGACCAACCCGCGCAAGGCCGGCCCGCGCTGGCGCGAGTTGACCGAGACCGCCGTCCGGCTCGCGCGCGAATCGGGCGCTCCGAACGTCGCCGGCTCGATCGCCCCGGTCGAGGACTGCTACCTCCCCGAATTGCGGCCGCCGCCGGACGTCGCCCTGAAAGAGCATCGCCGGCTCGCCCAGGCGCTGCGCGGTTGCGACCTGCTCCTCGTCGAGACCGTGGTCGCTGCCGACGAGGGACTGGCCGCCGTCCAGGCCGCGATCGAAACCGGTCTTCCCGTCTGGGTCTCGGCGATGGTCATGCCCGACGGCCGGATGCGCTCGGGCGACGACCTGAAAGCCTTCTTCGCGAGGGCCCGCGAGCTCGGGGCGCGCGCGACGTTGGTCAATTGCGTCCCGTGCTCCGGCGTCGACCTGGCCATCCACCTCGTCGACGGCGCGTACGCCCACATGGGCGACGTCGACCCGAATTCCGGCTGGCCGGTCACATCGACCCTTTCGCCCGAGGAGTACGCCGCGCGCGCGTCGAAGTGGCTCGCCAAAGGCGCAACGATCCTCGGTGGATGCTGCGGTACCACCCCCGCCCACATCGCCGCCCTTGCGAAGATTTCACCGGCGAGAGAGGACCCGGGTCAGTTGATAGTGCCGCGGACATGATGCGCGCCGAAGGCGGCTTCGTGTCCCCAGTACCTGACGGGAGGATCTCGTGATCGTGATCGCCTCGCTCATCGCCATGACCGTCTCGCTGGTCGAAGGACCGGTGACGCCGAAGCTCGCGCAGGGCGCCGAGGTCCACGCCGGCGACACGATCGAGACCGGCGAAGGCGGACGGGTGGAAATCACGATGCCAGGCGGCACCATCCTCCGCCTCGGAGAAAGCTCGCGCATCACGCTCCACGAGGACGTCCCGCAGAAAGCCTTCAGCGCGCGCCTGCTCCTCGGAAACGTGTGGGCGAAAGTGCACAAGCTGATCGCCGGCGAGACCTTCCAGATCGAGACCGAAAACGCCGTCGCCGGCGTGCGAGGCACCGAATTCCGGGTCGAGGTCGCGCCGCAGCAGGAAGACCTCGTCCGCGTCTACGAAGGCGTGGTCCAGGTCGACGGCGAGGGCGGCAAGTGGTCGCATCGGGTCGAGGCCGCGCACGAGCTGCGCTTCCGCCGCGATCGCCAGCCGGACGGACCGCGCTCGTTCGACCCCGATTCCGAAAAAGGCCACCGCTTCATGGAATGGGTCCGCACGCGCCATGAAGACCGCGACCCGGCGCGCGAGCAGCGACGTCGAGAGAAGCATCGCGAGCGCCGCCAGCGCGACCGCTAGTCGGTTTTCCTGATCAATCCCAACTGTTTGCGGACGAGCATGAAGGTCAGCTCGTCCCCCTGCGCCGATTCGAGCAGCACTCTCGCGAGCTCGAGCGCGTCGCCGTCCGGCCGGGCGTCGAACTCGAGCCTGCTCTGGTCGGTGAGCGGACGCAGCGGGTTGAAAGCGACCACGCGCCCGGTGCGGAGCCCTTCGGCGAGCGTCCACTCCACCACCCGCTGCTCGACGGTGAGCTGGATCTGCGAGAGGCCCCTGCGCTCGTCGTACCAGAGGAAGAGATCGCAGCCGTCGGGCCCCTGGAACCAGCGCTGCGTCTGCCCGGGCTTCTGCCGCAGGAGGTCCTTGCGCACCTCGCGCAGCCGTGATCCCTTGTCGGCGACGCTGGCGAGGAGGGCCTTGTGCAGAGCGGACATCGGGCGAAAAAGCTAGCCCCAAAGGCGGCCGCGCGCTACGGGATCGCGCTGGCCATCGCGGCCGGAGGGCCTGGTCCGGTGAATCTGGTGCAGCTCCTGAAAGAACGCGAGGAGGCGGCGGCATCGTTCCGCAACCCGCACACCAGCCCGCTCGCCGCGGTCGCCCGGCACGAGTTTCCACGCGACCGGCCGCTCGTCTTCGGCAGCGCGCCCGGTTGCGACGTCCAGCTCGACGGGGTCGCGCCCAACGCGCTGCAGATCAGCGCGCTCGACGATCATTTCGAGACCGGCGAAGGAACGCGCCTCGAGCCCGGCTCGCGCGTCGAGCTCGGCCGATACACGCTGCGGCTGTCGCACCAGAATTTCCCCGCCGTGGTGGTCCTCGATCCCGACGCTCCGCGCTTGAAAACAGGGCCTTTTCCGGTGTGGTTCGACCCCGACCCCGGCTTCCGCGTCGCAGCCCGGCTGGTGCGGGATTCGGCGCCCCGCGAGGAGGTCGTCCTTTCGACCCGCGGCAACCGCCGCCGTGCGCTGCGCCTCGGCAAGCTGGAGTTCGTCCTGCAGGGCAAGACGATGGCCCTGTCCGCGCTTCGTCTGCTCGAGCCCGGCCAGGACGAATCGGCGGTCTCGATCTTCTTCCGCGACGCGACGACCGGCCACGAGAGCTACGAGGTTGGCCGCTACGTCGACGCCGAATCGCTCGGCGGCGACGAGTACGCGCTCGATTTCAACCGGGCCTACAACCCGACCTGCGCCTTTTCGCCGCTCTACAACTGCCCGATCCCGCCGCGGGAGAACGTCCTGCCGGTCGCGGTCAGGGCCGGCGAACGGAATCCGCACTAACGGGAACGGAACCTAAGGAACGGAACGGAACGGAAAGTTCAGGGTCGATGGCAAGGGAGAGGGAACGGAAAGGGAAAGGGACGACGGCGAGGGCAAGGGCGAGGGCGACGGCGAGGAGAAGGAAAGATCACCCTGGCCCAATCCCCGAAGGCCAAGCCTTTCACCTTTCCCTTTCCTTTTCCGTTTCCCGTCCGGAAACCCTGAACGTTCCGTTCCTTCGGTTCCCTCTCCGGCGTCTGTTCGGGTCTTGACACTTTGCCCGGGTGCTGATTTCTCCGACACCTCCAACCCGGGGGCCCTTCCGATGCGACGTCTCGTCCTTCTCGGTACTCTTGCGCTCGCGTGCAGCGGCAGTCCCGCGCCGAAAAAGCTCGTCATCCTCCACACCAACGACGAGCACTCGCACCTCATCGGCCTCGGCCCCGAGATCGACGATTTCCCCACGCCGGCGCCCTCCGGCACCGGCATCAAGGGCGGCGCCTCGCGGCGCTCGGTGGTGCTCAAGACCGAGCGCGACGCCGCCAAGGCCGCCGGCGCCGACACGCTCACCGTCTCGGCCGGCGACAACATGATGGGCTCGCTGATGCAGATCGCGGCGACGACCGTCTCGGCCGACTACCGGGTGATGAAGCTGCTCGGCTACGACGTCACCACCCTCGGCAACCACGAGTTCGACTACGGCCCCGCCGGCCTCGCGCTGATCATCGGCGCCGCGCAGGCGACGCCGGAAAAGCTCCCGGTCATCGTCGCCAGCAACATCCACTTCGCCGGGACGAGCGATGCCCCGCTGCAAGCGATGTACGACGCGAACAACACCGATCCCGCAAAGCCGATCCACGGCAAGTTCGTGATCACGACGCCGAACGGCATCAAGGTCGGTTTCATCGGCATCATGGGCGCGGACGCACAGGCCGTCGCGCCCGCCGCCGCACCCACCACCTTCTCACTGCCGCCCGGCACCACGACCGACAACCGGCTCGCGTCGCTGGCCCAGATCTTCGACGACGTGCAGCCGTTCGTCGACAGCCTGCGCCGCGACGACAAGGTCGACCTGGTGGTGGCGCTGAGCCACAGCGGCGCCGACCTCTCCAACGAAGCCAAGAGCGAGGACATCGCCATCGCGCAGAACGTCTCGGGCATCGACGTGATCGTCAGCGGCCATTCGCACAGCGATTTCCCCGCCCAGCTCTACACCAACGCCCACACCGGGAAGCAGGTGCTGGTGCAGCAGGCCGGCCGCTTCGGCGATCAGGTGGGGCGCATTTCACTGACCGTCAACAGCGATCGCACGGTCAGCTTCGACAAGGACAACTCGATCCTGATCCCGGTCACCGACAAGAAGGCGCCCTCCGACCCCGCGGTGGACGCGCTCGTCGACGGGACCGTCGACGCGCTCGAGTCGACCAACATTCCCGGCCAGCAGCTCTCGTTCATGCGCTACACGATCCTGGAGACGACGGGCGCAGCGCCGGCGGCCACCCCGAGCAAGCGTGGCGACTACTACAACTATCCGGTGGCGGCCCTGCCGTTCGACGTCGACAACTCCGCCAAGTTCCAGGAGACCGAGCTGCTCGACCTGATCACCGACTCCGAGCTGGCCGCCGCCAACCACGTGGCTCCCACCGACCTCGCGGCGGAGGGTTATGGAGCGACGCGGGTTCCGGCGCTGCGCAAGGGGCTCACCGGCGTCCTCGGCTTCGCCGATCTCTTCGCCGCGGTTCCGCTCGGCGGTTCGCCGGCCTCGGGCACCCCTGGATATCCGCTCTGCCGCTTCGGCATCTACCTCGCCGAAGTGAAGGCCGCGTTCGAGGTCACTGCCGGCTTCGCCTACACCGGCCACGACGACCTGTTCCTCGTGCCAGCCGGGTTCCGCTTCAAGTACGACACCACCCGCAACCCCTACAATCCGAGCGGCGACGCAACCAGCAAGGACAACGGCCGCGTCGTCAAGATCGACGCGCTCATCCCCACCGCGCTGGCGTCCGGCAATTATGATGGCGACGCCAACTACGTGACCGTCTTCGACGCCTCGAAGACGGCCGCCGACTCGCTGCCGGGCAACCCCGGCTGGTTGCCGACGATCTACGATCGCCCCAACGACATCCCGCCATTCTTCTACGGAAGTCCGACCAGGCTGGTGAAGGTCGCCGTCAGCTACTACATCGCGACGTTCGCCACGTTCGCCGGCATCAAGCTCAAGGCGCTGAACGACACCATGCCGACGCTCGCGGACGGCGCCCCGGTCCCCGGCAACGACGCGACCAGGACCATCTTGAAGCGGTCGGCGCTGGAGGGAGGCACCGAGATCAAGGAATGGGAGGCGCTGGCGGCCTGGGTCCACGCGCACGGCACGATGCCGGCGCGATACAACAGCGCCGACCCCGCCGGGGCCATCCCGCGTCGCGCGATCTGCATCGGCGCGCATTCCACGAACGCCACCGGCGGCAACTGCAGTCAGTAATTGGGGACACTCTCTCCGACGAACCTCCTGCTCGCGACGGCGCTCCTCTTCTGGGGCGCCGCGCTGGCCAGCACGCTCCTCGACCTCCGGTGCGTGCGCGCATTGCCGCTCGCGCCGCCGCCGGCCGACGCCCCCGAGGTCGCGGCGATCGTCCCGGCGCGCAACGAGGCCCATCAGATCGCCCGCTGCCTCCGCTCGCTGCTCGCGCAGGACTGGCCGCGCCTGCGCGTGATCTGCGTCGACGACCGCAGCGAGGACGCGACCCACGCGGAGGCCGCCGCGCTCGCCGATCCGCGGCTGACCATCGTCCGCGGCTCTGACCTGCGGCCCGGCTGGCTGGGGAAGAACCACGCCAACGCGCAAGGCGTCTCGCATGCTGCCGGCGCCGAATGGCTCCTCTTCACCGACGCCGACACCGAGCACTCCCCGCCCGCGCTGTCGTCGGCGATGGCCTCCGCCCGCGAGCACGGCGCAGACCTCTTCACGCTGATGACCGACGTCCGCACCGAAACGTTCTGGGAACGCGCGCTGTTGCCGCAGGTCCTGTCGGCGGTGGTCGGCGCGTTTCCGCTGCGGCTGGTCAACGACCCGCGCTCGAAGATCGCGATCGCGAACGGCCAGTACATCCTCATCAAGCGCGAGGTGTATGAAAAGGTAGGCGGCCACGCCGCCATCCGCGATCGCGTCGCCGACGACCTCGAGCTCGCCCGGCTGGTGAAAGGCAGCGGCTACCGACTCCGCGCCGAGATGGGCCGGCACCTGGTCTCGGTGCGGATGTACACCTCGCTGCGCGAGATTTGGTGGGGCTTCGTCAAGAACGCCTCGGCCGGAGCGGGCGGGCCGCACTGGGCCCTCGGCGGCGCGGTGCTGGTCGCCATCACCGCGTTCCCGTTCTTCGGCGCGCCCTTCCTGCGCGGCGGTCCGCTCACGTTCGCGCTCTGCGTGTGCGCCATCGCGATCGCGCAGCGGCTGATCGTTCTGGCGAAGATCTTTCCCGTCGGCCTCCGCTGGTCGCTCGCGCTCCCCCTCGGTCAGCTCGCCTTCATCGGAATCCTGCTGCATTCCGCGATCCGCCAGCTCCGCGGCAAGGGCCCTCTCTGGAAAGGCCGCGCCTACCCGCACGGGCGCTAGCTACGTCTTCGGCGGCCTCGGCACCCGGCCCATCAGGTAAAACTCGTCGTTCGGCCGCATCGAGGTCATGTTCGCCAGCCGATTGCTCATCGCGAAAAACGCCGTGATCGCCCCGATGTCCCACGCGTCCTCGTCGGAAAACCCGTGCTCGCGCAGGCGGGCGAAGTCAGACTCGTCGACCTCCGCCGCGCGAAGCGAGAGCTTGACCGCGAAGTCGAGCATCGCCCGCCGGCGCGGAGTGAGGTCGGCCTTGCGGTAGTTGATCGCGACCTGGTCGGCGATCAGCGGGTTCTTGTCGTAGATGCGCAGCAGCGCGCCGTGGGCGACGACGCAGTAATCACAGTCGTTGGCGCCGCTGGTGGCGACGACGATCATCTCCTTGTCCGCCTTGCTCAGCCCGCTCTCCTTGAGCATCAGCGCGTCGTGGTAGGCGAAGAAGGCGCGGAATTCGTCGGGCCGGTGCGCGAGCGTGAGAAAGACGTTGGGAACGAACCCGGCCTTCTCCTGCACCTCGAGGATCCGGGCGCGGACGTCGGCCGGCAGCTCTTCGATCTTCGGAACCGGAAACCGTGAAATGGTCATGGGCGGGGCAGTGTACGCTCAGGTATGCAAATTTGGGGACACCCTGTGAATTCGACAGTCGCTGCGTACGCATCGGTTCTGCTCCTCGCATGCGCGCGGCCGACGCCGCGCGAGGAACGGCCCGACGAGCGGTTCTTCCAGGCGGCGGAGCTGGCGCGGTCGCCGAGCGCCGAAGTCCGCGCGCTGCTCGATTCGCCCTCTGCGGCGGTGAGGTCCCGCGCCGCACTGGCGGTCGGACGGATCGCGGATCCACAGGCGGTTCCGAAGCTCGCCCTGCTCGCGCGCGACGACGAGACTGCTGCGTGGGCGCTCGGCCGCATCGACCTCGGGCGCGACGCGCTGGTCGCCTGTCTTCCGCGGCCCGCCTGTGCCCGGGCGCTGGGCGGAAACATCCAGGCGATCGACGCGCTCATCGACGCGCTTCCCGAGCCCGAAGCAGCGTTCGCGCTCGGCGTGACCGCGCGCAACAAGGACGCGAAGTTTCCGGCGCGGGCCTGGTCCGCGCTCTCGGAAGCGCTGCCGCGCATTCCCGCGGCCGCCGCGTATGCGCTCTCGCGGATGCCGAAGGGAGAGCGGGTGCACGGTCTCGAGATCGCGTTGCGCGACTCCGAGCCGTGGACGCGAGCGCTCGCCGCGCGAGCATGGGGAGTCCAGGGGCTCCCTGCATCCGGTCTGGAAAAAGCTTTCGACGACCCTGACTGGCGCGTGCGGGTGGAAGCCGCGCGCGGTCTGGCCACGGCGCCGGGAGCCGCGGATTCGTTCAAGAAAGTGCTGCCGGCCCAGACCTCCGAGCACGTGCGGAACGCGCTCTTCGAGGCAGCCGCGCAGATCGGGCCCTCGGTTCTCGACGCCGTTCCGACGACTCCGTGCATCGCCGCGCTCGCGCGAGATCGCATTCGCAAGCGGCTGGTCGACACGCCCGACTGTGCGCCGCGGAGCGACTGGCGACAGCGCGCCCGCATCGGCGCGCTCGCGGCCGAGCTGGGACTGGAAACCGAAGCCGCCGCGGCGATGCGCGATCCCGACGGCCGCGTCCGCGGAGCGGCAGCAGGCGCAGCCGTTCCCGCCCTCGCCCCGGAAGTGCGGAAACTGTTAGAAGATCCAGACCCTTACGTCGTCGCGGAGGCCGCCGGCGTTCTCGCCAACGACGCCGGCTCGCGCGAAGCGGCGAAGGCGGCGGCGCGCCGGCTCGACAAGGCGCGCGAAAAGCCGGCCGGCGATCCCGAGTATGACGCGCTCGCGTCGCTGACGCCGCTGACCGGCTCGATGCTTCCCAAGCGCCCCTTCGCGGTTCCGGCCGAAGCCCGCGCGATGCCGCGAGCGCGCACGCTGCGCATACGGACCTCGAAAGGCGATCTGGTCATCGACCTCGATCCTGACGTGGCGCCGTTGACCTCGTCCGCCCTCGCCGTCCTCGCGACGCGAAAGTTCTACGACGGGCTCACCTTCCACCGCGTCGTCCCCGACTTCGTCGTCCAGGGCGGCGACCCGCGCGGCGACGGCGATGGCGGCCCCGGATGGTCGCTGCCCGACGAGCACAGCCCGCTGCGCTTCTTGCGCGGCACGCTCGGCATCGCCACCAACGGCCCGGAGACCGGCGGCAGCCAGTTCTTCCTCTGCCACTCGCCGCAGCCGCATCTCGACGGCAAGTACACCGTCGCCGGAAAGCTGCGAAAAGGCGACGATGTCCTCGACGCGCTCCAGGTCGGAGATACAATCGATCTGGCCACCGCGGAGTAACCTTTGAAGGAGCTCTTCTGGTTCACCGACGTCGTCGACAAAGCGCGCGAGCGCGCCCGCAAGCGGGTGGAAAAGCTCCGCATCGATCACCCCGGCGAGCACGAGGTCGACCTCGGCCAGCGCCTGGTCAAATCGGCTGCGACGCGGGCAGGGTGGACCGGCGCCGCGACCGGCACGCTGGCGCTGATCACGCTGCCGGTCGGCCTGCCGGCCGGAATCGCGGCCTCGCTGTTTCTCGAAGCCGAGCTGATCTTCGGCTTGCTCGATCTCTATGGACTCGAAACTGAAGGCGAATCCGGCCGCCTCAAGCTCTACGCCCTGTGGGCTGGCGCGGGCTTCGCCGACGCCGCGAAGAGCGTCGGCCTGCGCACCGGCGCGCGTGCCATCGGCCGCGTCCTGTCGGAATCGCTGCCGGGCCGGATCATCCGCCGCCTCAATCCGGTGCTGCTCAAAGCGATCCTGAAACGCCTCGGCCTCGGCTGGGTCCCGCGCGCGCTCAAGCTCTGGCCGCTGCTCGGCGCGCCGATCGCGTTCGTGCTCGATCGCGCCGCGCTGCAGGCGCTCGGCGACGCGACGCTCGCGACGCTCGACGATGCGGCCCGCGCCGGCCGGAAGCGGCAGCGCCGCAAGCGGACCGTGCGTCTGAAAGTCGCGCGCGCCTGACGCACTTCGGACTACATGGAGCCTCGGTGCTCCAATGGAGTGCGGACGCGCACGCCTGACGCGCTGTTTCCACCCTGATTTCAAATACTTCGACACGGCACGCGGCGTGCTCAACAACCCCGCATGCCGATCCGCCGCCTACTGCGCTGGACCTTGCCGCCGCTGGCGCTCTTCGCGCTCGCCGGGTGGCTTGCGTCCACGCCCCTCGCGCAGCGCGCGCAGCCAACGGCAGCCCCCCAGTCAGCCGGGATGGTCCCGGCGACGGGCCCGGCGGCGCAGCCCCCCCGCGCCGCCGGGCTCGATCGTCTTTCTTCGGTGCAGAAGTTGGTCGCACAGAAGAACGCCGAGGCCGGCCAGCAGGCCGAAGAGTTCGTCCACGCCGGCTGGCACATCGACAACGCGCCGCCGCCGGATCCGAAGCTGCTCGCGCTCGACCCGTCGCTCCTGAAGGGCCGCGAGGCCGAGCTGCGACAGCAGATCGCGACCACGACCGCCTCCGGCGATCAGGCCGCGAACCTCGCGAAGATCGCCCGCGACGCGCAGGAAGCAGCGACCCAGGTCGCCGCGGTCGAAGCCCTCGGCCGGATCCGCACCGACGAGGCGCAGCAGGAGCTGACCGATCTGCTGCACACGCTTCCCGACGGCACGCTCGCGCGGCGCGAAGTCGCGCCGCTCCTGCGTCCGGCCGACCTCTCCGACCCGCGCGCGGCGAAGCTCGCGCTGCTCCTCGACGATTCCGCGCTCAACGCCGTCGAGCACAAGCAGATCGCCTTCACCCTCTCGCTCGTGGCCCTGCGCGATCGCAGCCAGCTGCCGGCGGCGGTCCTCGACCAGCTCTCGCCCGCGGCGCGCTCGCTGCTCGCCCGGACCACCTCACTCGCCAGACTCGATCGGAGCAATCCTTGAAGCGCCTGCTTTGTCTTCTTGCCCTCGTCCTTGCCACTCCCGCGGCCGCTCAGACGTTCACGATCAACCCGATCGGGAACATCTGGACGATCCTCTACCCGACGTGGAAGTGCGTCAAAGCCGACGGCACCGCGTGCGGCAACGCCGAGATGTCGAACCCGTACTACAAGCAGGTCCTGATTCTCTCCACCGGCTTCGCCGACTCCGAACGTCCTGCTTTCTGGGCGGATTTCGACCGGACCGTGGCCCTGATGACGCAATCCGCGGGCAGCTCGTGGACCGTGCAGCGCGCATCGCAGCTCCTCTACATCGGCTACTTCATTCCCGGCGGGCCGCTCGGCTCGGACACCGCGGTCTTCGGCGGCAAGATCGCGCCTCATCCAGTCCGCGGCTACGCGACCTCGCTCTCGCAGAACGCCGTCTACTCGCAGATCGACTCGATCCGCTACTGGACGCTCCCCTACCTGCGCCCGATCGGCGCGGCGGTGATGTTCAACACGTTCCAGACGCCGGTCACCGCGAACGCGGCTCCGCCCTCGCTCGTCCAGAAGCCGTTCGGCATCGCCAAGTACACCCGGCAGGACCTGATCGAGCGCGGGGCGTACGTGCCCACGCACGAGCTCGCGCACGCGTCCTTGAACTTCCTCGACGAGTACGTCGAGCAGGGGTTCGAGGACCTCTCGATGAAGCAGATCGACGTCGCGACGCCCTTGGTGCTGTTCGACTGGACCTGGGGAGGCCTCGTCACCGCGATCGGCAACTTCCTGGGCGTCTACGACTACAACATCAGCGAGATCCTCTCGAACAACGGCAACGACAACATGGCGACCGTCCCGGGCGTCACCACCGTCTACACGCCCGGCTGGTCGGGCCAGTGGTACGGCTACGAGGGCGGCATGTTCTTCGGCCGCGGCACCTGGCACCAGGCCGGCAGCAATTTGATGAATGGAAACAACGTGATGCGCGGCTGGGACGACGGGTTTGCCTTCGCCCACTCGCCCTCGCAGCAGCAGGTCGTGGACAACGCGTTCGACGGCGGCATCCGCCGGCCCAACGACCGCATCCGCAACGCCGGACCGATGAACGGCTGGCCGCTCGCGTTCGGCTCGACCACCCACGTGATGCTCTTCGACGGGGACAAGAACCACCACTTCCACCCGACCCAGGAGTACTACGTGCAGGTCGGCTGGTACGACCGGCAGTGGAGCACGTGCTGGCAATGGGGAGTCATTCCGTATCCTTGCTACAACGACGTCTGGACGACGGCCGGCAACTGGATCTGGCCGGAGTACCGCTCGATCAACCTGCCGATGTCGTCGCTGTACGGCCTCGCCAGGCTGGCGCAGCAGCTGGTCTGCGCGGTCGGCGTGAACGAGGTGTCCTCGAACGGCGGGACCATCCGGCTGTGCGACCAGAACCTCGACACCATCGCCAACAACTTCCTGCCGACGCTGAACTTTCCCGTGCCGTATCAAGACGTTGGCGTTCCGGCCTCGCAGTGGTTCACGACGTACTGGTGGCGCTTTGCCACCTGGAACGGCCGCACCACGTCGGGCTATACCGGCTGGTCCTCGTTCTACCGCAGCTTCTAAGGGTTTCACGTACACCCAGGGGTGGGTGCACAATGGGCGGGAGCTTCTCTGGGGAGAGGGGCTCCCGCCCGACTTTGGGGGGGAGGGAACCGATGGAACGGAACGGAACGGAACGTTCAGGGTCAAAGGCCAGGGAGAGGGAACGGAAAGGGAAAGGTTGAGGGCGAGGGCCAATGGCAAGGTTCGGGATACTCACCCTGACCCTCACCCGTCACCCACCTCCCTCGCCCTGAACGTTCCCTTTCCCTTTCCGTTCCGAAATCCCTAAATGTTCCGTTCCCTTCCGCTTGCCGCCTGTCCAGGGGCGGAGGACCGTGGTAAAATCATCGCGTGGCGGATCCGTCTCAAGTCAGGCTCATCCCCGACTGCAAGGTCTCGGTCGACGGCAAGAAGCTCGACACCGAGAAAGACGCGGCGCTGACGCGCGTGGAGATCGACCTCGACGTCGACCTCTTCGGCCAGTGCACGCTGATCTTCAACGACCCGCAGCAGAAGCTGATCAACGGCAAGGACTTCGAGAGCGGCACCGCGATCAAGGTCGAGATCGGCTTCGCCTCCAAGCTGCAGAAGGTCTTCGAGGGAGAAGTCGTCGCGCTCGAGCCGCAGTTCCGGCGCGACATGCCGCCGTCGTTGCGCGTCGTCTGCCAGGAGGGCCTGCACCGGCTCGCGCTGTCGCAGATGACCCGCGCCTTCAACGACGTCGACGACAAGGAGATCGCCAACAAGATCGCGCAGGAGCACGGCCTCTCGGCCGACGCGCCTTCGGGCACCAAGGAGCACATCCTCCAGGGCAACGTGACCGACGCCACGTTCCTGCGGCGGCTCGCGCAGAAGCACGGCAACCACCTGAGGATCGAGGGGAAAAAGCTCATCATCGGGCCGCCGGCATCGGGGGCCACGATCACCGTCGGTCCCGGCGACGGCCTGCGCAAGGTGAAGGTTCGCGTCCAGTCGAACACGCAGGTCGAGGAGATCACCGTCCACGGCTACGACCCGAAGACGAAGCAGGAGTTCGTCGGCAAGGCGAAGGGCACGGGCGTCGTCGGCGAGGGGACGCAGAAGTACGGCAAGGGCAAGACGCTCTCGTTCGCCGGCCACGAGCATCAGCCGGCGGACCAGGCCACCGCCGAAGCCATGGCCAAGGGCCGGATGCGCAAGATCGCCGAAGGCCACGTCGTCGCCACGCTCGAGACCATCGGCAATCCGGGCATGATCCCCGGCGCGACCGTCAAGCTGGAGAAGATGGGCGCGCAGATCGACGGCAGCTACCGCGTCGAAAAGGCGCTGCACCACTTCAGCAAGCACGGGTACTACGTGAATCTCAAGGCCGTCCGCGTGGCGAAAGCCTCGCCACCGGCCGCCAAAGCCGCCGCCGCACCCGCAGCCGCTCAATCGCCTGCGCCCGCTCCTGCAGCGGCTGCCGGCGGCGCGCAGGCCCAGGCCCCCGCGGCGGCGCAGACTCCGGCCGCGGCGCCGACGGCGGCCGGTGGAACGGCTGCGGCCCAAGGCGCGGCTGGAACCGGCGCCGCGCCCGCGCAAGCGGCGACCGGCGGGACGGGCGCGACGCAAGCCCAGGCAGCGCAAACCGCGGCCACTCAGAGCACTCCCGCGGCAGCGGGAGCACCGCAGCCTTCGCTCTCGACCGACGCGAAGAGCCCGCAGGTACTCGACGCGCCGTTCAACCTGAAATGGACGATCCAGAACTGGGCGCAAGGAATGACCGCGACCCTCGCCTCCGACCAGGACATCGGCGACGGAAAGACCTCCCAGGACATAACCAGCTCGGTGCAGTCCGACGGCTCGGGCACGCTTACGATCTCGCCGCCGAGCGGCGGCGCCTTCAACTCGGGCACGTTCAGCTACGTCCTGACCGTCACGCCGCAAACCGGCGATCCGGTCAAGTCTGCCGCGGTGGCGGTCACCGTTCAGGCGGAAGGTCCGTCGGCGTCTTTGAAAGTGTTTGAGGGCACCCAGACGTCGCCCGCCGGCGGAGCGAGCGGGATCCAGACGGGCGCGGGCGATCCGATCGCACTCCATTGGGAAGTTTCGGGTGCGGCCAGCGTGCGCCTCACCGCGGAGGCAATTGCCGGCGAATCGATGGCATCGGGCACAGTCGCCGAGGGAAAGACGAAAGAGGGCGGCAGGTTGTGGCTCGATGTCAGCCTCGACGATCCGCTTCCGGCGACGCTCCGTATGTTCGACGCGAGCGGCGAAGAAGTTGCCTACTGGGAGATCCAGCTCGAGGCGGAGAGGAAGCCCCGTGAGCCTGAGTCGGACTCGGACTTCGCCTCTTTGCTGGCGAAGAAGGACGGCCTCGACCTGACCGACAAGCTCGACGCCAGCGGTGACGGAAAGGGCGATCTGGTTCTGGACCACGGACCCGGCGCCTCTTGCAAGCTGACGCTGACCATGCAGGCGAAGGACAGCCAGCAACAGGCGAAGACCGCGCAGGTGACGGTGAACGTCGCGAGCTTCAACGTGCACCTGAAGATGCCGGACGGAAGCCTCGCCCCGCCGGACATGGCGTGCAAGCTCGAATTGGGTCTTCTCGCCGGAGGTCCGGAGGACGGCGCGCAGACGGACGACGGCACCCGGACCGCCTAGGAGCAGACGATGCCGACGACAGTCCCAGTGGGCCCGACTGGCAAGGGCACGAAGGGTGAGGCCGAAGCGCTGCAGGGA
>JAIVGS010000212.1 GCA_020201435.1 Myxococcales bacterium
ATCGACAACCCCTCTTCGAGCACGAACGCCGCCGCGATGTACCGCGGCCGCGCGCCGCCGACGGCGAGGTCGTTGACGCTGCCGGTGATCGCCAGCTTCCCGATGTCGCCGCCGGGAAAGAAAATTGGTTTGACCACGAACGAATCGGTCGTGATCGCGAGGCGGCCGCCGGCGAACGGCAGCGTGGCCTGATCCTCGAGCGGCCCGGGCGGCGCGAAGACTTGCTCGATCAGCTCGTGCGTCAGCCGGCCGCCGCTGCCGTGGCCGAGCACCACCTGCGCGTATTGCGAGCGCGGCACCGGACATGCGCCGAAGGTCACAGGACGTCCTCCTCACCGCGCAGGATGTGGATCGCGTCCCACAGCACGTGCAGCAGCGTCTCGTGCGTCTCCTGGATGCGATGGATGCTGAAGCTCGGCACGACGAAGCAGTGATCGCAGAGGCCCGGCATGCCGCCTCCGTCGCGGCCCGCGAAGCCGACCGCGAGCAGGCCCATCTTCGGCGCCGCCGCCAGTGCGCGGTTGACGTTCGCGCTCTTCCCGCTGGTCGAGATGCCGAGCGCGATGTCGCCCTTGCGCGCAAGGACCTGGAGCTGCTCGACGAAGGTCATCGAGAAGTCGCGATCGTTGCCCTTGGCGGTGATCAGCGCCATGTCGCACGACAGCGCGATCGCGGGCAGCGGCGCGCGCTTCTCGAAGATCGGATGCATGAACTCGACGGCGACGTGCTGCGCGTCGCAGGCGCTGCCGCCGTTTCCGAAGACGAAGAGCCGCCCGCCGCGCGCGAACGCGTCGGTCATCTGCTGCGCGCACGTCTCGATGCGCGACGCGTGCTCGGCGAAGAACGCCTGTTTCAACGCGCTGCTCTCTCGAGCCTTGCGCAGGATCGCGGCCTGCAACTCGTTCATCTGCGGACCTCCAGGTGTCGGCCGTAGGCGTAGTACGCCGCGCAGGCGCCTTCCGACGAGACCATCGTCGCGCCGAGCGGCGTCTCCGGCGTGCACTGCTTGCCGAACGCGGGGCAATCGCGCGGCTTCTTGATCCCGCGCAGCACCTGCCCGCTGATGCACATGCCGGATTCGAGGGTCTCGATGTCCTGCACCTCGAACCGGCGCTCGGCGTCGAAGTCGCGGTACTCGTAGCGCAGGCGGTAGCCGCTCTTGGGGATCGATCCCACCCCGCGCCACTTGCGGTCGCAGACCTCGAAGACCTCGTCGATCAGCTTGCGCGACGCTTGGTTGCCCTCGGCCCGCACCGCGCGCGCGTAGGCGATCTCGACCTCGGCGCGGCCCGACTCGAGCTGGCGGACGGCGTGGAGGATTCCGTCGAGCAGATCGAGCGGCTCGAATCCGGAGATGACGATCGGCACGCGGTAATGACGCGCGATCGGCTGGTACTCGGCCGTTCCCATCACGGTGCAGACGTGTCCCGGTCCGAGGAATGCCTGCACCCGGTTCCCCGGCGACTGCAGGATCGCGGTGATCGCCGGCGGCGTGAGAACGTGGGAGACGAGCGCCGAGAAATTCTGCAGCCCACGTTTCTTCGCCACGTGCACGGCCATCGCGTTCGCCGGCGCCGTCGTCTCGAAGCCGATCGCGAAGAAGACCACCGCGCGCCTCGGGTTCGCGGCGGCGAGCTTGACGGCGTCGAGCGGCGAGTAGACCACGCGCACGTCCGCGCCCTGCGATTTCAGCGAGAGCAAGTCGCCGCGCGAGCCGGGCACGCGCAGCATGTCGCCGAAGGAGCAGAAGATCACTTCGCGCCGCGCGGCGATCGCGTGCGCGCGATCGATCATCTCGAGCGACGTCACGCACACCGGGCAGCCGGGGCCGTGGACCAGCTCGACCGTCGGCAGAAGCTCGTCGAGGCCGTACTTGACGATGCTGTGCGTCTGGCCGCCGCACACCTCCATGATCACCCAGCGCCTGGTGGCGGTGCGGCGGATCGCCTCCAGCAGCCGATGGGCGGCCGCCGCGTCGCGGTATTCGTCGAGGTACTTCATGGCGCTTCCCCCATCTCGGCGAGGAATTCGAAGACGCGCTGCGCTTCGGCTTCGTCGATCCGCGAGAGGGCGAACCCGACGTGGACCAACACGTAGTCGCCCGGCTTCGCGTCGGGGATGTACTCGAGGCAGACCTGGCGCGCAGTGCCGCCGAAGTCGACCTTGCCCATCAGGACATCGGCGTTGCGCTCGACTGCGACGACCTTACCGGGGATGGCGAGACACATTTCGTTTCACTCCATGGCCGCCGCGGCGGCGAGCTGCCCGAGCGCGAGCCCGCCGTCGTTGGGAGGCACGATCCGATGCCGCAGCACACGAAAGCCATCGCCTTCGAGACGGCGAGACGCCTCTTCGAGCAGGATGGCGTTCATGAATACGCCGCCGCTGAGCGTGACCGTCCGCGGCGCGCCGCGCTGCCGCAACGCGGCGCAGGTCCCGGCGATCATCTCGACGACGGTGGCGTGAAAGCGCCGCGCGATGCGGCTCGTCGGGGTGCCTTCGCGCACGTCGCGCGCGAGAGCACGAATCAGCGGCCGGGTGTCGATCACCGGACCGTCGAGATCGACCGGGTAGGGGGCTTCCTCGCCGGCGCCGGTCGCGAGCCATTCCATCTCGATCGCCGGTTGGCCCTCGTAGGTCGCGCTCCGCCGCAGTCCGACGATCGCGGCCGCGGCATCGAAGAGCCGGCCCATGCTCGAGGTGAGCGGAGAATTGACGCCCCGATCCATCGCCCGCAGGAGCGCGCCGTCCGCTTCGACGGGCTCGCCTGCGGCGCGAAGATACGAGACCGCCATGCGCCACGGGTCGCGGATCGCCTGCTCCCCGCCCGGCATCGGCACCGGCAAGAGATGCGCCGCGCGCTCGACGCGGCCGAGGTCTCCGACGAGAAATTCGCCGCCCCAGATGGTCCCGTCGATGCCGTAGCCGGTGCCGTCGAAGCAGACGCCGATCGCGGGGCCGCGTTCGCCGTTCTCCGCCAGGCAGCTCGCGAAATGCGCGTGATGATGTTGCACCGCGAGGCGCGGGAACGGCTGCGCCTCGGCCCAGCGCGTCGACGCGTAGTCCGGATGGAGGTCGTGCACCAGGAGGCGCGGCTCGATTCGGCAGAGATCGCGATACCGCGCGATCGACTGCTCCCACGCGGTGAAGGCCGCCGGATGGTCGAGATCGCCCAGGTGATGGCTGAGGAACGCGCGCTTCGCCTCGCCCAGCGCAATGACCGACTTGAGCTGGCCGCCGAGCGCCAGCGACGGCTCGCCCAACGCGACCGGCAGTTGCAGCGGAAGCGGCGCGTATCCTCGCGATCGGCGAAGGAAGATCGCTGAGCCGCCGGCGACGCGCAGCACCGAATCGTCGCAGCGGGTGTGGATCGGACGATCGTGGACGAGAAAGAGATCGGCGATGCCACGCAGCCGCTCGAGCGCGTCACCATCGTCGTGCGCGATCGGCTCGTCGCAGCGGTTGCCGCTGGTCATCACCAGCGGCATCCGCGCCTCGCGCAGCAGCAGGTGATGCAGCGGCGTGTACGGAAGCATGATGCCGAGCAGCGGATCGTGCGGCGCCACCGACCCCGCCACCGGCGCGCCGTCGCGCCGCCGCAGCAGCACGATCGGTCGCGCCGCGGAAACGAGGAGCTCACGCTCCACGGCAGAGACATGCGCGAGCGTGTCCGCCGCCGCCAGATCGGCCACCATCAGCGCGAACGGCTTTTCCTCGCGCAGCTTGCGGGCCCGCAGCGCGCCGACCGCGCTCTCGTTGCGCGCGTCGCAGGCGAGGTGATAGCCGCCGAGGCCCTTGATCGCGACGATCCGTCCCGTGCGCAGGGCCGCGGCGACGTGGACGATCGGGTCGATCGCCTCGATCGGCTCGCCGCGACCATCGAGCACGCTGAGCACAGGCCCGCAGCGCGGGCAGCACAGCGGCTGTGCGTGGAAGCGCCGATCGCGCGGATCTTCATACTCGCGCCGGCACTCTTCGCACATCGCGAATCGCGCCATGCTGGTGCGCTCGCGATCGTACGGCGCGCCGGCGACGATGGTCAGCCGCGGGCCGCAGTTGGTGCAGTTGATGAAGGGATGCCGGAAGCGGCGGTCGTCCGGATCGTCCAGCTCGCGCAGGCAGTCCGCACAGGTGGCGACGTCGGGCGAGATGAAGACCGCGCCGCCCTCACGCGCCTCGCTCGGCTCGATGTGGAACTCGGACTCGCCGCGGGACTGAACCTCGCCCCAGGCGATGGCTTCGATCCGTGCCAGCGGAGGTGGCCGCTCGCGAAGCTCGCCGACGAAGGCGTCCACCGCGGGCGCGTCGCCTTCCACCTCGATCACCACCCGGCCCGTGCAGTTGCGCACGAATCCGCCCAGCCCGAACCGCGAAGCCAGCGAGTGCACGAAAGGCCGGAATCCGACCCCTTGCACGACTCCGCTGACTTCGATGGCGGTGCGCATGACGCACCGACGCTACCCTTCTCTTGCGCCCGCGCGCAGGCGTCCGCGGCGATTCGTTGGGACTCAAACGATGGCGTCGACCGGCATGATCACCAGCCCCGACGCGATCTTCGGGAAGAAGTACGTCGACTTCTGCGGCAGCACTTCGCCGGCGTCGGCGGCGGCGCGGAGATCTTCGAGCCGCGTCGGGTTGAGCAGGAAGGCGGCCTGGGCGCCGCGCGCTTCGCGGAGCGCCGCGGCCGGATCGCGCAAGTAGCGCAGGTTGGTCTGTTTTTCCTGCGCCGACTTGTCGATGCCGAGCACGCCTTCGAGGAGCAGCGCGTGCAGCAGCGTCACGTCGAGCCGGCGCAGCACCGGCGCGACTGGCAGGTGGCCGAGGTCCGCGTCGTTGCGCAGCGAGAGGAACCACAGCTCGATACCGCTCGCGACGGCGATCGTCGGCGCATCCTTGCCGCGCCGCGCGAGCTCGTCGACCACGCCGTCGGGCGCCCCCGGCGCGACCGTGAACCACGCGCGAGCGGCTTCGAGAAACGAATTCAATGAAAACGACGGCAGCCCGAACAGCACCCGATGCGTCGCCAGCACCCTCAGCCCGGGGTCGTCGAAGCGCATCAGGAAAAACGGGCCGAACTGCAGTCCGGAAAACTCTTCGCGCAACGCGAGCATCGTCTCGTAACGATGGTGCCCATCGGCGATGTAGACGCGCCGCTCGGCGAAGGCCTGCGCGAGCCGGGCGTGAACCGCCGGATCAATGATCCGCCAGAAGCGGTGCTCGGTGCCGTCCGCGGTTCGTCCGGAAAGCTCGGGCGGGCCGGAAGCGGGCAACGCGGTCTCGCCCGACGGATCCGAATACAGCCCGAAGATCTGCGACGCGATCGCCCGGCAGGCGCGCCACAACTTCAGCCGATCCGCCTTCGGCGCCGACATCGTCCGCTCGTGCGGCAGCACCACGCGCTCGTCGAACCGGCGCAAGCGGACACCGCAGATGAACCCGGTGCGCGTGATGCCGTCGAAGACCTGCTCGTACCGATAGATCGCCGGCTGCGCGTCTCGCTTCAGGACGCCGCGCGCGCTCCAGTCCCCATAGAGCGCAGCGGCTCCTTCGTAATCGGTTCCGGGCAGGATCAGCCGCGCCGAGTTGTACGGACTCAGCGCGAACAACGCCTCCCGCTCCGCGGGGGAAATCACGTCGTACGGCGGCGACAGAAGCCGGTCGAGCGGCCCGGCGACCGAAGTGTCGTAGAGCACGCCGCGGAGCGGGGCGATCTCGTTCTTCAGAGCTGCACCTGGGGCAGGTTCTTCATCGACTTCTCGACCGCCTCGCTCGGGTACTCGAAGTCCTCCAGCTTGCCGGCGAGGTACTGGTCGTACGCCGCCATGTCGAAGTGGCCGTGGCCGGAAAGATTGAACAAGATCACGCGAGTACGACCCTCGGCGTCGGCCTTGCGGGCTTCTTCGATGGCCGCCTTGATGGCGTGCGAGCTCTCCGGCGCCGGGATGACGCCTTCGCTGCGCGCGAACGTGACCGCCGCTTCGAAGCACCCGCGCTGTCCGTACGCGACGGCCTCGATCAGGCCCTCGTCGAGCAGCTTCGACACCAGCGGCGCCGCGCCGTGATACCGCAGCCCGCCGGCGTGAATGCCTGGCGGCATGAAGTCGTGACCGAGCGTGTGCATCTTCACGATCGGCGTCATGCCGACCGTGTCGCCGTAGTCGAACGTGTACTTGCCTTTGGTCAACGACGGGCACGAAGTCGGCTCGGCGGCGAGCAGCCGCACCTGCTTCCCGTTGATCTTGTCGCGGGCGAACGGCAGCGCGATGCCCGAGAAGTTGCTCCCGCCGCCGTGGCACGCGATCACCACGTCCGGGTACTCGCCGGCGAGCTTCATCTGCTGTTGCGCCTCGAGACCGATCACCGTCTGGTGCATGCAGACGTGGTTCAGAACCGAGCCGAGCGAATACTTCGTGTCGTCGTGGGTGGCGGCGTCTTCGACCGCTTCGGAGATCGCGATGCCGAGTGAGCCGTTGCTGCGCGGATCCTTCGCGAGGATGCTCCGCCCGGCGTTCGTCTTGTCGGTCGGCGAGGGGAACACTTCGGCGCCCCAGGTCTTCATCATCGAGCGCCGGTACGGCTTCTGCTCGTAGCTGATCCGGACCATGTAGACGGTGACTTCGAGCCCGAACAGCTGTCCGGCGAACGCCAGCGAGCTTCCCCACTGGCCGGCGCCGGTCTCGGTCGCGAGCCGCCGCACGCCCTCCTTCTTGTTGTAGTACGCCTGGGCGACGGCGGTGTTCGGCTTGTGGCTGCCCGAGGGCGACACGCCTTCGTACTTGTAATAGATGTGCGACCGCGTCCCGATCGCCTGCTCGAGCCGCGTCGCGCGGAAGAGCGGGGAGGGCCGCCAGAGCGCCAGCGCATTGCGCACCTCGTCGGGGATCGGCACCTCGCGCTTGCCGCTCATCTCCTGCTCGATGATCGCCATCGGGAAGAGCGGCGCGAGGTCCTGCGGTCCCACCGGCTTCTTCGTCCCCGGATGCAGCACCGGCGCGGGCGGCGTTTTGAGATCTGCGAGGATGTTGTACCAGTGACGCGGGATCTGATCTTCGGGCAACAGGTACTTGGTCGTCATGGCGCCCTCCATCGGGCCGGCCATTCCACGCCGGTCGCGCCGAAGGGTCAAGGCTTGGCCGACAGGAAGCGCAGGATCTCGCGCATCACGCGCTCGCGGTGCGGCGTGTCAAAGAGGTACTGAGCGTGGGCCGTGCCGTCGAGGAACACGATCTTGTCGATCTCGCCTGGCCGGCGCGATTTTCCGTAAACCGCGAAAGTCGAGGGCGAGCACCCGAAAGCCGGCCCCGGCGAGTTGCTGCGCCTGGGCAGCCCAGCTTTCTTTGTCGAACATGCCGCCGTGGGCGAGCACGACGGCGCGATCGCCGTCGCCGTAGATGTCCGCCCAAATCAAGCCGCCATCCTCGGTCGGAAGCGAAACGAGGGCCGCGGCAGCGAGCAGGGCGAGCACGCGGGCATCATAGCGGAGCGCACCTGCGGCCCGACAGGGCAACAGAAGGCGCCACCATTGAGCTTGCCCGCCGCTCCACTCTGTTGCAATCTCCCGCCCTCACCTGCTGGGGCGTCGCCAAACGGTAAGGCAGCAGGCTCTGACCCTGCCATTTGTAGGTTCGATTCCTACCGCCCCAACCATTCGTCGCCATGACTGACAATCTGCGTCCCACCAACTTCATCCGGCAGATCATCGACGCGGATGTCGCCTCGGGAAAGCACTCGCTCGTGGTGACCCGCTTTCCGCCCGAGCCGAACGGCTATCTCCACATCGGCCACGCCAAATCCATCTGCCTGAACTTCGGCGTCGCCCGTGACTACCAGGGCCGCTGCCACTTGCGGATGGACGACACCAACCCCGCGAAGGAGGAGCAGGAGTTCGTCGACTCGATCCGGGCGGACGTTCGCTGGCTCGGCTTCGACTGGGGGGAGCACGCGTACCACGCTGCCGACTACTTCGATCAGCTCTACGCCTGGGCAGAAAAGCTGATCGGCGACGGGAAGGCATACGTCGACGACCAGAGCCTCGACGATCTGCGCCGCACCCGCGGCGACTTCACCACGCCGGGCACGAACTCTCCGTTCCGCGATCGGTCGCCGGAACAGAACCTCGACCTCTTCCGCCGCATGCGCGCGGGCGAGTTCCGCGACGGCTCGCGCACGCTGCGGGCGAAGATCGACATGGCCTCGCCCAACCAGAACCTGCGGGATCCGGTGATGTACCGGATCCGCCGCGAGCACCACGATCGCACCGGCGACGAGTGGTGCATCTATCCGACCTACGACTGGGCGCACGGGCAGTCGGACGCGATCGAGGGCATCACCCACTCGCTCTGCACCCTCGAGTTCGAGGCCCACCGCCCGCTCTACGACTGGTTCCTCGAGAACATCGGCACGCCGCATCGGCCGCGTCAGATCGAGTTCGCCAGACTCAATCTCACCTACACGATGATGAGCAAGCGCCACCTCGGCACGCTCGTCCAGGAGGGCCACGTCTCGAGCTGGGACGATCCGCGCATGCCGACCATCGCGGGCCTGCGGCGGCGCGGGTATACGCCGGAAGCGATCCGTCTCTTCTGCGATCGGATCGGCGTCGCCAAGGCCGACAGCATGGTCGAGGTCGAGCTGCTCGAGAACACTTTGCGCGAGCTGCTGAACGCGCAGGCGCCGCGCGCTCTCTGCGTACATCGGCCGCTCAAGTTGACCATCGAGAACTGGGACCAGGACAAGACCGTCGAGATCGACGCCGACACGCGTAAACTCCCGTTTACAAAAGAGATTTTCATCGAGCACGACGACTTCATGGAAGCGCCGGAAAAGGGCTTCAAGCGCCTTTCTCCTGGCAAGGAAGTCCGGCTGCGCCACGCGTACATCGTCAAGTGCACCGGCGTCGACAAAACCGGAAACGAGATCACCGGTCTGCGCGGCACGATCGACCCCGATCCGAACGCGAGCCGCAAAGTCGGCGGCACGATCCACTGGGTGTCGGCGCCGCTCTCGGCTCCGGTGACGCTGCGCCTTTACGATCGTCTCTTCCGCGTGCCGCACCCCGGCGCCGGCGAGACCGACTTCCGCACCCAGCTCAACCCTCATTCGCTCGAGGTCCTCGAAGGCGCGCGGATCGAGCCCGCGCTGCGCGACTGCAAGCCGGGAGACCGCTTCCAGTTCGAGCGCAAGGGCTATTACTGCGCAGACGCGAAGGATTCCAGGCCCGGCGCGCCGGTCTTCAACCTGATCGTTCCCCTGCGCGACACCTGGAAGAAGTGATCAGCCGAGCTCGTCCTTGAGCTCCCGCGGCACCTCGATGAACCGCACGCCCATCCGTTCGGCGCGCGCCCAGCAGACCATCCCGGTGAAGGGGAACGTGCGGCCGCGGATCTCGATCGACCCGCTCAGCGACGCTCCCGGTTGCGCGAGCCGTGTCGTTTCGAGGCAAAGGCCGTTGGCGGTCACGTCGGCGGTCAGCGCCGGCTCGCCGCCGACCGTCACGTGAAGCCGCGCAGGCGTCCGGGGTATCGCACGTCGATCGGGCCGCATGGAGGTACTCTAACAGCCTTCTGTGCCGCAGTGCCCGGAGTCAATCTGTATGCGACCTTCTGCCCCGGCCGGCATCGGAAACGGCATGACCGCCATCAACGAAGCCGTGCGCGTCCAGGCGCGGCCCAGCCGGATCGAGTCGATCTCGGCGTTCCTGGCGATCTACCTGATCTGGGGGTCGACGTTTCTCGCCATCCGGTACTCGATCCAGTCGATCCCGCCGCTCCTCACCGCCGGAACGCGCCATTTCGTCGCCGGCACGATCCTGCTCGCCTGGGCCCTCTGGAGAGGCGAGCGTCCGACCCGGCAAGGCCTGCGCGCCGGCCTCATCCTCGGCTTCCTCTTCTTTTTCGTCAGCCACGGACTTTTACACTGGGCGGAGCTGAGCGTTCCGTCGGGCGTCGCGGCGCTGGTGATCGCGATCGAGCCGGCGATCGTGGCTTTGCTCCTGCCGCTCCTGCGGATCGGCCCGCCTCCGCGCGGCATCACCTGGGTCGGGTTGACGCTCGGCGCCGTGAGCGTCGCACTGCTCTTCCGGCCGGACGTGTCCGCAGCCGGCGTCGGGCTGCTCGCGGTCCTGCTCAGCGCCGTCGCCTGGTCGCTCGGCATCGTCTTCGCGCGCAAGCTCCAGCCGGCGAACGGCTCGACGCTCAACGCCGCGCTGCCGCTGTTGTGCGGCTCGCTGATGCTCTACGCCGGCGCGCTCGTGCGCGGCGAGCGCGTCGGCCAGGTGACGACGCCTTCGCTTCTCGGCCTGTTGTTCCTGATCGTCTTCGGCTCGCTGATCGCGTTCAGCGCCTACGCCTGGCTGCTCAAGCATTTCGAGCCCACGCTGGTCGCCACGCACACCTACGTGAACCCGATCGTCGCGGTGCTGCTCGGCTGGGCGTTCGCCGGCGAGCGGCTGACGATCTCCATCGTGCTCTCGATGGCACTGGCGATCCTCGCCATCTGGCTGGTAAACCGCGGCTCAGGGGAAGGTGTTGGCCGGGCCTGACTTCGAGCCGAGCCAGCTCACCTCGTATTCGCAGTTCGGCGGATCGACCGTGACGGTGGCGGTGAAACCCGTCGCGTTGAATTGGCCGGCGATCGAGATCGTGAAGCCGCTCCGCTGGACCGCGGGCACGGTGAAGTTGCCGGTGCGATCGACGGTGCCGTCGTACGTGGAGCCGGCGTGCGTCAATCTCAGCGAGCCGGAGCCGGGCGAGTGGTCCACGACGGTCTGCTCGTTCTGGACCTGCACGTCGCCGCAGGTGTTGCCGGGCAGGAGCGAGACCTGCGTCGCGTAGGTGCCGCCGACGGACAGGACGGGCGCCCAAGATCCACCGCATGCCGCCGCGATCAAAACGACCATCCGCATGACCACCCCCGCTATAGCGCGGTCCACGTCGTTCCGGTGAAGGCCCAGAGCCTGAACGTGCCTTCGGTGGGCGTTTCCCAGAGCAGAACGCGCCTGTGGGCCGCGTCGTACGTCAGCTCCGCGTCCGGCGCCGTCGGTCCGGAAGCGCCCGTGACGCGCGACCACCCGCCGGTGCCGCGCTGCCACGTCTGCTGCGCGGCATACAGGACGAGGATGTTGCGCGACGCGTCGAAAGCGAGGTTCACGTGATCGACTGGCGGCGGGCCGGCGCCGGCCTCCTGCGTCCAACTCGCCCCGTCCCATGTCCAGACGTCGCCGAGCGTGTTCGAGCCGTCGAAGCCGCCGAACAGGACCGTCTTCGCTCCGTCCCAGGCCATCGCGTGCAGAAACCGGCCCGGCGGCCCGGACGCCGCGGCCTGCGTCCAGGAGGACCCGTTCCACTCCCACGTCTCCGGCGGATACGTAGAGCCGCCCGACGAGCCGCCGAACAGGACAGTCCTGGATCGGGTGCGATCGAATGCGAGCCGATGGAACGCGCGCGGACCCGGTCCGGTCGCGTTCGATCGCGTCCACGCGGCGCCGTCCCATTCCCAGGTGTCGCTCGCGCGCGACGAGCCGGTGTCGCCGCCGAACAGCACGATGCGCTGCCGCGCGCTGTCGTAGACGCACGCCGAACCGGTGCGCGCGCTCGGACCGGAAGTCGCGGCGCGAGTCCAGGTCCCCTCCCAAGTCCAGGTTTCGCCCGAAAGGCCGGCCGGCGACTGCCCGCCGAACAGCGCGAGCTTCCCCCGCGACTCGTCGTACACGGCGCAGGGCTGGGTCGTGGCCGGCGGAGATGCCGCCGGGGAAGACCCGCCGCATGCCGCCGCGATCGTCAGGATCAGGATCCGCATGTGCCGCACGTACGACGTTCGGCGGCGCGTCCGCAATCGAAGCCGCTGCCGGCCGCATCATCGCCTCACGCGTTCGGCGACAGGTCGATGCCGTTCGCCGCAGAAACGATGCAGTTCGCCGCACCCAGGGAGTCCGGCCTTGCGCTGCCGCGGCTTTGCGTCGAGACTCGAATGCGTGCGCCGGGCTGGCCGTATCGCGCTCTTGCTCGCGGCCGGGGCCGCGGTCGCCTTCCTCGAGAGCGCCCAGGATCATCTCGCTCACGCCGGCTGGAAGGACCGCGACCCGTTCGGCTTCCGCTTCACGCACACCCTTCCGGTCTGGATGATCGCGGCGCTGCTGGTGCCCGCGATCGCCTGGTTCGTCCGCCGAAGGCCGCCGCAGCTCGCCGTCCGCTCGCTCACGCTTCACCTCGGAGCCGGCTGCGTCTTCGCGCTCACCGACTTCACGCTGCTGGCGCTCTTTCACCATTTCGTGCTCTGGCCGGGGCAGCCGATCGTACCCACGATCCGCATCTTCGTCGTCAACTACTTCCTCTTCTACGTGATGCTCTACTGGCTGATCGCGATCACCGTGCGGTTCATCGACGTCCGGCAGCTCGAAGCCAGCCTTGCCCGCGCCCGGCTCGACGGCCTGCGCGCGCAGCTCAACCCGCATTTTCTCTTCAACGTCCTGAACACCGCGGCGATGCTCTCGCGCAAGGGCCGCATCGAGGAGACCATCGACGTCCTCTCGCGGCTCGCCGAATTGCTGCGCTACGTCCTGCGCGAGGAGCCCGACGTAACGCTGGGCGACGAGCTCGGTTTCGTCCGGCAATACCTCGAGCTCGAGCAGGTGCGTTTCGCGGATCGGCTGCAGATCCGATTCGACGCCGACCCGGCGCTCGTTCCGTTGCGCGTGCCGTCGTTGCTCTTGCAGCCGCTGGTCGAAAATGCGGTCCGCCACGGGATCTCGAAGAAGCCCGGTTCGGGCCGAATCGAGATCGTCGCGCGCCGCGAAGGCAACCGCGTGCAGCTCGAAGTCCGCGACGACGGCGCGGGCCTGACGAAGGCGGACGGCGGCATCGGCGTGCGCAACACGCGCGAGCGGCTCGCTCACCGCTATGGCTCCGGCGCGCGGTTGTCGTTGAACGCTCTCCCCGGTGGAGGGACCGCGGCGGTCGTGACTCTGCCGCTCGAGGACGCGGCATGAGCTTGCGCGCGCTGGTCGTCGACGACGAACCGCTCGCGCGCTCCGGCATCGCCGAGCTGGTCGCGTCGACTCCGGGATTCGAGGTGGCCGGCGAGGCCGCCGACGGCGACGCCGCGATCGCCGCGGTACGCGAGCTGCGGCCCGACCTGGTCCTGCTCGACGTGCAGATGCCGGGGCGCGACGGCTTCGACGTGATCCGCGCGGTCGGACCGGCGCGGATGCCCCCGGTGATCTTCGTCACCGCGCACGACGCGTTCGCGCTGAAGGCATTCGAGGTCCACGCGGTGGACTACGTGATGAAGCCGTTCCGCGATCGCCGTCTGCGCGAGGCCCTCGAGCGGGCGCGGCGGCCGTCGGCCGATCTCGCTCGCCGGCTCGAGGCGCTGATGTCCCGGCTCGACGAGCCGCGTTTCGAGGTCCGACTCGGCAACCGCGTCCTCGTCGTCTCGTCGTCGGAGATCGATTGGGTCGAAGGCGCCGGCTACTACGCCGTCCTGCACGCGGGCGAAGCGACGCACCTGTTGCGCGAGACGTTGAACGAGATCGAGGCGCGGCTGGATCGGTCGCGTTTCCTCCGCGTCCATCGCTCGGCGATCGTGCGCCTCGATCGGATTCGCGAGCTCCGTCCGAGAGATCGCGTCGTCGTGATGCAAACCGGGACGCGCGTGCGGGTCAGCCGCTCCCGGTGGCCGGCCGTTCGCTCGGCCGTCTCCGGATGATTGTGAAAATTGTACAATGTCGCCCGATAAGGAGGCCGGACATGGCAACCGCGAAGAAGATCGAAGTACTCACCGTGAAACTCGACCCGAAGCCGGGTGCGCTGGCGCAGATCCTCGGCGCGTTCCGCGAGGCCAACGTGAACGTCACCGCGAGCTGGGGCTACCAGATGGGACCCGGCGAGGCGCAGGCGCATTTCTTCACCGCCGACACCGACAAGGCGAAGAGCGCGTTGACCAAGCTCGGCAAGTCGCCGAAAGCCGAGGCTGCCTTCTGGGTCGAGGACACCGACAAGGTCGGCAGCTACCACGCGGTCCTCGACAAGCTCGCCAAGGCCGGCGTGAACATCGAGGCGACCGACGCGTTCGGCATCGGCGGCCGCTTCGCCACGGTCATCTTCGTGGCCGAGGGCGACGTCGCCAAGGCCGCGAAAGCACTCGGAATTTAGGCGACGCGGTCGAGATCGAGCCAGGCCGCCATCCGCGCGAGCTCCTCGCGCAGCGGCGGCATCACGTCGCGGCGGCGGATGCCGGGCTCGAGGTGCAGGCCGCGCATCAGCAGCGCGCGGGCAGCGCGATCGCTCTTGAGATCTACGCGCGCCACCAGGCGATCGCCGAGCAGGAACGGCAGCACGTAATAGCCGTGCACCCGCAGGTGCGCGGGTGTGTAGAGCGAGATGCGGTAATGAAAGGCGAACAGCCGCTCGAGGCGGTCGCGATCCCAGACCAGCGGGTCGAACGGCGAGAGGAGGGCGGCCGCTTCGACGGAGGCCGGCAGGCGCGCGCCGCGCGCGAGATATGCCGGCTCTTTCCAGCCCTCGACGCTCACCACCCGCAGCTCGCGCTGTTCGACGAGCTCGGCGATGCGCGCCTTCGCGTCCTTGTTCGACAGGCGGAAGTAGCGAGCCAGGTCGGTCGCAGTCGCGATGCCGAGAGCCGACGCGGCTTTCGCGACCAGCGCGCGCTGCTGCGACGCGGCGTCCAGCGGGGGCAGCTCGCGAATCCGCTCGGGGATCACGCGCTCGGCCACGTCGTACACCCGCTCGAAGTTGCGCCTCGTCGCGACCGACAGCCGCCCGGTCCAGAAGAGGTACTCGAGGGCACGCTTGTGCTCGCTCCATCCCCACCAGCCGCCGAGCGACTTCGGCTTGTCGCTCAGCTCGCCGGCGGTCAGCGGGCCGCGCTCGCGGACCTCCCGCTCGATGCGCGCGATCAGCTCCGGCTTTTCGCGCGCCAGCCGCGGCAGGCTGCGATAGATGCCGATGCCCTTGGCGGCCAGCTCCATGCGAAAGCGAAACAGCGGCCACGTCTCGAGCGGCAGCAGCGAGCACTCGTGGCCCCAGTACTCGAAGAGCCGCCGCCGCGGTCCCCAGGCGAGCCGCTCGAGCAGCTCGCGCGGGTAGGGACCGAGGCGCGCGAACAGCGGCAGGTAGTGCGCGCGCACCAGGACGTTGACAGAATCGATCTGGACCGCGCCGAGCCGCTCGATGGTGGCCATCAGCGCGCGCTCGTTCACCTTCGCCGGCCGGGGACCGGCAAAGCCCTGCGCTGCGAGCGCGATCCGCCGCGCTTCCGGGAGCGAGAGCGCGGTCACCGCTCGAGGCGGACCACCGCCGACCAGAATTTCTTGCCGGGATTGCGCGGGTCGGGATCGGGAAAGACCGCGAACAGCCGCATCACCAGCGGGACGCGGCGGAAGCGCACCGCCGCGCGATAGATCGAGCGGATGTCGCGCGCCTTCCAGCCGATCTTTTCGAAGAACGCGACCCCGTCGCGCGGCGCGAACTTCATCGGCGCGTTGTCGAGGTGCTTGCCCATGCCTTTCTGGATCATCGCCACGATCGCCGCGGAAGTGACGTCGAGGATCCACCAGCGCGCCGCAGGTCGGGCGAGATCGCGGGCGAGCGCGCGGACCTGCTCGTCGTCGAGGTAGATGAGCAGGCCTTCGGTGATCACCAGCGCTTTCGAGGCGCCCGCGAGAGCGCGATCGAGGAACGCCGCGCGCGCCGCCGCGTCCGAGAGGTCGACGCGCTCGCGCGTCAACCGGCAGCGCGGAGTTTCTCCGGCGAGCAAACGCTCCTTCTCGTCGATCATCCCGGGCAGATCGGCTTCGATCCACGTGAGCGAGGCCGGCAGATCGAGCCGGTATGGCCGCGTGTCGAGGCCGGCCGCGAGGTTGACGACCCTGTCGCAGCCCTCCGCGAGCGACTGCGCGATCAGGTCGTCGATCAGCTTCGTCCGCGTGATCATCGGCCAGCCGCTGCGCGCCTGTTTCGGCGCGGCGGCGGCGATCGCGCGCCCGCGCTCTCCAGCCAGCCGGTCGGCGAGCGGATCGCGAAACAGCGCATCCGGACGCGCGGATTCCCACGCGCGATAGACCGCGACCCAGCGGGCGGTATCGGAGACGTTCGAGATCAGCGGCTCGGCCATGGCGGTAGAATAGCGCCACGGAGCGGGACATGCGGTTCATCGGCTGGATCGGCTGGATCGGCTGGACGGCGATCGCGGCCACCGTCTGGGCATTTGCCGGGGGAAACGAGCGTGTGCTGATCGCCCTGTTGCCGGTCGCGATGGACATGCTGACGCCCCGGCGGTCCGCGACGAGGACGCGCCGGTGCGCCCGTCGAAGTTTCCGCTGCTGTCGTTCGATCTCGGCTGCTTCGCGGTCTTCATCGCCGGCGCCGACTACCATCCCGTGCAGTGGTCGCCGCTGCTGCTCCCCGCAGCGGCGGTCGCCGCCGCCGGATTCGGACCGGGATCGCGCGCTACCAGGCGAAAGTGACTGACAAGTACACGACGCGCTCCGGTTCTTCGAGGCACTACGAGGTCCGCGTCTCGGGCTTGCCGAGCGGCCCGGCGGAGATCACGCTCGACAACGACCGATGGAACCGGACCAGTCGCGGCGATTCGATCGCGGTCGAGTACCACCCCGGTGCGCTCGGCTACCCGTGGATGATCACGCGCTGAGCCGGGACATCAGGCGACATCGCCGCCGAGATACGCCGCTTGCAGGCGCGGGTCTTTGGCGAGATCGGCCGCGGGACCGTGGAGCGCGATCTCGCCGCGTTCGAGGACGTATGCGTTTTGCGCGGTCTGCAGCGCCATCCGCGCGTTCTGTTCGACGAGCAGGATCGTCGTGCCATCTTTGTTGATTTCTTCAATGATTTCGAAGATTTGCCGCACCAGCAGCGGGGCGAGGCCCATCGACGGCTCGTCGAGCAACAGGATCCGCGGACGCCCGAGCACGCCGCGCGCGATCGCCAACATCTGCTGCTCGCCGCCCGAGAGCGCGCCAGCCGGCTGGTCGAGCCTGCGCTGCAGCGACGGGAAGCGTCTGACCTGCGTCTCGACCGCCGCGCGCGCCTCCCCGCGGCCGCCCGGCCACGGACGCGCCTCCGCGCCGGCGATCAGGTTCTCCAGCACCGTCATTCGATGCAGGATCGCCCGTCCCTCCGGCACGAGAATGAGGCCGGCCGCGACCACCGCGTGCGACGGCAGCCCGGCGAGCTCGCGCCCTTCCAGCTTCACCGAGCCGGACGCGGGCCTCACCAGTCCGCCGATGGCGTTGAGCGTGCTGCTCTTGCCTGCGCCGTTGGGGCCGATCAGCGCGACGACCTCGCCTGCGCTCACCGAGAACGACACGCCGCGGACGGCCTCGACATGTCCGTAGCCGACGCGCAGGTCGCGCACCTCGAGCAGCGCGGTCATGCCCCGTCTCCGAGGTACGCCGCGATCACCGCGGGGTCGTTCGCCACCTCGGCCGGCGTCCCGCGAGCGATCACCTTGCCGAAATTCAGCACCGTGATCCGGTCGCACACCTCCATCACCAGCCGCACGTTGTGCTCGATGAGCAGCACCGCGCGGCCTTCCCCCGCGACTTCGCGCACCAGGCGCGCGACCGCGGCGGCCTCGTTCGGATTCATGCCGGCGGTCGGCTCGTCGAGCAGCACCAGCTTCGGTTCGGCCGCGAGGGCGCGCGCGATCTCGACCCGCCGCTGCTCGCCGTAGGAAAGTCCGTAGGCCTGCGACCGCGCCCGTTCGCGCATGCCGACGCGGGCGAGACCGGCTTCCGCGGCTTCCCGCGCCCGCACCTCTTCACGCCGCGCCGAAGGCAGCATCAGGAGCCGCCGCCAGAACGGGGCGGCCCGCCGCTTCAGGTGCCGGCCGACGACGACGTTGTCCGCGGCAGAGAGACCGCCGAAGAGCCGGATGTTCTGGTACGTCCGCGCGACGCCGAGCGCGGCGATCCGGTACGGCGGCAGCCGATCGATCCGGCGCCCCTCGAGCTCGATGGTCCCGCCCGTCGGCGGGATGAGCCCCGAGATCAAATTCAACAGCGTCGTCTTGCCGGCGCCGTTCGGACCGATCAGGCCGTGCACCTCGCCGCTCTCGACGGCGAAGGTGGCGTCGTCGACGGCCCGCACGCCGCCGAACGAGCGCGAGACGTTGGCGAGGACGAGCGTCACGCGGCCCTCCGTCGAAATCGCTGCGGCAGCGAGGCGAGTCCGCTCGGCAGGTACAGGATCACCGCCAGCAGGATCACGCCGTTCAGGAAGAGCCGGAACGGTCCCGGCGAAAGGCCGAGCCGCGCGCCCAGCTCGCGCAAGACCTCGGGGAGGACGGTGAGGAACGCCGCGCCGATCACCGGCCCGTAGAAAACAGCCGCGCCGCCGACCACCGCCTGCACCAGCATGTCGACCACGCGGCCGAAGCCGTAACCGGCGGGCGAAACGATGAAGGTGAAATGCGCCTCGAGCGCGCCCGCCAGACCGGCGAGGGCCGCGCCGAGGACGAGCATGGAGAGCTTGTACGCGGTGGACTGGATGCCCATCGTGCGCGCGGCGGTCTCGTCCTCGCGGATCGCTTCCAGCGCGTACCCCGCGCGCGAGCCGCGCAAGCGGCCGAGGACGTAGAGCGCGACGGCGAGCGCGAGGTAGATCGTCCACACGTGCGTCCGCTGCGGGATCGCGACCAGGCCGAGCGCGCCGTTGGTGAAGTCCCAATTGACGAAGACGAGCCGGACGACCTCGCCGAATCCGACGGTCGCGATGGCGAGAAACACGCCGCGCAGCCTCAGCACAGGCAGGCCGAGAGGGACCGCGACGAGAGACGGCGCAAGCGCGGCGGCGAGCAGGACCACGATGAACGGAACCGCCGGCGCGTGGAGCGTGATCAGCGCGCCGGTGTACGCGCCGATCGCCATGAACCCCGCGTTCGCGAGCGAGAGCTGCCCGCACGAGAGCGTGGCGTAGATCGAGAGCGCGAGCAGCCCGTTGATGCCGACGAACGCGATCAGGCCTTCGTAGGCGAGCAGCAGATCCATTCACGCCTCGCGCGCGGCGGCCCGGCCGAGCAGCCCGCGCGGCCGCGCGATCAGCACGATGAAGAGCACCGCGAACGAGATCGCATCGCGGTACGAGGAGCCGACGTGGGCGACGGTGAAGACCTCGATCAACCCGAGCGCGAACCCGGCGATCACCGCGCCCGGCACCGAACCCATGCCGCCGAGGATGATGACCGCGAGGCCTTTGAGCTCGACGCTGCGGCCGACGTCCGGCGAGATCGAGTTGAAGGCCAGTCCGAAGAGGATTCCGGCCGCGCCGCCGAGCGCGCTGGAGATGAAGAACGCCAAAGCGATGACTTTATCGACGTCGACGCCGAGGATGCGCGCGGCGCGCGGGCTCTCGGCGACCGCGCGGATGCGCCGGCCGAGCCGGGTGCGCGCGAGGAGAAACGTGAGCACCGCCATCAGCGCGACGGAGATCCCGACGATGCAGAGCTGCAGGAGCGACGCGCTCGCGCCGCCGATCGCGATCGTCCGATCGGGAAACGTGCCCTGCGGAAAGCGCGAGATGTCGGGTCCGAAGAGCTGCAGCGCGATCGCTTCGAAGACGGTCGCCACCGCCAGCGAGCTGATCAGCCCGGAGATGTTCGAATCCGACCGCCCGCGCAACGGTCGAAACGCGAGCCGCTCGAGGACGATCCCGATCACGCCGCCGGCGAGGATGCCGAGCGGCATCGCGATCCAGATCGAAAGACCGTGCTCGGTGAGAGCGAGCGCGGCGAACGCGGAGAGCATGAACACCGCGGCGTGCGCGAGGTTCAGGATGTCGAGCACGCCGAAGACCAGCGTGTACCCGACCGCGAAGAGCGCGTAGATGCTCCCGACGAAGACGCCGTTGAGGATCTGCTGCGCCATTACTGGACGATTTGAAACTTCCCGTCCTTTACCTGCTGCACCGAAGGCTCGTGCTTCGCGTCGCGCGAGTCGGTGAACGAGAATTTCCCGAGCGGCGTCTCGAGGTCCTTGACCTTAGCCAGCCCGGCCTCGATGTCCTCGCGGCCGCTCTTGCCGCCGGCCTGCTTGATCGCCTCGGCGAGGATCAGCACGCCGGTGTACGCCTGCGCCGTGAACTGGTCGGGCGTGACGCCTGCTTTCTTCATCGAAGCGAGGAACTTCTGGTTCGCGGGATCCTGGCTGAGCGAGTTCCACGAGGTGCCGACCATGACCCCGTCGGCGGCCTGACCCGCGTTCTTGATGAACGCGGGGCTGTTGAAGCCGTTGCCGCCGAGGATCGCGCCCGTCCAGCCGAGCTGCCGGGCCTGGCTGACGATCGACGACGCGTTGTCGGCGAGCGCCGAGACCACCAGCACGTCCGGCTTCGCGCCGACCAGCGCGGTGAGCTGCGCGTGGTAATCGCGATCCGGCTTGGCGAACGTCTGCGTGCCGAGGACCTTCACCTTCAGGTCGGCGAGCGCCTTCTGCATCACGTCGTACCCGGCCTTGGTGAAGACGTCGTCGTTCCCGTACAGGACGCCGGCGGTCTTGAAGCCGAGCTTCTCCTGCGCCTTCTTGAACGCGCCCGGGATCACCTGGGCTTCGGTCAGCGAGTCGCGCCAGATGTACTTGCCGATGTCGGTGATGCCGGTCGCGGCGGTGTTGGAGATCGCGAGCACGGGCACGCCGGCCTGCTGCGCCAGAGGGTCGGCGGCGCTCGCGGTGTTCGACAGCGTCGGCCCGATGATCGCGTTGACCTTGTCGCGGTTGATGAACTTCTGGAAGACGGTGATGCCCTGTTCCTTGGTCGAGGCGTCGTCCTCGACGCGCAGGTCGATCTTCGTCGGAGCCACGTCCTCGACTCCGGCCTGCAGCCCCGCGCGCTGCGACGCGCCGTACGACGCCGCCGCGCCGGTCAAGCTCAACGCAGCGCCGATGACGGCTCCACCCTCGGCCGGCGCCGTCGTCTGCGCCGGGGGAGTCGAACCGCCCTTCTCCTTGCATGCCATCGCGGCGACCAGCAGCAGCACGAACGAACGGCGCATACCGACCTCCAGTGGGCGGGTTATACAGAATCGATGGCGATCGTGCGACCGGTGGAGAGCGAAAACGAGCT
>JAIVGS010000022.1 GCA_020201435.1 Myxococcales bacterium
GGCGCAAACGCCGCCCGAATTGCACGGGTACGCCGCAGGACAGGTGTGGTCGGCGCAGGAGACGCCCTGGGCCGCCACGCAATTCCCGTCCGAGCCGCAGGCTTCGTCCGGCTGGCAGCCGCCGCAGGCCCGGACCTCGCAGGCGCCGTCGACGCACCCTTCGCCCGCCTTGCAGTCGAAATTGTGCTGACATTGCCTGCCGTTAGGCGCGCCTTTGCCGCAGGCGACGGCGGCGAGGCAGAGGGCCAGCAGGCATCCGGACAGGCGCATACTTGGCCACTCTAGCGGACGAGGCGGGGGCGCCGGATCAGCCCCTTGCCCGACGGCGGCTGCGCCGATACAAGCCGGTCGTGGAAAAAGCGGTTCAATCCGTGCAGTTGGGTCGCCTGAAGCTGCCCAACCGGTACTTTCTCGCCCCGCTCGCCGGGGTGTCGGACTGGCCTTTTCGGCTGCTCTGCCGGGAGATGGGCGCGGCGATCGCGCACACCGAGATGATCTCCAGCCACGGGCTGGTCCACGGCGGCGATCAGACGTTGAGCTACCTCGAGCGACCGGTCGACGAGCGGCCGTTCGCGATCCAGGTCTTCGGCCACGACGCGGACGTGCTCGCGGCGGGCGCGCGGGTCGCGGTCGAGCAGTACGGCCCGATCGATGCGGTCGACATCAACATGGGCTGCCCGGTCCGCAAGGTCTGCTGCCACGGCGCGGGCGCGGCGATGCTCAAGGACCCGTCGGTCGTCGAGGAAGCGGTCCGCAAGGTCGTCGACGCGGTCCAGCCGCTGCCGGTGACGGTCAAGCTGCGCGCCGGGTGGGACGAGGAACACCGCAACGCGCCGGAGGCTGCTCGCGCTTGCGAACACGGCGGCGCGGTGGCGGTCGGGCTGCATCCGCGGACGCGCGCGCAGATGTACCGCGGGCGCGCCGATTGGGACCTGATTCGGCGGACGAAGGAAGCGGTGAAGATCTCGGTCTGGGGATCGGGCGACCTCTTCACGGCCGAGGCAGCGCGGCGGATGCTGCGGGAAACCGGCGCCGACGCGGCCCGGATCGCGCGCGGCGCGTGCGGCTATCCGTGGATTTTCAGGGAACTTTTGGCGCTGGAGCGGGGCGAGACGCCGCCCGAAGTCACGCTCCACGAATGGCGGGAGACGATCCTGCGGCACGTCGATCTGGCGGTCGCGGACAAGAAGGGTCTCTACCGGCTGACCCGGCCCGTCGACGCGCCGCAGCCTCGGCCCTCGCGCGGCCACCCGCGCCATGCTCTGTCCGACGACGAGGCCGAGCGCGCCGCCGTCCGTGAGCTGCGCAAGCACCTGCTCTGGTACACCCGCGGCCGCCGCGGCGGGCTCGCCTTTCGCCGGATCGCGCCCGAATTGCACACCGTTTCCGACGTGCGGCGGGCGCTCGACCGGTTCTTCCCCGAGGACGGCTCCGTCCCGCCCGAAGTCCGCGACGAGCCGGTTTCGTCGCGCGAGCTGACCGCCGACGACGCGTGACGCCTTCAAAAAGCGAGGCCGAGTCCGATCGTTCCGAGCAGTTCCCAGCCGTTGCCGAGGAACTGGAGGCGTCCGGTCAACGCGAAGGCGAAATGACTGAAATGGGCGATCGCGCCGCCGAACAAAGATCCGGTCACCGGGGAGGACTCGAGGGGTCGTGGCGGCGCAGGGCAAGTCGTCAGGCAGAGTCCGCTCGTCGACCGCTCCTCGACTGATGCCGAACCGACGCCGAACCCGGCGACGAGGCTCGATCGACCGAAATGAACGCCCGTCAGAGCTTCGGCTTCGACGAGCACGGCGTCGCGGGTGCGCGAAGGGCCGAGGAATGTGAGCGTACTCTGCGAGCCCTTCACGACGCGCGCGCCGAGCGCGAAGTTCTCGGTCAGCCAGCCTTCTCCTTCGAGACCGAAATAACTCGAAATACCCAAATCTCCGGCTCCCAGCGAACCGACCGCGCGAATGCTGCCGGCGACGGCAAGAGCGAGGAGGCCGCTCATGACCCTCATCGTAACCCACCCCAGGACGCAGCGGGAAGCTTCTGACAGCTGGCGTGTTTTGGTGTTAGCCTCCTGCGCTTTCTCCGGAGGAACTCGCACCCGTGAGCGCACAGCCAGCGAACGACATCCGGCTCCTCAACGACCGAATCCAGCAGGAATCCGCCTTTCTCGACGGCCTGTTGGCGCAGGCCGGGCAGGTGATCGTCGGGCAGAAGCAGATGATCGAGCGGCTGATGATCGGCCTGATCACCGGCGGTCATGTGCTGCTCGAGGGCGTCCCCGGGCTGGCCAAGACGCTGACGGTCAAGACGCTCTCGGACTGCTTGCAGCTCAGCTTCAAGCGGATCCAGTTCACGCCCGACCTGCTCCCGGCGGACCTGGTCGGCACCCAGATCTACCAGCCGCAGACGCAGTCGTTCACGGTCAAGAAGGGCCCTCTCTTCGCCAACCTGATCCTCGCCGACGAGATCAACCGCGCGCCGGCGAAGGTGCAGAGCGCGCTGCTCGAGAGCATGCAGGAGAAGCAGGTCACCATCGGCGACCAGACGTTTCCGCTGCCGGCGCCGTTTCTCGTGCTGGCGACGGAGAATCCGATCGAGCAGGAAGGGACGTACCCCTTGCCGGAGGCGCAGGTCGACCGCTTCATGCTCAAGGTGCGGGTCGGCTACCCGTCGCGGTCGGAAGAGCTGCTGATCATGGACCGCGTCGCCGGGCAGCCGCCTCTCAAGCTCAACGCCGTGGTCACGCCGGAGCAGCTCCTCAAGGCGCAGCAGGTCGTCAGCGACATCTACATCGATCCGAAAGTAAAGGATTATATAGTTAGTATAGTTTTCGCCACGCGGGACGCCGCAGGCTCCGGCCTGAAGGATCTGACCGGCTACATCGACTACGGCGCGTCGCCGCGGGCGACGATCTATCTGAACCTCGCGGCGCGGGCGCACGCGTTCCTGCGGCATCGCGGGTTCGTCACGCCCGAGGACGTGAAGGCGGTCGCGTACGACGTGCTGCGCCACCGCGTCTCGCTGACGTACGAGGCCGAGGCGGAAAATCTCACGTCCGAGAAGATCATCCAGCGAATCCTCGAGAAGATCGAAGTGCCGTAATGGCTGCCCCGGCGGATTTGATTCGTAAAATCCGGCGGATAGAGATCACCACGCGGCGCGCGGTGCAGGACACGCTCGCCGGCGGGTACCACTCGGTGTTCAAGGGCCGCGGGATGGCGTTCTCCGAGGTGCGGCCGTACCAGGCGGGGGACGAGATTCGCTCGATCGACTGGAATGTGACCGCGCGGATGGGCGAGCCGTTCGTCAAGGTCTTCACCGAGGAGCGCGAGCTGACGGCGCTGATCGCCGTCGACCGGTCGGCGTCGCAGGATGCGGGTTTCGCGCCGCAAGCCAAGGCGGAGGTCTCGGCGGAGATCGCGGCCCTGCTGGTCTTCTCCGCACTGGAGAACGGCGACCGCGCGGGCCTTTTGTTGTTCACCGATCGGATCGAGCGCTACGTCCCGCCGCGGCGCGGGAAGAAGCACGGGCTGCGGCTGATCACCGAGACGCTCGCGTTCCAGCCGCGCGGGCGCGGGACGGACATCGCGGGGGCGCTCGAACACGTGATCTCCGCGCAGCGGCGCAAGGCGGTGGTCTTCGTGGTCAGCGATTTTCTCGCCGACGGCTACGAGAATCCGCTCGCGGTCCTGGCCCGGCGGCACGACGTGGTCCCGGTCGTGGTCAGCGATCCGGTCGAGGAAAAGCTGCCGGAGATCCAGGGACTTTGGCCGGTGACCGACGCGGAGACCGGCGAGACGGCGCTGCTCGATTTCTCCGACGCGCAGACGAGGACGGCATACTCGCTGTACGCGCGCGAGCGGGGCGAGAAGCGGGACAGGATCTTCCGCAAGCTGTCGCTCGACGCGGTGCGGGTGCGGCCGGGGGACGATTACGTCGCGCCGCTCGCGGCGCTGTTCCGGGCGCGGGCGCGGAGGCGCGGGTCGTGATCGCGCTCGTTCTCGCTGCCGCCGCCGCGCTGCCCGAGGCGACCCCGCTCGCGCTCGACGTCCAGGTCGCGCCCGAGGAGGTAACGCTCGGCGAGCACGTCACGGTGAGGATCGCGGTCGATCACGACGCGCGCGACGTCTATTCGCTGCCCGGCTTCGACCCCGCTCCGCTCGCGGTTCCGCAGGGCGCGCCGCCGATCGAGGTGCATCGCGAGGAGCTGTCGGGCCACGCCAGGACGACGTTCGAGTTGACGCTCGCCGACTACGGGACGGTCGAGCCCCGGGTTCCCGACTTGACGTTGCACGTGACCGGCCCGGACGGCGAGCGCGTCGTGAACATCCGCGGAAGGCCTTTGAAATTCCGCAGCCTCGTGCAGGAGGAGGGGGGACAGCCGGCGGATCGGGCGCATCACGGGCCCAAGCCGCCAGTGCCGGTGATGGTGCGGTCGTTCCTCTGGGTCTGGATCCTCGTCGGCCTCGCCGCGTTGGTCGGGTTGCTTGCTTTTCGTAAGTACCTTGCGAAGCGCAAGTTCCTTCCAAAAGAGCAGGAACTTCCGAAAGTGGAGGCCGATCACCTCGCGCTGCAGCAGCTGACCGCGCTGGAGACGGACGCGCCCTGGAAGCGCGGCGAGGGCCGGGCGGCGATCTTCCGCCTCTCCGAGATCGTCCGCGGCTACCTCGGCGTCCGGCTCGAGTTCAACGCCCTCGACCTGACCTCGGAAGAGTTCCTCGAGATCCTCCACAAGCGCCGGCTGATGGGCCTCGACCTCGCCGAGCTCGAGACCGAAGTCCGCTGGGAGGACCTGGTCAAGTTCGCCAAGCTCGAGCCGACCGCCGACGAATGCCTTCGCGGCATCCGGCGGGCGGAATCGATGGTCCGCCACACGCGGCCGATGCGGGCGCTCGGGCCGGGGGTGGCGGCGTGAGCTTCGGCACGCTCGATTTCGCCCATCCCTGGGCGCTGCTCGGCGTCCTCGCGGCCGCGCCGGCGGTGTGGCTCCTCCTCGATCGGCGCCGGAAAGTACCGCGGCTGGTGATGCCGTCCTCGGCCGCGGCGCGCGCGATCCGGCCGTCGCGCTGGGCGCGGCTGTGGTGGCTGCCGGGCGCGCTGCTGATCGCCGCGATCACGATGACCAGCATCGGGCTCGCCGGCCCGAGGCTGCGGGCCTCGCGGCGGCAGGACATGTCCGTCGAAGGGATCGACATCGTCGTCGCCTTCGACCTGTCGACCTCGATGCTCGCCGCCGACTTCCGGCCCAAGGACCGGATCACGGTCGCGAAGGAAGTCTTGAAGAATTTCATCGAGTCGCGTCAGAACGACCGGATCGGTCTCGTCGTCTTCGCCGGCGAGGCCTACACGCAATGCCCGCTCACCCTCGACTACAAGGTGCTGGAGGAGCTTCTCGAACAGGTCCGGACCGGCGTGATCGTCGACGGCACCGCGATCGGCAACGCGCTCGCCACCGCGGTCAACCGCCTTCGGGAGTCCGACGCGAAGAGCCGGGTCGTCATCCTGATCACCGACGGCGACAACAACGCGGGCAACATCTCGCCGCTGCAAGCGGCTCAAATCGCGAAGGATCTCGGCATCAAGGTGTACACGATCCTGATCGGCAAGGGCGGCCGCGTGCCCTACCCGACCGGGACCGATCTCTTCGGCCGCACGACGTACGAGCCGGTCGAGATCGACGTGAACCCGGATCTGCTGCAGCAGATCGCTCACGTCACCGGCGGCGCGTACTACCCGGCGACCGACAAGGAATCGCTCGAGAGCGGCCTCCACGCGGTGCTCGATTCGCTCGAGAAGAGCAAGATCTACGAGGCGGCGGGCTCGACCCGCTACGACGAGTGGTACGCGAAGTTCTTCCTGCCGGCCGCGCTGTTCGGCCTCCTCGGCCTCGCGCTGCGCAGCTCGCGTCTTCAAGGTGCCCCATGACCGGCATCCAGACGACATTGCTCGGCATTCACCTGCGGATCGTGTCGCCGATCTGGCTCTGGCTGGCGCCGGTCGGGCTCATCATCGGGGCGCTCGCGGCCTATCGCGCGTGGCAGCGGCAGCGGCAGGTGGCGGGGCTGGTCCCCTCGCCGAGGTTCGCGAAAGTCTTGAGCAATTCAGGCGCGGCGCAGGGCATCGCGCGCGGGTCGGTCTTCGGCGTCGGGCTCTTTTTCCTCTTCTTCGCGGCGGCAGGGCCGCAGTGCGGCGAGCGGACCGAGCTGGTGAAGCGGACCGGGATCGACCTCGTCATCGCGCTCGACGCGAGCAACTCGATGCTGGCGCGGGACGTGAAGCCCTCCCGGCTCGATCGCGCCAAGCTCGAGGTGACGGCGCTGCTCGATCGGTTGAAAGGCGACCGGGTCGGCCTGGTCGTCTTCGCCGGCGATGCGTTCGTTCAGTGCCCGCTGACGACCGATTACGCCGCGGCGCGGCTCTTTTTGCGCGCGGTCGACCCGGCGGGCATGCCGCAGCAGGGGACGGCGATCGCCAACGCGCTGCTGGAGTCGAAGCGCGTGCTCGAAGGCGGCGGGCGCGGCTCGGCGGCGAAAGCCGTCCTGTTGATCACCGACGGCGAGGATCAGCAGGGAGATGCCTTGAAATACGCCTCCGAGCTCGGCGACGCCGGCATCCGCATCTACGCCGTGCCGGTGGGGAGCGAGACGGGCGAGCCGATCCCCGTCGTCGACAAGTACGGCAACGTCACCGGGTACAAGAAAGACAAGGAAGGCCGCACGGTCCTGACCCGGACGGACGTCGCCGGACTTCGCGACCTCGCCTCGCGCGGAAACGGCCTCGTCCTGCGCGGGGGCGGCTCCGACCTCGGAGTGCTGCAGCTCTTGCCCGAGCTCGACAAGCTGCAGAAGGGCGATCTCGAATCGCGCCTCTCGGTGCAGTACGACGACAAGTACATGTGGTTCGCCTGGCCGGCGTTCGCGCTGTTGTGCATCGCCGCCGCGCTGGGCGAAGGGCCGCTCCTGCGCCGGAGGACGGCATGATCCTCCTTCTCGCGCTGCTCATCGCCGCCCCCGAGCGGGTCGTCATCGTCGCCAGGCCCAAGACGGAAAAGTCGAGTTTTTTCCACAGGATGGCCGAGGCGACCCATCGGTTGTACGAGAAGGAAGACCCCGACGTCGCCCAGGGCAATGCGCTCGTCGCCCAGGGCGAGCCGGAGAACGCGCTGAAAGAGTACGACAAGGCGCATGAGCGGCTGCCGGACTCGCCGGCGCTCTCGCTCGATCGCGCCGCGACGCTCCTCAAGTTGGACCCCTCGAAAGCGCCCGAAGCCGCGAGCGAAGCCGGCCAGGCGATGCAGCGCAGCGACGGCAAGCTCAAGGCGCAGGCGGCGTACGACCTCGCGCTCGCGACCGAGGCGATGGGCCGGCCGGACGACGCGATGAAGGCGTACGCCGCAGCGCTCGCACTCGACCCCGACGACGTCGATGCGAAAGTGAACCTCGAGCTGCTCCTCAAGACGCAGGAGGAGCGCAAGCAGAAGCAGCAACAGCAGCAACCGCAGGAGAGCAAGGAGAACAAGCAGAACCAGCAGCAGCAGCAGCCCGACAAGGCCAAGGGCGAGGAGCAGCAGAAGCAGCAGCAGAAGGAGGCCGGCGACAAGAACCAGGAACAGCAGCAGCAGCAGCAACCGCAGCAGGCGAAACAGCAGGAAAAGAAACAGCCGCAGCCGGAGGAGCAGAAGCCGGTCGATCGCAGCGAGGCCGAACGGCTGCTGGACGCGCTGCGCGCGGGCGAGAAGAATCTGCAAGTGTGGCGGTTCGCCAAGGAGAAGCGGAAGGAGGCGCGGCGGGGTGACGTCGAGAAGGATTGGTAGCGCGCTCTTCCTGATCGCGTTCGCGGCCTTCGGCGCCGCCGAGGTCGAGCTGTCGGCGGCGCTCGACAGCGATCAGGTCGCGCTCGACGGCACGGTCACGATGTCGATCACCGCCACCTACTCGTCGAAGGGCGAGCCCGGCGAGCTGCAGCCGCCGGCGCTCAACGATTTCGACCTCGTCAGCCGGCAGCAGTCGGAGCAGGTGAGCTTCGCGTTCGTCAACGGGGCGCCGTCGTTCCATCGGACGATCGTGACTACGCTGGCCCTCACGCCCAAGCGCGCGGGAGATCTGGTCATCGAGCCGGCCAGCCTCGAGTACCACGGCCGGACCTACGCGACGCAGCCGTTGAAAGTGCACGTCCTTTCCGCGGGTCAGACGCCGCCCCCGTCGCGGGCGCAGCGCAGGCCGAGCCCGTTCGACGCGCTCGACCAGCCGCGGGACGATCTCGATCCGTTCGCCGACGTCCATCCCGGCAGCCGCGATCTCCTCTTGCGCGCCTCGGTCGACAACGACCGGCCGTTCGTCGGACAACAGATTTCGTATTCGCTCTACCTGCTCGCGCGGATCAACGTCAGCGGCATCGACAAGCTGCAGCTGCCGCGGCTCGACGGGTTCTGGACCGAGGAGATCGAGGCCCCGCAGCAGCTGGTCGGGGAGGCGCGGATCCTCGACGGCGTGCCGTACCGCAGCTTTTTGTTGAGGAAACGCGCGCTGTTCGCGCTTCGCCCGGGGCATGCGGTGATCGAGCCGGCCGAGGTCGAGGTGCTGACCGGCTTCGGCATGCTCTTCTCGCGCGGGAGCTCGCGGCGTCAGTCGCAGGAAGTCACGCTCGACGTCCAGCCGCTGCCGCCGGGCAAGCCGCTGGCGTTCGACCCCGGCAACGTCGGGCAGTGGAGCCTGAGCGCGACGGTCGACCCGATCACCGTCGCGGTCGGCCAGCCGGTCACCTTCAAGCTGGTCGCCACCGGGCGCGGAAACGTGCGCGATCTCCGGCTGCCCAGGCTCGGCGCGATCGCCGGGCTGCGCGCGTACGACGCGACCACGACCGACAAGGAAACGATCGAAAAAGGCCAGGTGACCGGAACGCGCACCGTGGAGCAGCTTCTCGTACCCGAGCGCACCGGGGTGGTGGACGTGCCGGCGCTCGCGATGGACATCTTCGACCCGGTGCAGAAGCAGTATCGGACGCTGCACACGGAGGCGGTTAGCCTCCACGTGGCGCCGGCGGTGGCGGGCGCCGCGGCGGCCGAGTCGGTGGCGCAAAATCTCCTGGCGGCGGGAGGGGTGCGGCCGATCCGGCTGCGGCTGACCGGCGCGACGCGCGGCGCGCCTCCCTGGAGCACGCCGTGGTTCTGGCCGCTGCTCGCGGCGCCGCCGTTCGGTCTCGCGCTGCTGCTCGGGCTCGGACGCATGCGGCGGCTGTTGATGGTCGACCCACAGCAGCGGCGGGTGAAGCTCGCGCGGACGGCGGCGGCGCGGCGACTGCGCGGCGCACAGGCGCTGCTCGCGAAAGGCGAGGCGCCGGCTTTCTACGCCGAGGTCGCGCGCGCGATCACCGGATATCTCGCCGACAAGCAGGGCGTGGTCGCGGCGGGGCTGACCCGCGAGGAGCTCGCCCGCGCGCTCGCCGAACGCGGCCATTCCGAGGAGGTCGTGGGCCGGCTGTTGCGCGTCCTCGACGACTGCGATCGGGCCCGGTTCGCGCCGCGCTCCGGCGAAGCCACCGCGCGGGAGGCGATGCTGACGCGCGCCGATCAGATCCTCAACGAGCTGGAGCGCAAGTGATCGTCGCCTTGCTCCTCGCCCAGCAGCTCTTCTCCGACGCGAACGCGGCGTATCTGTCGGGCGACCTCGCCCGCGCGATCGCGTCGTACGAGGCGCTGATCGCGGAGGGCGTGACGTCGCCCGAGCTGGAGACGAACCTGGGCGCGGCGTATCTGCGCCAGGGACGGCGGGGGATGGCGGCGCTCCACTTCGAGCGGGCGCTCTTTCTCGACCCCGGGGACGACGACGCGCGCGCGGACTTGATCGAGGTGCGGCGCGGAAACGTCGACAAGCTCGAGGGCGAGAGCGAAGAGGGCGGGACCGAGACGGTCGCGCGGGTCCTCGCGCCGCTTCCGGGCGGGACCGCCGCGGCGCTGCTGGTGACGTTCTGGTCGATCGCCTGGGTGCTGCTCGCGGCGCGGATGTACCGGCGTTTTCCCTGGAGCGGGCTGGCGACCGGAGTCGCCTTCGGGCTCGCGCTGCTCTCGGCAGCGGTCACCTGGGGCGCCGCGACCGGCCGCCGGATGGCGCTGCAGCGCGCGGTCGTGGTCGCGCAGGCGGTGCCCGCGCGAGAGGGGCCGGCCGAGAAGAGCGTCAGTCACTTCGAGGTGCACGAAGGGACGACCGTGCGGGTCGAGGACCAGGAGGGCGACTATCGCCGCGTGAAACTGGCGAACGGGCTGACCGGCTGGGTCCCGTCGCCGTCGGTCGAGCTGGTCGTCCCCCCGGGTTGGGCGGGCCGACCGGTGCTGACCGGCTCGCCGCGCGCCGACCAGCCGTGAGCATCGGGCTCGGGCGTTCTTTGCACCCGTTACTTGGGGGCACGCTTCACGCCGCCCTGTTCAGCGTGGTGACGGTTGTCGCATTTCGATCTCGCGTGCAGGTTCATTGCGCCCGGGGTCGAATTGCGGCTCATACAGGCAACGGTTTCGTGCGGCGCAGTGCTCGCGATCCGTGCGGGACTTCCAGTCGCGTCTCGTGGCGGGCAACGGTCTCTTGTTACCCGTGAGAAGACCCGTCGAGTCGGTGGGCGCGCTCGCGATTCCTCCTCTGTGCGCGAGGAAGTCATCTCGTCGTTCGGTCGCGATTGCCGGAGGACGCAACACTCGAGCCGGTCGCAGTGACCATGGGCATCGTTCCAGGTGCGTTGAACGGTTTCCTCCTCGTCGTCGACCATGTGTCGCCATGGCTTTTGGTCGGCGGGGGGCTTGCGGTTCTGATGATCTACTTTTACCTGCGCCACCTCCATTGTCGCCTGGTCGGGTCAGTCTCCGCCGTTGCCCTTATCGCGGTCACGCTCGCTTTGTGTTCAGGCTCCCGTTCGTCGAATTTTTTCGGCGACATCGGTGATTTCGGTTGACCCAAACGGCCGATCGTCTAATATATCCCCAATCAAATGAGCCAAACCGCGTTCAAGTTTCGGCAGCGAGGGGGAAAGCGCGCTGGTGCTGGCCGAAAGCCGGCCGGGCGGAAGGCGCGGGTCTCGCACAAGCGGCGCGCGAGGTTCGAAACGCCGGCTGCCGTTCACGTCACGCTGGTCGTCACGCAGCGAGTCTGGAATCTACGCAGCCGCCGTTGCTTTCGGGTCGTCGAGGCCTGCCTCGCGGACGCGCTCGGCAGGTTCGGGCTGCGGGTGATCGAGTTCACCGTGCTCGGCAATCACCTGCATTTACTCGTCGAAGCCGACAACGACCTCGCCCTGTCGCGGGGGATGCAGGGCCTCAACATCCGCGTGGCGAAAGCGCTGAACAGGCTGATGGGCGAGCCGGGGCGCGTGTTTGGCGATCACTACCATTCGCGCGTGCTCGAGACGCCGACAGAGCTCGTGAATGCGCTCGCGTACGTCCTCGGAAATCACGCGCATCACTTCGGAGGGTGGCGCGGCATCGACCCATTCTCGTCAGCGGTCTACGACCTGGAGCGGCGCGAGCGGGTGCTCGCCGATCCGCGCACGTGGCTGCTGCGGCACGGGTGGCGGCGGGCCAGGCGCATTCCGCAGTGGTTACGGGAGCTGCGCGAGTAGCCGTCACTTCGCCGCGCTGTCGAGGAATTCGAGCAGCACGAGGTTCATCAGCTCCGGCCGTTCGCGGAACGTACCGTGGCCCGTCCCCGGGACGATCATCAGCTGCGCGCCCGCGATCGCCTGGGCGATGTGGATCGTCTGCTGCTAAGGAATGAATGAAGTCATGGTCGCCGGCGATGATCAGCGTCGGGCATTTGATCGACTTGAGCCGCTCGCGTTCGACGTACGGATGGCGCCCCCACGTCTGCCCTACCCGCCTCACGAATTCGGCGTAGTGCTGCGGGCCGTCCGGCGAGTATTTCCCGTAATCCTCTCTGAAAAACCGCGGAAGATCATCGGGTTTTACTTCGGGCGACTTCGGCGGCGCGTATCCTTTCTCGTCGACGTTGGCGCCGGAGGTGACCAGCCGCCGGACCGCGCGGGATGCTCGATGGCGAGCAAGAAGCCGATGATGCCGCCGTCGCTCCAGCCGACGACGTCGACCTCGCGGATGCCGAGCCTCTCGAGCAGCGCCACGGTGTCGTCGGCCATCTGCCGGTAGCTGAACTCAGGAGACGGCACGTCGGGCGTCGGCGTACGCTGCGACCGCCAGCGCGGCGAAGAGGTTCATCTAGTCGCCCGCGAGGGAATCCAGGCCTTCGCGGCCGATGTTCGGGTCCCAGATGTGGATCGTGTCCGAGCACAGACCTTCGATCTGGTAGGGGTCCTTCGCGCGCAGCGGCTGGATCTCGGACGGGTCGTTGATCCGGAGCAAGAGCGCGCCGCCCTCGCGGGGGACGAACGGGCCGGACGCCACCATCTTTCCCTGCGCGTGGAGCTCGCGCAGGTAGGCGCGGTGCTTTTCGACCGTCTGCAAGATGCGCTCGAGCGGAGCCGTGTACTTCAGGACCACGATCGCGTAGAGGGCCATGCCGGCCCTTCTACCACTGGGGCGGCGGCACCGAAGGCGACGGGTGCGACAAGCGTACGAAAAGCACCTCGGCCTCGGTGAGCAGGCCGGCCGTCTCTGCGAGCGCCTCTTCGGCGTTCAGGCCGGCTTCGAGAGCGTCCGAGAGCTTCGATTCGATCTGTTCGCGCAGGTTCTCCATGCCGATTACGGTAGACGTGCCCCCTGACATCGCAAGAAAACGACCAATGATCATCGCCCTTCTTCTCGCCGCCCACGACCCCGCCGCCATCGCCCGCAGCCTGCCGTTCGCGCACGAGGCGTTCCTCGAGCTCCGCCGCGAGGCAGGGGCGATCCCCGATCCGGCCCTTCGGGCGGCCGTCGAAACGCAGATCCTGACGCCCTGGCTGCCGCAGGAGGCGTGGGCCTACACGCACCTCGACGAGGCTCGCAGGCTGCTCGGCGAGCCGGAGCTGACGCTGCCGCCGCCGCGCAAAGGCGACTTCGCGGCGGCTCCGGGAGGCGCGTGCGAGGAGAGCCACCACGGCTACCCGGGCGGGCTCGCGGTCCATTCGCTGGCGAACCTGCTCCATGCGCGGGCGCTCGCGAACGTCTACCGGCACGTCTACAAAACGCATGTCGACGACACCGTTCTCACGGTGTCGTCGATTTGGCACGATTCATTGAAAGCCGCGACATTGCCGTGGAACGCCGACGGCTCGTGCGGGCCGGAGCCGAAGATCGCGGGGACACCCGCGCATCACGTCCTCGGTCTGGCGGCGGGGATCCTCCGGCATTTGCCCCTCGATCTGCTGATCACCATCGCTTCCGCCCACGATCCGCAGAAGGCCTGCGACTGGCTGCAGGCGGCCTCGATCATCGCGAAAGGGGAAAAAACGTCCTGTTTTCCGCCGCGTGTCGAGGCGTACATCACTCACTTCGCGGACGCGGACTACGAGTTGACCGGCCTCGCCTGGAAGCGATACGTCGAGAAAGCGCCGAAAGGGTGGGCCCGGTTCGAGGCCCTGGCGCAGGACGGCAACGAGATCTTCCTCTTCAGCCGCTCTCCTTGACGCGGCCTTGAACGACGCCGTCGCCAGGGCGATACTGCGGGTGGCCAAACGTGGCCAAAGGGGGGAGTACCCATGACAACCCGCATTGGGTTCGTGGTTCTGTTCGTGTCTTCACTTGGCTGTGCAAGCATCATCAAAGGCGGCGGACCGCAGTCGATCTCGATCCGGTCCTCGCCGTCGGACGCGAACGTCACCATCTACGAGGCATCCACGGGCACCGCGATCACCTCGGGCAGGACGCCGTACACCGTCGCGCTGAACAAGTCGCGCGGGTTCTTCAGCGGCTCGAAGTACCGGGTGGTCGTCGAGAAGCCCGGATTCGCCCCGCGCGAGGCGGTGATCGATTCCAACGTCAGCGGCTGGTACGTCGGCGGAAACCTGCTCTTCGGCGGCCTGATCGGATGGTTGATCGTCGACCCCGCCACCGGCGCGATGTGGACGCTGTCGCCGGAGGATCTCTCGCTCGACCTGCAGCAGAAGTCGGGAATTCCGCTCGGGTCGATCCTGCTGCGCGACGACACGCTCGCGCTCGATCCGGCGCTGGCCGGGAAGCTGAAGCCGGTGAATTAGTCGCCGGCGACGAGCCGTTCCTCTTCAGTCGCTCTCCTTGACGCCGCGGCGCGGGCAGAGGCTTCGAACCACGCAGCGCGAGCAGTGCGGTCGGCGCGCGTCGCACGTCCTACGGCCGTGCCAGATCAGGAGCTGATGCGCCCGCCCCCAGAGGGCGGGCGCGAGGAGCTTCGAGAGATCCTTTTCGACCTTGTCCGGGTCCTCCTGCCGGGTGAGGCCGAGCCGCCGCGCGACGCGGCCGACGTGCGTGTCGACCGGAAACGCGGGCGTCCCGAACGCATGGTTGACAACCACGCCGGCCGTCTTCCAGCCCACGCCCGGCAACTCGCGCAATTCCTCTCGTGTTTTCGGCAGCTTGCCGCCGTGCTCGTTCGCGATCTTCTTCATCGCCGCGTGAAGGTTGCGAGACTTCGCGCGCCACAGGCCGACCCGCTTGATCAACTGGCCGATGACGTCGGGCGAGCTGCGCGCGTAATGCGCCGCGGTCGGGAAGCGGGCGAAGAGCGCCGGGGTGACGGTGTTCACCACCGCGTCGGTCGACTGCGCGGAGAGCATCACCGAGACGAGCAGCTGGATCTCGTCGTCGTAGTCGAGCGCGATCTTCGCCTCGGGCATCGCCTTCTCGAGGCGCCGCACGATCTTCTCGAACCGCTTCGCGTTCGCGCTTATCATGCGGCGCCATCATGGCCGAAATCATCGATCTGCGGAGCGACACCGTCACCAAGCCGGGCCCCGGCATGCGCAAGGCGATGCACGACGCCGAGGTGGGCGACGACGTCTTCGGCGACGACCCGACCATCAACCGGCTTCAAGAGCGGGTCGCCGCCCTGCTCGGGAAGGAAGCGGCCATCTGGACGCCCACCGGGACGATGGCGAACCAGATCGCGCTCGGGTCGTTCGCCGGCCAGGGGGACGAGGTGATCTGCGATCGCGGCGCGCACGTCGTGAACTACGAGGGCGGCGCGATCTCGGCGCTGTGGGGCGCGCAGAGCGTGGTGCTGGACGGGCCGCGCGGCATCTTCGGACCGCAGGACGTGACGCAGGTCCTGCGGCGGGGAGAGAACGATCACTTCCCGCGGCAGAAGGTCGTCGCGATGGAGAACACGCACAACCGCGGCGGCGGATCGGTGTGGCCGCTGCAGCGGATGCGCGCGGTCGAAGAAGTCGCGCGCGGCGCGGGGCTCGGCGTGCATCTCGACGGGGCGAGGCTGTGGAACGCGCACGTCGCCTCAGGCGTGAAGCTCACCGAATACGGCGCGGTCGCGGACACGGTGTCGGTCTGCCTGAGCAAAGGACTCGGCGCGCCGGCGGGATCGCTGGTGGCTTCGACGAAAGAGCGGGTGACGAAGATGCGCCGGCTGCGCAAGCGCCTCGGCGGCGGATTGCGACAGGCAGGGGTGCTGGCGGCGGCGGGGATGTACGCGCTCGACCACCACATCGAGCGGCTCGCCGAAGACCACCGCAATGCGCGCAAGCTAGCGGAATTGCTCAGAGAACTTCCGGGATTCTCGTGCGATCCGCGGGAGGTGGAGACGAACCTTCTCTTCGTCGACGTCGAGGTGAAGGGCGGCTCCCGCGCGCTGGTCGCGGCCGCGAAAGCGCAGGGCGTGCTCTTCAACGCCGAGGGATCGGGGGAGCGGATTCGCCTCGTCACCCACCTCGACGTACCCGCGGCGTCGATTCCGGAAGCCGTCAGCCGCATCCGCCGCGCAGTCGCATCGCTCTGATACAATCCGAGGCGATGGAGATCCTGGACGCAGTCCCCGCCGCGGGGACGCCGAGGTTCGTCTCCGACCTCGACACGCTGATCCGCGCCCGATACCCGCTCATCTACCTGGTGACGTGGGAGGAGCAGCGGCTCGACGCGATCCTCCAGGACGTCGCGCAGAACCACGGAAAAGCGCTGCTGACATGGTCGGTTACGCGCGGGCTCCGGCGCCTTTCGGGGGCCCGGACGCTGACCATCTCCGAGCAGTCGCGCGATCCGATCGAGGCGCTCAACGCGATTTCGAAGCTGACCGAGCCTTCGCTGGTCGTCTTGAAGGATTTCCACCCGTTCCTCGACAGCCCGCCGGTCGTCCGCTCGATGCGCGAGCTCGCCCAGGACCTCAAGTCGACGTACACGACGGTGATCCTGCTCTCGCCCTCGCCGGTGATTCCGATCGAGCTCGAGAAGGAGATCTCGGTTCTGGATGTGCCGCTGCCCGGGTTTCGCGACCTGGTGCAGCTCTTGAAAGAGATCGTCGCGGTCGTCCGGCAGGGCAACAAGGCGCGCATCGACCTGTCGAAAGACGAGGCCGAGCAGCTGATCAAGGCCGCGCAGGGATTGACGCTGAGCGAAGCGGAGAACGCGTTTGCCAAGGCGATCGCCAACGACGGCGTCCTCGACAAGGACGACATCCGGCTGGTCCTGGAAGAGAAGAAACAGGTCGTGCGCAAGAGCGGGCTGCTCGAGTTCGTCGGGCTCGACGAGCACCTCGGGAACGTCGGCGGGCTCGAGGATCTGAAGGCGTGGCTGACCGGGCGCAACGGCGCGTTTTCCGAGCCGGCGCGCAAGTTCGGGCTGCCGGCGCCGAAGGGGCTCCTGCTGCTGGGTGTTCAAGGGTGTGGAAAGAGCCTGGTGGCGAAGGCGATCGCGTCGCAGTGGGCGCTGCCTCTCTTGCGGCTCGATCTGGGGCGGATCTTCTCGTCGCTGATCGGGTCCTCCGAGGAGAACCTGCGGCGGGCGATCCGGGTGGCGGAGAGCGTCTCGCCGACGGTGCTGTGGATCGACGAGATCGAGAAAGGCCTCGCCGGGAGCGCCGGGTCGGCGGTCACCGATTCGGGCGTGAGCGCGCGTGTTTTCGGATCTTTGTTGACCTGGCTGCAGGAGAAGACCGCGCCGGTCTTCGTGGTGGCGACCGCGAACCGGATCGAGGCGCTGCCGCCCGAGCTGCTGCGCAAGGGACGGTTCGACGAGATCTTCTTCATCGATCTTCCCTCGGCCGCCGAGAGACGTGAGATCTTCCGCATCCACATCCAGAAGCGGCAGCGCGATCCCGCCAGGTTCGACCTCGACACGCTCTCGACGACCGCCGAGGGGTACAGCGGTTCCGAGATCGAGCAGGCGATCATCGCCGGCATGTACCTCGCGTTCGCGGAAGGCGCCGAGCTGACCCAGGCCCACGTGATGCAGGCGCTGCAGGAGACGTATCCGCTGTCGGCGACGATGGGCGAGGAGATCGCGCGGCTGCGCGACTGGTCGAAGAACCGGACCCGGCCGGCCTCGTCGGCCCAGCGGCTGGCGGTGGTGCGCTGATGGCCGGCCGGCTGACGCGCTTTCTGAACCTCGAGCGGCCGCGCAAGCCGGGCGACACGCCGCCTCATGGGGTGGCGAACGAAGAGCGCTTTCGCGCCCGGCGCGAGGAGCAGCTCCGGAGCGGCGTGGAGATCGACGCGACCGACGCCACCGAGCAGCCGTTCCTGCGCTGTCCGGTGTGCGAGGCCGACAACACCCGGTTTGCGGTCAAGTGCGTCAACTGCCAGGCGCGGCTCGACAGCGACGAGGTGCGGACCTGGAACGTGCGGTTCTGGCAGGCGCGGCTGGTCGTCCGCTCGCAGGAAGCGAAGCGGCCGGCCGTCGACGTCGTCGAGCAGAACCGGCTCCTCGGCGAGTCGATCGCGCGGGAAGTCGCCGATCACGAGCGGCTGAAGATGGGATGGAGCGCCTCGTCGTACGATTCGAGGCCGCTCGGCATGCGCCTGCTGGAGATGATTCCCGACGCCAACGTCCGCTTCGGAGTCGCGATGGCGATGGTCGCGACCTTCTTCGGGGCCGGGACGCTCGCGTACCTGGCGCGGAGCCATCCGGTGCTGCAGACTGCCGGAATCGTCGTCGCGGTCGGGTTGCTGGTGCTGTTCACGCCGAATCGCTCGGGGCGCTGGCGGCGGAGCTTCTGGGACGACTAGGCCCGGCCACCGAAGGTGGCTTAGGACCTACGCGTTTTGCATTTTCTAACGCGGCAATTCCACAATGAACGTCGAGCCGGTTCCCGGCGCGCTGGTGAGCCGGATCGCCCCGCCGTGCGCCTCGATCACGCGACGCGCGATCCACAGGCCGAGACCGAACCCGCCGAACCTGCGGCGGGACACCGCCCGTTCGAACCGTTCGAAGATGCGCTGCTGGTCGCCGTGCTCGATGCCGATCCCGTGATCGCGCACCTCGATCTCGGCCCGGTCGCCGCGATCGCGCAGGTGGATTTCGACGGGCTTGCCTGCCCCGTACTTCACGGCGTTGCTGATCAGGTTGTCGACGACCTGCTCGAGGCGCGCCGGATCCCACTGGCCGTGCAGATCGCCTTCTGCGGTCAGCTCGACCTTGCACCCGGCTTCGGCGAGCGGCACTTCGAAGCGCGACAAGCTTTCGCGGGCGACGTCGGCGAGGTCGACCGCTTCCCGCCGGAGCTCGATGGCGCCGGTCGCGATCCGCGAGACCTCCAGCAGCTCCTCGATCAACCTCGTCAACCGCGCCAGCAGCCGGCCGGTCGCCGTCAGCCGCTCCTCGATCTCGGCGCGGCTCGGCGGCGCCGCGGTGCCGCGCAGCTGCCGGAGCAATCCCTGGGTGTGCAACGAGAGCGCCGTCAATGGCGTTCGCAGCTCGTGCGCCGCGATCGAGAGGAACTCGTCGCGCGCGTCGATCGCGCGGTTGCGCTCGGCGATCGCGCTGCCGAGGAGGAGCGCGGTCACCGCGGCGATCCCCATGAAGACCTGCACTTGGAGGAGCGAATCGGACAGCGTCCGCTCGACGAACGGTCCGAGGCCCATCGCGGTTCCCGCGATCGCGATGGCGGAGCTGATCAACACCGATCCCATGGCGCCGTACTGGCCGTAACGCAGCGCGGCCCACGCGAGCGGCGGAAAGAGAATGAACGGATGGCGCAGGAAGGAGGACGGGTGGCCGAAGACGAGCACGCCGACTCCGCCGATGACGATGGCGAGCAGCACCGCCTCGGCGACGATGCCGGGCCGGCCGCGCAACCGAGGCCGCGCCCAGGCGATGAAGAGGGCGGGCGCGACCACCAGATCGCCCAACGCATCCCCGATCCACCACGCGCGCAATGCGTCGAACGCGCCTTCGCCATGGACCACGGCGGAGAGCAAGAGGCTGCCGACGCCGATCGATGCGCTCACCGCGGTGCTGCAGAGCGCGGCGAGGACGATCAGCGCCATCACGTCCTCGATGCGCTCGAACGCGGGGTGAAAGCGCGCGCGACCGAGGAGCCAGCTCCCGACGACCGCTTCGAGCGTGTTTCCACAGGCGATTCCGACCGCGGTCAGGATCGACGCGCCGGCGTGGAGATTGACCGCGAGGGCCCCGGCGAACACGCCCGGCCACAGACCCAGGCCGAACATGCGCAGCGCCACCAGCGCGATTCCCGTCGCTGGCCATACCGGAGCGGCGAAACCCGCCACCGCGCCCATCAAAAGGCCGAACCGCGCCAGGACGAAGTAAGCGGCAAAGAGCGCCATGCAGCCGAGGACCGCGCGTCTCATGGAGCGCACTGTAGCGATCCGGACCCGCCGGCTCAAAACCGAAGCCCGATTTCGAGACGCCGGAGTGCAATTCTCGTCTGAAACGAATCCGGCACGCCGTTCGCAGTGCGGGGCGGCGTGCAGTCCACCCTCCACAGCGCGACCATCGCCGGCGCAGCGGCGCGTCCGGTCGACGTGCAGGTCGATCTCTCGCTCGGCCTGCCCGGCTTCTGGCTCGTCGGCCTGCCGGATCTCGCCTGCACCGACGCTCGCGTGCGCGTGCAGACGGCGATCCGCAACAGCGGGTACCAGCTCCCGCAGAAGAAAATCATCGTCAACCTCGCGCCCGGAGGGCTGCGCAAGGAGGGCGCCGTCTTCGATCTCGCGATCGCGCTCGGCGTCCTCTCCGCGTCCGGGCTCATTCCGCCGCCCGCGCAGCCGGCCATGGTCGTCGGCGAGATTTCGCTCTCCGGCGACCTTTTACCGGTGCGCGGCGTCCTGCCCATCGCGCTGGAGGCGCGGCGGCTCGGGCTGACCCGGATGATCGTGCCGCAGCCGAACGCCGGCGAAGGCGCGCTGGTCAACGGCATCCGCGTCTACGGCGCGTCCACGCTCGTCGAGGCTGCCGAGATCTTCTGCGGCATCAGCGGGGTCGCCTCACACCCACCCGGGCGACCGCCGCCAACCGTCTCGGATCTCGACTTCACCGACGTGCGCGGGCAGGACCACGCCAAGGACGCCCTGGTCATCGCCGCCGCCGGGGGCCACAACGCATTGATGATCGGCCCGCCGGGCACCGGCAAGACGATGCTCGCCCGCAGGCTGCCGACGATCCTGCCGCTGCTGTCGTTCGAGGAGGCGGTCGAAACCACGTCGATCTGGTCGATTTCGGGAAAGCTGAGATCCGGCGACGGCCTCCTCGTCGACCCGCCGTTTCGCGCGCCGCACCATACGATCTCGGTGGCCGGTCTGGTCGGCGGAGGCGCTCCGCCGCGCCCCGGAGAGATCTCGCTGGCGACGAACGGAGTGCTCTTCCTCGACGAGATCTGCGAGTTCGGCCGGGCCGCGCTCGAGGCGCTGCGGCAGCCGCTCGAGGACGGCGACGTCACCATTTCGCGGGTCAAGGAACAGACGACGCTGCCGGCGCGGATCATGCTGATCGGCGCGATGAATCCGTGCCCCTGCGGGCATGCGTCGGACAAGAACCAGAACCGCTGCCGCTGCTCGCTGCCGATGAAGGAGAACTACCTGCGGCGGCTGTCGGGGCCGATCCTCGATCGCTTCGATCTTCACATCGAAGTTGCCACGCTGTCGGCGAAGGAGATGCAGTCGCTGGCCCGCGGGGAGTCGTCCGCCTCGATCCGCGAACGCGTCGAGCGGGCGCGCTCGATCCAGCGGGATCGCTTCGCGAACCTGCCGGGCATCCACTGCAA
>JAIVGS010000363.1 GCA_020201435.1 Myxococcales bacterium
CTCTGCAGCTGCACGCGGCGGGTGCGCGAATCGACGATCCGCGTCACTTTCACGCGATCGATCCGGCCGCAGACCGCGCCCATCGTCGCCGGCAGCCGATCCATGACGAACCCGGGATTCACGCCGGTCCCGAGCAGCGCCAGCTTCCGCTTCTGGGCCAGCTTGTCGAGCCGCTCGGCGATCTCGGGATGCCGCAGCCACGGGTACGACAATTCCTCGCACGTAGAAACCACCGAAAGCCCTGCCGTCAACGCCTGCGCCAGCTCGCCCTCGACGTCGTCGAGCCGGCTGCCGGTCGCGTGCAGGAGCACTCCGCCCTGAACTTTTTTCATTTCCGCAACCGCATCGGACCCGACGATCACGTCCGGAGCGGGCGCGTCGAGCACGTCGGAGAGCTTTTTACCGACCCGCGACGGGTCGAGATCGATGGCGGCCACGATTTCGAGCTCGGATTTTTGCAGTGCACACCGGGCAATGCCGCGGCCGATGGCCCCCAGGCCCATCAGTGCGACTTTGATCGGCATCAGGCGCTTATAGCCCGCGTCCCAGAGGGCCTACAAGGAAAAGCCGGCTCCTTGCCGGGCGAGCGCTCCCTCCGGTAGGGTGACGTCCGTGCGCTGCCCGCGGTGTGGTGAAATGGCTCCGGAAGGGGCCGCGATCTGCGACAATTGCGATGAGATTCTCGATGCTTCCTTCCTCGGAGCAGACGAGATCACGCCGGTCGAAGGCGAGAAGACCGATGTAGGTCTTGCACCTACCTCGCGCGGTATGCCCGATCGGCTGCGCAAAGGGAGCGGCCGGCGGCCAGGTGGCTGGAATCCTTCACCTTCCGCGGCGGCCACGCTGGAGCCACGCCGGCCCTATCTGGCGGACCCCGTCGCGCCCACGCCGACCGTCACCGACGCAGCCCGTAAGGCCGCGTCCGACCTCGGTTCTTTCTTCGGCACCCTGTCCGTCTTCGACCGGTGGGCGGCGGGGGCAACCGCGGGACTCCTGCTGACGCTCGCCCTTCCCTGGCGATGGACGCGGCAGGACGAGGAGATCATCGGCCTCGTCGCCGCATGGCCGGTCTTGCTCCTCGGCGCCGCGGCGCTCGCCTTGGTCTACCTGCGCGCGCGCAAAGCGGATGCACGCGAGGATCGGCTGCTCCGTCTCGCGCAGCTCGGCGCCTCGGGCGGGGCGGCAATCTTTACCGGATTGTTCCTGGCGTGGACGACGCAGTCGCATGCCTTGCGCGCGGTCGGCCGCAGCATCGCGATCGTCGAATCACGGCCGGAGCTCGGCGCTTACGCGGGACTCCTGTGCGCGGTAGCCGCCCTCTTCGCTGCGCTCCCCGCACTCACAGAACAATAGAAAAATTTCAAAATCTCACCACGAGGCACGGAGAGCACGGAGCTTTTAAAACAGTTCTTTTTCTCCGTGCGCTCCATGCCTCCGTGGTGTGCTTTTGCTCTTAGCCTTTCCTGCGCGCCCCGTACGCCTCGAGCAGCGTGGCTACGTTCGGATCTGTCCAGTTGCGCGGGCCGACGAACTTGAGGCGGAGCCTGCCGTCCTTGTCGAGCAGGTAGCTCTCGGGGAACTTGGTGGTGCCGTAGGTGCGCGAGATCCGCGCGCCCTCGTCGAGGACGACGCGGAACGGCGTCTTCGGCTGGGTGAGGAATTTCTCCACCGGACCCCACCCGTCGTCGACGCTGACCGCCACCACCTCGAACGTCCCCGGGTCGAACTGTTGCGCGAGCCGAGTCAGCGACGGCATCTCCTCGCGGCAGGGCGGGCACCAGGTGGCCCAGAAGGGAGTACGGCTTGCTCATCGGGAGAGCCTCTTCCTCAATTCGGCCGGGTCGACCCGGTGCTTGAACGCGAGCTTGCCGTCGATCTCGACCACCGGGATGTCGTGCTTGTGGTCCTCGTACAAGTCGCCGTCCCAGCCGATGTCGACCTCGCGAAAGTCGAAGTCGACCTCGCGGCGCACGGCGAGGATCACCGCTTTCGCGGTGACGCACAAGCTGCAGCCCTCGCGCGTGTAGAACACGACCTGGCGCATTCTAACCGTGTTTCTTGTGCCTGCGGCCGTGCCGGACGCGCGCCGCCGGCGGCTGGCCGAGCGGCCCGCCGACGAGGTACGCCTTGAGCGCCTCGCGGGCGATGAACGGCGCGTGGACGCGCCACTTGAGGCCGTTCACCACCACGGCAGCGACCGCGATCTTCGGGTCGTCAGCCGGGGCGAACCCGACGAACCACGAGTAGTCCTTGAACGGCCCGCGGGTGTGGGTCGAGAGCGAACCCGTCTTACCGGCCACCTCGATGTCGCCGAGGATGTTCCGGTGCCGCTCGCGGAAGCTCGAGGTCGCGGTGCCCTGCGAGACGGTCAGCTTCATCATGTCGCGCAGCGTGCCGGCGGTCTCCTCGTTGAGGAGCCGCATCGACCCGGTGGACGGCATCTCCTGGCCGTCGATCTCCTCGACCATCGACGGCTCCTCCGCGACGCCGCCGTTTCCGACCGCCGCCGCGATCAGCGCGGCGTGCATCGGGGAGAGCTTGACCTCGCCGAAGCCGGCCGCGCTCTTCGCGAAATCCAGGCCTGAATTCGGGATGTTGGCGCTCGACTGCTCGACCGGCTGATCGAAGATCGGCCGGTTGAAGAGGAACCGTTCCGCCTCCTTGCGCAGCTCGTCGGCGTCGAGGTGCTTCACCGCCATCTTGGCGAAGACGACGTTGGCGCTCTTCGCCAGCGCCATGCTCAAAGAGAGGCAGCGCCGGTCGAGGGTGGGCTTGTCGACCAGCAGCTTCTCTTTCAGCGCGTGCCGGCCGCCGTGGTAGCAGATCTCGTCGTCGGGCGAGATGCCCTTCTCGATCAGCGCCGCGCCGGTGATGATCTTGAAGACGCTCGCCGCCGGATAGAGCGGCTTGGTGGCGTGGCCCTCGCCGTATTCGGCCATCGCCAGGACCTTGCCGGTCTTCGGGTCGATCGCGACCACCGCCGCGCCGACCGGCTTGTAGAGCTTGAGCAGCTTGGCCATCTGGGCCTGGAGATTCGGGTCGATCGTCAGCCGCGCCTTCTTGCCGTCCTCGGTGGTGGCGACGTAC
>JAIVGS010000133.1 GCA_020201435.1 Myxococcales bacterium
GTCAGGCCCTCGACGGTCACGTGCAGCAGGCACTCCTCGTCGAGGAGGAAGTTCACCCGCTGTCCAGCCGCGTCGGCCGGGAATTTCAACGTCCCGAGGTACTCGTTGTCGATGATCCGGTCCGCGTCGCCCTGGAAGATGTCGAGCTCGAGGCCCTTTCCTTCCTTCGCCGGCGGCAGCCGGAAGCTGCTCTTCGACGGGATCTGCGTGTTCTTCTCGATGACTTTCCTGAACCGCCCGCCCGGCACCGCGAATCCGATCGGCATGCTCAACGCGTCGACCAGCGTGACCGAATCGATCTCCTGCATCGACTCCGCCAACAAAGCCGCGCCGAGCGCGACCGACTCGTCGGGATGCACGCCCTTGCGCGGCGGCTTGCCGAAGAACTGGTGCGCCTTGCCCTGCACGAGCGGCATGCGGGTCTGGCCGCCGACCAGCAGGACCTCCTGGATGTCGGAGCGGTTCAGGTTCTTCTCGCCCAGCACCCGCTCGACCAGCTCGAAACTGCGGTCGACGAGGTCCATGGTCAGCGCGTTGATCCGCTCGCGCGACAGCGGAATGCGCAGGTCGACCGGCTTGCCCTTCCGGTCGGTGATGTAGTTCAGCTCGATGATCACGTTGGACAGCAGCGACAGGTCGATCTTCGCGGCTTCCGCGGCGCCCTTGATCCGCTGCATCGCGATCGGGCTCTGGGTCAGATCGATCTTGGTGTCGTTGCGGAACTCCTCGAGGACGAAGTCGATGATCCGGTTGTCGAAGTCGACGCCTCCGAGGAAGGTATCGCCGCCGGTGCAGATCACTTCCATCACGTTCCCGTGGAGGTGGAGCACGCTGACGTCGAAGGTGCCGCCGCCGAGGTCGTAGACCAGCACCTTGTGATCGAAGCCGCGGTTGAGACCGTAGGCGAGGGCGGCGGCGGTCGGCTCGTTGACGATGCGCTTGACCTTGAAGCCGGCGAGTTTCCCCGCTTCTTTCACGGCGTTGCGCTGGTTGTCGTTGTAGTAGGCCGGCACCGAGATGATCGCTTCGGTGATCTCCTGGCCGAGCGTCGCCTCCGCCACCCGCTTGCAGTGCTGCAGGACGAACGCGCTGATCTGCGGGAGCGAGTAGACCTTGCCGGCCAGGACGACCGCGGCCTCGCCGTTCGGGCCCTCGACGATCTCGTAGGAGAAGTAGTGCTTGATGTCCTGGACGACCTTCGAGTTGTACTGGCGGCCGATCAGGCGCTTCGCGCCGTAGATGGTGTTGCGCGGGTTGACGACCATCTGATCCTTGGCGACCTGGCCGACGAGGAGATCGCCCTTCTCGCTCACCGCCACGACGCTGGGCAGGATCAGCGAGCCCTTGTCGCTGGGCACGACACGCGCGACCTTGTTGCGTACGTACGCAACGCAGGTGTTCGTGGTGCCCAGATCGATGCCGAGCAGGATGGGCTTATCGGGCGCCATGGACCTGTTCGGATGCTACGGCGCAGCGCGTCCCGGTGGCAAGAAAGCGTCTCTTTTTGGGCGAGCGCGGGACGTCACGCCCAGCTCACGCGATAGCGGACGACCGCCTCCGCCGGGGTCGACTCGACGATCTCCGGGGCGCTCACGGCGCCCGTCGTGCCCGACGCTTCGAAGGCGAACAGCAGCGACCCGCGCAGGACGTGGAACGCCGCTTCAGGCGTGTCCGGCCCGTCGAACCGCGCCATCACCGTCCCGCCCTTTTCGCCGCGCTCCCAGGAGAATTCGATCCCGCGGGTCACCAGCGAGAAGAACCGGTCGAGGTTGCCGAAGATCGGTTCCGCCGACTGGCCGAGGAACTGGAACGCGATCCGCAACACCGGCTGCAGCAGCGACCACCCGAGCGGCCGGGCCACCGCGAGCCCGCACTCGACGCACACCTCCGCGCTCGTCAGCTCGAGCAGAGCCGTCTCGACCTCGTCGATCGGCCGCGACGGCAGAAACGACATCGGCCGCGGCGGTTTCTCGATCAGCGCCCGCGTCTGCGGCGACACCTTCTCCCGCACCTGCGCGAGCAGGCCCTTCTCCTCGACGAAATCGATCAGCGCCCGGAAAAACGTCCCGAGTCCCTGCCGTGGCGCGCTGTCCATGTCTCATTCTGCGAGCAGATTCACCTCCTGCGCCAGTTCGATGCTCCACTTCTCGTAAGGCGCCGGACTTACGGGTAATTCGTCGAGGAACCGGCTCGGCCGCATGAGCAGCCGCGCCTGGTCGCGCTCCTCCTGCATCATCGGGTACGTCAGGTAGAGCTCGTCCTTCGCGCGAGTGACCGCGACGTAGAAGAGCCGCCGCTCCTCTTCCTCGCCGTCGGCCACCCGCAGCGCCGGCGCGCTCGGAAAACGCCCGTCCGCCAGCCAGATGAGAAAAACCGCCCGATATTCGAGACCTTTGGCCTGGTGGACGGTGCTGAGCGTGATCTTTTCGTCCGCCTCGGCGCCCTCGATCACGTCCTCGGCCTCGAGCGAATCGAGGAGCGTCAGGTCGGCGAGCAGTTGCTCGAGCGATTCGGCCTGCAGCGCGTAGTCCGCGAGCTGGAGCACGTCGTCGTACCGCGCCTGCGCGTTCGCGTACCGCATCTTCACGGCTTCGGCGTACCCGGCCTCGTGCAGGACGCAGCGGATCATCTCGCTCGGCTGGGACCGCAGCTTGTCCATCTTCTGGAGCGCCGCTACGAGCGTCGAAAGGCCCGCGCGCGCCTTCGGCGGGACGAGCTGCTCGAGTCCCGAGAGCCTCTCTTTGCGTACCTTTTCCCACAGCGCATCCGCGCTCGCGGCGCCGATCCCCGAGACGAGCTTCACGATCCGCTTGAAGCTGAGCTCGTCCTGCGGGTTCTGGATGAACTTGAGGTGGGCGAGGACGTCCTTGATGTGAGCCTGCTCGAAAAACCTGACGCCGGCGCGCACCAGGAAAGGTATTCCACGCCGCGCGAGCTCCATCTGCAGCTCCATCGAGTGCGTGTGCGCGCGGTAGAGGACGGCCATCTCGCGCAGCGGAATGCCCTCCTCGCGCAATTCGAGGACCCGCTGCGCGACGAACTCGGCCTGCTGGTGCACGTCCCGCAGCGGCACCAGCGCCGGCGCCGCGCCGCCCTCGCGAAATGCATGTAATTCCTTGTGAAATTGCTTCCGATTGCAGGTGATCGAGGCGTTCGCCAGCGCCAGGATCGGCGGCGTGCTGCGATAGTTGGTCAGCAGCTTGAACTGCTGGCACCCCGGATACCGCTCGGGAAACCGCAGAATATTCTCGAAGTGCGCGCCGCGGAACGCGTAGATGCTCTGCGCGTCGTCGCCGACCACCAGGACGTTGCGATGCCCGAAAGCCATCGCGTCGACGATCTCGCCCTGCAGCCGGTTGGTGTCCTGGTACTCGTCGACCAGGACCGCCGAAAACCGCTTCTCCAGCGACTCGCGGGCCGCGGGCACGTCGGCCAGAAGCCGCTTCCAGTTGAGCAGCAGGTCGTCGAAATCCATCGCGTTCATCTGCGCCTTCCGCTCGGCGAATCGGCGCGCGACACGGATAATCTCGTCCTCGAGCGCCACGAACTGCGGCGCCTCGGACGCGATCACGTCCGCGAGCGGCCGCTGGGTGTTGACGGCGCTGGAATAGAGGTCGATCAGCGCATCCGCGCGGGGGAACCGCCGCTGCCCGACGCCGTAACCCAGATCGGCAGTCGCGCTCGCCATCACCTCTTTCGCGTCCTCGCGATCGAGCAGCCCGTACCGATCGGCGTACCCTAGCCGAGGCGCGTATTCTCTCAACAGCCCGTGGGCGACGTGGTGAAACGTGCCGGAGAGCATCTTGCGCGTCTCGATCCGGCACAGCGCCGCGACCCGCGCCATCATCTCCCGCGCTGCCTTGTTGGTGAAGGTGAGCAGCAGGATCTTCTCCGGCGGCGTGCCCGACTCGAGCAGGTGCGCCACCCGGTAGGTCAGCGCGCGTGTCTTTCCCGAGCCGGCGCCGGCGACCACCAATGTCGGCAGCGGATCGCAGAGCACCACCGCGCGCTGCTGTCAAGCCTGTTTCAAGAACGCGTCGCGAGCGGGCAGCCGCGAGTGGGCGAGCTCGCCGCGGCTCTTGATCAACAGGATCTCGGCGAGGATCGAGATCGCGATCTCGCCGGGCGTCTTGTCGCCGAGCTTCAGGCCGATCGGCGCGTGCAGCCGCTCGTCGGCGCGCGGGTCGCGGCCGGTGCGGCGGGCGATGCTCCGGAGGATGACGGCGACCTTGCGTTTGCTGCCGATGAGGCCGACGTAGCGCGCGGCGGTTCCCAGCGCGGCCTCCAGCACGCTCTCGTCGAGCGCGTGGCAACGTGTGAGAATCACGACGAAATCGGCCGGCCCTGGGATGACGCCTCCGAGCGGTTGCGCGGTGAGGTCCTGGCAGCGGACCTCGCTCGCTTTCGGAAAGCGATCATCGGTTGCGAAGTCCTTGCGATCGTCGACGACGACGGTGGAAAGGCCGACTTCGCCGGCGATCGACGCGACCCGCTCCCCGACGTGTCCCGCGCCATAGAGCACCAGCCGCGCCGACGGCCGGACGACGTCGAGGAAGACGGTGACCTCGCCCCCGCACTTCATGCCGAGCTCTTCGGAGATCGGCGCGCCGGGCGGGATGACTTCAGCCGCGTCGCCCGCGGTGGTGAGCATGAAGCGCCGCTCGCACGAGCCGCCCTCGCCTTTCAAAAGCTGCACCGCCTCCTGGATGACGACTGCTTCGAGCGGCCCGCCTCCGACCGTGCCGACGATGGAGCCCTTCGGATCGACGAGCATTTTCGCGCCGGCATCGCGGGGCGCCGAGCGGACCGTCGCGGTCACCGTGCAGAGCACGAACGGCTCGCGCGCGGCGGTTCTTCGGGCTGCTTCCTGGAACAGCTCGGCATCGGTCATCGAGCCAAGTCTAGCGCCACCGCGCCTCGTGCGGCAGCGCGAACCGACGAATCCGGGTCGCGGGCGGCCGCGCGGGCGAGGGCCGGCCGGGCGAGCGGCGTCCTCGCGGCAGCGAGAAAGCGCGCGGCCTCGGTGCGGTCCTGCGCGAAATCCAAAGGTTTTTCGGCGCACGCGCCGCGGCTTTCCTCGATCTGTCGGCGGATGGACAGCTCGTCCGGAGAGAGCCGGAGCGCGGCACACAGCTCGCCGATGGCGGACGCGTCGCCCGCCCTGGCTGCGGCCGCGTGCGCGGCAGCGAGATCCCGCCCGGCAGCGAGCGCAATCTGCAGCGCGATCTGCTGCAGGGCTTTTTCGGTCTCGAGACGGGCAGCCAGCGAGACCGCCGGCGCGCAGCGCGGATTGCGCGAGGATGCCGAGCGCACCGAGGCGAGCGCCGCGTCCGATCGCCCGAGTCCGACCTGCACGACGGCGAGCGCGGTGAGCTGCGGCGCATCGACGGCGAGCGGCTCGAGCGAGACGACCTCGCGTTCGGCGCGGACGCGAGCCTCGGCGGCAGGCAGGCCTTTCAGCAGCGCCTCGGCGCCATCGAGGGCCGCCAGCGACACTTGCGCACGCGGCGAGGCGATCTCCATCAACAACCGGTGCAGCCGCGCTCCGTCCAGCGAAGCCGCCCACTCGCGCAACCGCGCGGCTCGCCGTGGCGCGTCCTCGGGCAGCTCGTCGAGCGTCGCCCGCGGCAGGAAGAGCTTGTGCGCCGCCGCCTCGAGGAGCGCGGCCCGGCGAGGGTCCTTCCGGAGCAGCGAAAGATCGCGCGCCGCGTCGGCCGCGAACGGGCCCGGCCGCCGCGCCAGCTGTGCCAGCTTGCCCTCGTCGAGGAGCGCCGCCGCTTTTTCGAACGCGATCCGATCGGCGGCCGGATCGCCGAGCGTGCGGAGCGCGGCCTCGTCCTCCAGCAGCTCGGCTTCGTCGCGGAGCGCCTTGTCGAGCCGCGCCTGCGCTTCCTTGCGGTGTGCGCCGTCGAGGTGATCGCCGAGATACGTTCGCCACGCCGCGGTATCGGCCGCGGCGTGCCAGTCGGCTTCGTCGAGCGCCTTCTCGGCTTTTTCGCGGCCGGCGGCAGCCGGGTTTTCCGCCAGCCAGGAGCGCAGCGAGATCGCCGATCCCGACGTCAGCGCCGAGGCGAGCCGCAGCGACGAAAGCCGCGACCACGCTTCCTGCGCGTGCGATCCCCGCGGTTCGTCGGCGACGTATGCGGCGAGCGCGGTCTCGGAGCCATCCTTGTCCGCCTGCGCCCAGCGCAGCCCCTCGAGGAGCTGCCGGGCTTCGGGTCCGTGACGGGAATCCTCGAATTCCTTGAGGAAACGCCGATAGGCGAAAATCGTGTGCGCGGCGCGGGCGGCGTCCCACTCGGCCTCCTCGAGCTTCTCGCGGGCCTCGCGCGCCCGCGGTCCCTTCGCGTCCACGTCGAGCGTCGCGCGATACGCGTCGCGCGCTCCCGGCTGATCCGGCGTCGGCAGCGGCGCGGCGCACGCGCAGAGCACGAGCATGAAGAGCTTGCGCACGCACCGACCTTAACATTAGAAGCGAGGCCCTTGATGCGCGTGTCTTGTGAGTTGGCCGGCGGTGCCCTGGTGAATGCTCGGTCGATCCGGCGCCTGCGGCGCCTCCACCAGGGTGGAGCTCGCTCCCCCCTGGACCCCCCAACACCCATGGTCAGCACAACCGAGCATCGGGATTGAATGTCGGGCCCGCTCGCCATCGTCTGCGATTTCGACGGCACGGCGACCGTCCTCGACATCGGCGACGAGATCAGCAGGCGATTCGGCGGGCTCGAGCATTTTCAACAGCAAAAACAGATGTTTGCGCGCGGCGAGCTGGATACGCGCGGCATCATCGAGGGCATCTACACCCACGTCCTGGCGCCGGAAGAGGAGATCCGCGAATTCGCCGCGCGCGAGGCCCGACTGCGGCCGGGATTCGTCGAGCTGGTCCAGGCCGCGCGCGATCGCGGCGCGCCCTTCTATCTCGCCTCCGGTGGGCTGCGGCAGTACATCGAGGCGATCCTCGAGGCGAACCTGCCTCGCGCCCTGATCGAGCACATCCAAATCCGGGCCAACGAGGGCGTCTTCACGCCCGAAGGGCTTCGCGTGAGGTTCCCCGGCGACGAAGCATCGCGGCTCGCGGGCTGCGCCGTGTGCGGCTCGTGCAAGCGGGTCTCGATCGCCGACGCGCGGAAGGCCGGAGCCACGTACGTGCTCGGCCTCGGCGACGGGTTCGCCGACCGGTGCCTGGTGCGGTTCGCCGATCGCACGTTCGCGCGCAAGGACAGCTATCTACAGAAGTATTGCGATGAGCACCGGCTGCCGTACACGCCGTTCACCGAGATGTACGAAGCCGCCGACGTCGTCCGCCGGCACCGCAATTGCTGAGGGCGTCTCCGGAACGCTTTTTGCCGTCCGGAGATGAGACATGTTTCTCGCGCTGCTCGCCGCGGCCGATTTCGCTTTGCTCGCAGGAGCCGGGACGCGCGGTGAGCGCCGCGTCGAGGCGACCGCTCACGCTGTGTCGGAGGATTTCGGTCTGACCCTCGGCGCATCCACGAGTGAAGGGCCGCAGGCGCCGCAGCGGCAGCAGATCCTCTTCGGCGCCGAGCGCGGTGTGATCAAGGGCGAGCTCCGCATCATGCCGAAGTCGGCCGGCTTGCTCGAGGTGGCCGCCGAGAGCGGGGTCCATTTCGAGTCGATCAGTCTCGTTCTGGGCGCGCGAACCGGATCGCTCGGGCGCATGCAATTGCGCGGTGCGGGAGCGCGGCTGGAGCTCGAAGGCCAGCTCACCGACGAGGTGCGCGCGGGACTCGGCGCGTCGGCCTGGGCGCTGCAGCTCGACGGCGGCGCGCGGGGCGATCCCTGGACCGCATGGGGCGCCGCCACGCTCGACTGGGCGCAGCGGTGGGAGGCCGGCGCCTGGATCTCGCGCGATTTCTTCGACTCGCTCTCGGTGGCGCCGTCGCTGTCGGTGTCCCAGCCGGCGGAGGCCGGATTCGAGATTCGGTCGGGTGTTGCGTTCGAGCTCCCTGCCGGACCGATCAAGCTGCGCGCCGGCGCGAGCGTCGCAAAGATGTGGCCGCAGGAGATGTGGATGACCGACCTGACACTGGGGGTGAGCATGACGCTCGAGTGACTCGTCATCGGCCGGATGTCCGAGGCAGTCCGCGCAGTTGAGCGCTGGCGGCCTCTCCGTTCCTTTCCGGTACGCTGGCGCATTCGTGCTGCGATCCGCCGCTGCCGCACTGCTCGTCGCGCTGCCTGAGCGGCGGGGAGAAGGGCGGTCATCGGACCGGCGCGTTCCGCCGGTCGCTTCTACCTGCCACACCTCGGAGGTGGGCTCAAGTCGCGCCTGTCGGCGCTTCACCTGAACGTTGGATGCATGCAGCCGGCCAATTTATTCGGCCGCGCAACAGTCTGAAACGACTGGGGTAGGATATCCACCTACTCTGTCACTTCGACAGAAAGGTGTTTCCCATGAACGGAAAATCTACTCCTCGCGCAACAGCCGGGAGAGCGTTTTCCGGTCGATCCCCAGTGCTTCCGCGGCCTTGGTCTTGTTGCCGCCGGTCTCCCGCAGGACCCGTTCCGCGTAACGCCGGCTGAGCTCGTCGAGCGTCGGTTTATCGGACACGATCGGGTCCGGCGCGGGCGCCGCCGGCGGCGGTGGAGTCACCGACGAGGCCGGCTTCACGAACCCCCGCTGCGCCTGCCACTGCTCGCGGACCAGGTCCGGCAGGTCTTCCGGCAGGATCGTGCCGCCCGGATTCAACGCCAGCGCCCGAGCCACCGCGTTCTCCAGCTCGCGCACGTTCCCCGGCCAGTCCCAGAGCAGCAGCGCCTCGCGCGCCTCGGTCGTCAGCGAGGCGCCCCGCTCGCCCGCGTGCCGCGACGCGAAATGCTCGGCGAGCAGCGGAATGTCCTCGCGACGCTCGCGCAGCGGCGGGATCCGGATCGTCACCACGTTCAACCGGTAGAACAGATCCTCCCTGAATTTCGCCGCTTTCACCTGCTCGGCGAGGTTCTTGTTGGTCGCCGCCACCACCCGGGTATCGACGCGCACCGCGGCCGATTCGCCGACCCGCCGGATCTCGCCCTCCTGCAGGACGCGCAGCAGCTGTCCCTGGATGCGGCCGCCGATGTCGCCGATCTCGTCGAGGAAGAGAGTACCGCCGGCGGCTTCCTCGAACAGGCCGCGCCGGGCGCCGGTCGCCCCGGTGAAGCTGCCGCGGGCGTGGCCGAAGAGCTCGCTCTCGAGCACGCCCTCGGCGATGGCGCCGCAGTCGACGGCGATGAACGGCCCCGAAGCCCGCGCCGAGGCATTGTGGATCGCGCGCGCGACCAGCTCTTTTCCGGTGCCGCTCTCGCCGACGACGAGGACGGTGGCATCGGTCAGCGCGACCCGCGCCGCGGTCTTGTAGACCTGCAGCATCCCTTCGCTTCTGCCGACCACGTTCTGCAGCGCGTACTTCTCGCGGATCTCGCGCTTGAGCCGGCGGTTCTCCGCCGCCAGCCGCCGGTGGCGGAGCGCGCGATCGACGACCAGCTTGATCGCGTTCACGTCGTACGGCTTGGAGATGTAGTCGTACGCGCCGCGGCGGATGGCGTCGACCGCGCCGTCGACGTTGCCGAACGCGGTGACCAACAGGACCGGCGTCTCGGGCGCGTGCTGGTGGACCCAGTCGAGCACCTCGAGGCCGTCGACGTCGACCATCCGGATGTCGGAGACGACCGCGTCGAACTCGCCGTCCTGCTCCAGCCTGCGGATGGCTTCGGCGCCGTCCGCGGCCGAGACGACGCGGTGGCCGTCCTCGGCGAGGATCTGTTCCATCAGCGCACGCGAGGCGCCGTCGTCGTCGACCACCAGAATGCGCGCGGGCTCCGCCATGTCCCTCGAGAACATAGCGGAGCCTGCGTCAAACGCTGCGTTTTTTACAGCCGGAACCCGGCCTTGAGGCCGACCTGCAACCAGCTGTGCCCGGTCGAGTCGGCGATGTCGTTCGAGACGCCGCTGGCGCTGAACGAGCCGTACTTCCCGAGCAGCTGGTACGAGGCGAAGGGCCCGAGGGTGAACGCCTTGCCCACCGGAAAGTCGAGCCCGATTTGCAGGTTGAGCAGCTCGAAGCCCTTGTACGTCTCGTCTCCGAACCGCGACCGGTTGAAGATCTCGTATCCGGCGCCGAGACCGACCCATGGCTGCAGCGACGCATCGGGCATGAAGTTGTAGAGGACTTCGATGCCGAACCGCATCCCGCTCGACGAGCAGGTGGTCGAGCCGTCGAGGCAATGCGGGAAGCCGAGCGCGTACTGGTAGTAGGCGCCCGCGAACAGGCTCCGGTTGAACCAGTAGCCCGCCTCGACCCAGAGCGGCAGCTGGCCCGCTTCCGAGTTGCCGAGCGGCTCGGCCGGCGTGATGTCCCCGCGGGCGAAGGCCCACGCGCCCCGGACGCCGAACCCGAAGCCGGATCCGCTGTCCTCGGACGACGTTGCGCGCGGCCGCCGCGGCGGCGGTGTCGGCGACGGCGCGGGCGTCGCCGCCGTCGTCGGGGGATTGGTTTCCGTCTTTGGCTTCTCCGGCCACTGCGCGAATGCGGGCGCGGCGGCGAAGAGCGCAGCGATGAAGAGCGTTCGTTTCACGCGGTCTCCCACAGGATGTTGGTGGCCGTCACGGCGCCGTGATCTGGACCTTGCCGCTGATGGTGCTGCCCGCCGCCGTCTTCAGCTGCGTCGCGCCGCCAGGGGTGGTGAAGAGCGTGAACGGGGTGCCGGGATAGTCCCTGGCCTCGATGAGCGGCAAGCCGACGCCCGCCGGCGCGCCCGTCGGAGGACCCTCGGTATAGGTGATCGTCACACCGTGCTCCTGCAGCGTCGGCTGGGTCACGTATTGCGGCGCCAGCGTCAACGTCAGGCCGTCGGTCGACAGCGAGGCGTTGACCGGCTTCGCGGTTCCCGCGGTGCCCGCGCAGTACGCGGGCCCCGGAGCGCAGTTCAGGGTGGCGACGCCCGCGGCGCCGTTCGGCTGCGTGCCGGGGCTGAAGGCCGAGACGTCGTAGCCGTTCAGGTTCTGCACCGTCACCGGGATGTTGAAGGTCACGACCAGCGCGCCGTTCGACTGCAGGGAGCCGCTGACCCCGTTGCTGACGCTGGTGATGTAGAGCGGGACCGTGCTCACGCCCGGGATCAGATCGACCAGCGCGAGCTGCTGATCGACGCTGCTGGAGGTGAGCCCGGCGACGAACGTCGGCGTGCCGGCCGCGCCGGTGTTGAACAAGCCGATCGGAATGCCGGTCGAGCTGGCCGTCTCCTTGAACGAGATCGGCAGCACCTGCACCCGGTACGCGCCGCCGAGCGCGAGCTCACTGCCGAGGAATTTGGCCACGCCGCTGGCGTCGGTCGTGTGCTGGATCGACTGCACGTAGCCGTTGCTGGCCGGCAGCGTGTTGGTGCTGGTCACGAAAGTCGCGGAGTTGCTGGCGGTGATCGGATCGAGCTGAACCGTCGCGTTCGGGACCGGCTTGCCGTTGTATGTGGCGGTGAAGCTGTAGTCGGGCGCGGAGACGCCGGTCGCGAACATATAGATGTTGCCGATCCGGCTGTAGGCACCGTCGGTGATGACGTTGACGGCGCCGCCGGTGTTCTCGTCGACGGTGTTGAAGTGGCTCAACGAGCTGATTTCAGACTCGAACCGCTGGTAGCCGCCCTTGACCGCGACGAGCTTCCAACCCTGGTTCGTGCCGGGAGCGAAGTCCACCGGGATGCCGGCGAATGCATACTCGCCCATCAGATCGCCGCCGGTGGTCAGCCGCGTCGGGCCGCGCACGTCGGCGCCCTGGACCAGGTAGAGCTTCAGGTCGCCGCCACCGAGCCTCGCTCCGGTGACTGCATCAGCGACGACGCCCTGCAGCGACCAGGTGTTACCCAACGCGAGCACGTTGGGATTGCCGCAAGATACGGCGAAGGCGAGCCCGGCCACGGCCAGGCACTTCGAAATTCGATTCATCTTCGGGACCCCTCCGGTCGAAAGTCAGTCAAGAACGGACTTGGGGGCTCATAGCATGGCCACGTATGGAGCGCGTGATTTCGGACACACTTTACGTAAAGAAACTTATGCCGCGGCGCCCTCGGCAGGAAAACGCACAGTGAATGCAGACCCTTTGCCCGGTTCGCTCTCCACGTCGATGCGGCCTTTCAATGCGCGCGCGATTTCCTTACATATCGCGAGCCCCAACCCCGTTCCCTTACCACTCGGCTTGGTCGAATAGAACGGCTCGAAGATGTGACGTTTCACGTCGGGCGCCATGCCCGTGCCCGTGTCCGCGACGCGCAGGACGACGTCGCGGCCGTCGTGGCGGGCCTGCACCTCGAGGCGGCCGCCGTTGGGCATCGCGTCGACCGCGTTCGCGACCAGGTTCGTCAATAGATGCCGGACGAGGCCGGGATCGGTCCGGACCGCGCCGCCGTCGACGTCGCGGGCGACGTGGATCCGCTGGCGAGCCTCGGTTCCGAGCGTGAGGTCGAGGGCCTCGTCGACCAGCGGCGCGAGCTGAACGTTCTCCGCCGCAGGCGTGAACCCGCGCGTCTGATCGAGGAAGCGCCGGATGATCTGGGTCATCCGTTGCACCTCGCCTTGCAGCAAAGTCACCTGTTGTTTCGCCGGGTCAGCGAGATCGGGCCGGCGGGCGAGCAGCTGCAGATGGCCGTTCAACGCGTTGAGCGGGTTGCCGAGCTCGTGGGCGATGGTGCCCGCCAGCTGGCCCAGTGCGGCGAGCCGCTCCTTAGAGGTCAGATCGCGGCGGGCGGCGACGAGCAGCTCGTTGAGATCGGTCAGCTCGCGGTTTTTCTCGATCAATTCGGCGGTGGCCTCTTCGATCTTCTGGGTCAGCTCGGCGTTGAAGCCGCGGATCTGGGCGAGCATCCGGTTGAAGCCGCGCGAGAGATAGGCGAGCTCGTCGCCGCCTTCGGCGGGACCGGGCGCCTTGACGTCGAGCAGGCCGCCCTCGACCGCGCGCATCGCCAGCTGCAGCGCCGAGACGCGGCGGATGAGGATCCGGCCGAGCAGGATCCAGAACGCGATGATCAGGAACACCGATGCGCCGACTGCCACTTGCAACAGGCCTTTTCGCTCGGCGGCCACCAGCCGTTCGGCCTCGGCGAGCGAGGCGAGCAGCGTCAGGCGAGCCTTCGCGCCGCGCGCGTCGTTGAACGGCGCGATCACCCGCAGCGCGCGGCCGTTGTCGGGATCGTCGACGACGTCGCCGGAAAGCCGCGTCGCCGGCCCCCGCCAGCGGGTGAAGACGATCCCGCTCGGGGTGATCTTGGCGGCGGTGAAATCGGAGTCGATCCCGAGAGCGGCCTGCCGCGCGAGCTCCGCACGCAACAGTCCGCGGTGCATCCGGACGGTGGCGGCGAGCTCTTCGGAGAGCTGATCGTCGTCGTTTCCGGCGTGCTTGAGCGCCAGCGTGGTCGCCGACGCGAGCTCCGCCGTGCGCTTGCGAATTTCGTCTTCGACCGACCTTTGTCCGATCCGGAGGCCGAGCGCTGACGCGACGAGCAACGTCGCCGCCAACACTGCGGTAAAAAGCACGACAAGTTGAAGCCTTAGCGACACGCTTTCAGCCTGAGGCCCGAAGCCTGAGGCTTGAAGCCTATCACGCGCGCGGAACCTTTTCGGTCGCCGACGGCGCCTCGATCTTCTTCTCGTCCGGCTCGTCGTGCTCGGAGAGGCCCTTCTTGAAGCCCTTGATCGCCTGCCCAAGGCTCGCGCCCAGCTGCGGCAGCTTCGACGGCCCGAAGAAGAGCAGCGCCAGCGCCAGGATGACCAGGATCTCGCCGAAACCAAGCCGCATCGGATGCCTCCGGGCGCTGTACTAATGCAAAACGGCCGCCGCGGCTACTGATTCACGCTCACCTGCAGCGCCGTAAACGCCTTCAGCGAGGCGCCCAGCTCGTCGAGACGGAGGGCGTTCGAGAAGGTCTCGAGCTTCGCCGCGGTGTCCGCGGTCGTCAGCTGGAGCGCAAGCAGGCGCGCCCCCGGCCCATGGGTGGTTCCGTCGTCGGCCTTGGCGTCGACGAACGGGTCGCAGAGCGTGGTCATGGCGTTGCAGTCGGCGGCGGTCGAGAAGCCGGGGTCGGGCAGACGGAAGCTCCGCGCCGCGCTCGCGCTTCCCGTCGGCGGCGCCCAGACTTCCCAGTTCAGCCGCGCCGCGTTCGCCAGCTCGAAGCGGTAGATCTGGACGCCGGGATCGGCGTCGCCGTCGATCGACACGTACCGAGTCGACCGCGTCACGGTGATCGAGGTCGACGCCGGCAGCTTCATGAAGGGCGCGGGCGCACCGGAAGCAGGAATCTTCGGCGCAGCCTTGTCCGGCGAGGTGTACACGAGATCGCGGTTGGCGATGGCGTTGATC
>JAIVGS010000305.1 GCA_020201435.1 Myxococcales bacterium
GGTGTTCACCGACGGCGAGCCGGACAAGAGCGGGTACCGGCTGTTCAAGGTGCGCGGAGACGCGGCGGGGGACGACTTCGCGTCGATGTTCCAGGTGCTGACGCGGCGGCTCAAGCGCGGGATCGAGGAGGCGAACCTGCCCGATCTGCTCGTCGTCGACGGCGGGAAAGGGCAGCTCAACGTGGCGCGCGCGGCGCTCCGCGAGCTCGGCCTCGAGATACGGGACGTGCCGCTGGCCGGCCTCGCGAAGTCGCGCGTGCTCGAGGATGAAGAACGTTTCGCGGCGCGGCAGGGGTTCAGGGTCGCCGACGCGTGGGGAGAAAAGGAGCTCGCTATACAAGGGGCTCCCCGGCCCCCCCCAGGTCCGATCGTATCAGACGGGTCTGACGCGCTTCCCTCGGAACCGCCGTCGCGCCTTGGCCGCTCGCGAAAAAAAGGACGCTTCGTCAAAGGCGACATCGAACGCAGCCCCGAGCGCGTCTTCCTCCCCGGCCAGAAAAACCCGATCGTCCTGCGGCAGAACACGAGCGAGCTGCACCTCCTCGCGCGCCTGCGCGACGAGGCACACCGCTTCGCGATCACCTTCCACCGCAAGCTGCGCCGCGAACGGAACTTCAAGTCCGTGCTCGAGGAAATCCCCGGCATCGGCGAGAAGCGCAAGCGAGCGCTGTTGTCGCACTTCGGCTCCCTCAAGCGCATCCGCGCCGCGACCATCGACGACATCGCCCAGGTCGACGGCTTCAACCGCGAGCTGGCGCAACGCGTTCACGCGTTCCTCGCCGCGCAGGCGCCGGAAGCGGAGGCACGCGAGGCGGCGCAGGGCGGCGCCGACCTCGACGGCGGCGCTTCGCCCGAGGGCGGCCCGCAGGACGGCGCGCTTCTCCACGACCGCGAGGACGTGGCGTTCGACGCCGCGGCTGCGGAGTTGGAGGAGATCGAGGAAGAGGACGTCGCGCCGGAAGAGGTCGGTTCGGAACCGCCGCCGCCGGACAGGCAGTGAAATCACCGCCCGACTTGCGAATACGCGTTGTCGCAGACCTTGCCCGCCTGATCGAAGTCGACGATCAGCGCGTCCGAAACGGTGCTCGTTCCCACGACCGCATGCGCGTACGTCCACTGCCAGCGCTCGACGCAGCCGGCCGGATGGCTGGCGAGCTTCGCGGTCGCGTGCGGTTGTCCAAACCAGGCCGCGATCGCCGCCTTGTCCTGCTCGCCCTTCCTGATGTCGTTGACGTGCGTGGTGTCGAACCTCGCGCCCACCGTCGCGCAGCCGACCAGCGCCGCGCAGACGACCAGAATCCGGTACGCCATGGGGTCCCCCTTCCATGCCGAACGAAGAAACCCGACGCTAGTCTCATGTACAAGAATGTCAACGTCATCATTGACGACCATCGTCTGAGTGAGATACGGACCAAAGTCGTATTCATGGGAGGGGGCCCATGCGACGCCTGATCCTGGTCGGGTTTCTCGCGCTCGCCGCGTTCGAGGCGAACGCGCAGTGCAAAGCGGACGTCGACTGCAAGGGGGATCGGATCTGCGTCCGCTCCGAATGCGTCGAACCGGCCGGCAAGGTCGCGCGAGTCGTGCCGTTCGACCGCTCCGATCCGGGCTGGGCGCGAACCGGCGGAACGGTCGCGCTCGTCGGCGCCGCGGCCACCCTCGCGCTGGCGATCGTCGCCGAGTCGATGACCGCCAACCACGAGGACGGCACCGGCGTGGGCGCGGCGGCGGTCGCGGTGGCGATTCCGAGCGCGCTGGTGGCCGCCTTCGGATCTTCTTCGGTTCGCGGCGCCGACGGATCGCCGGCGCTGCGGGTGGTGGGCTGGATCGCATTCGGGGTCGCGCTGGTCGACGCCGCCTACCTGATCACGCTCGGCCTGAACGACGTCCGCGCGCCGACCGGCGCCGCGGTGTCGACCGGGGTCCTCGGCGCCCTCGGCATCGGCTGCCTGTCGGCCGACGCGTTCATCCGCGCCGGCGAAGCCGACGACGCCGCCCGCCGCCTCGCCACGGGCGACGGGCCGCGACTGATCCCGATCGCCGACCGCGCCACGCGCCGGGCCTCCGGCCTCGGCCTCGCGCTCCGCTTCTGACAACCCGGTTTTCCGCGCAAACGGGCGGCTTTACGGTTCAACATCCGTTGCCGCAGTGCACCGTTTTTCCTTGCCCCTGACTGGATTCCTGTCCTACAAGGCTTGCCCCGCGCTGTGAAAGGACCGCATCGATGAAGCTCTACCCCAAGATCATCCCCGCCATCGCTCGCGACGTCATCGCTACTCTGATGGCGGACGGCGACGTCGAGGTGGAGACGATGCGGGTCGCGGACGCCGAGATGGACATGGCGGCCATCCTCAAGGAGTACCTCGCCTCCGAAGAGCGCGTGAACCAGGCCACCCGCGAAGCCCTCGAGCGGCGCGGATACGATCATTCGCGCTTCAACCAGGTCAAGCGCGAGATGGCCGACGTACGCGGCTTCAAGATGGGCGACGAGGGCATCGACTACATCATCAACCAGATGATCGAGTTCCTCCTCATCTCGCGCAACGTCGAGGAAGTGTTCGCGGAGGACCATCAGATCCGGAAGAAGATCTACCAGGTGTTCAAGAAGCACCTCGACGTCGACGAGGACATCGACCGCGAAGCGCGCTCGCGCCTGAAGCACCTGTCGGAAGGCACGCAGGCGTGGGAGGTCGAGTACCAGAAGACGGTCGAGCAGATCCGGCGCAACAAGGGACTGCTGTAGGAGGCCTTCGGGCCTCGGGCCTCAGGCCACCTACTTCTTCCGCTGCGCGACGCGGTGGCCGCTCACCGCCGTCAGTTGAGCGCGGATCACCTTTCCCTTCACTTCGCCGATCGCGACCAGCGGCAAGCGCCGGTCGTCGTCGCTGACCCAGACGTGCGCCGCGCGCTTCACGCGTGGGTCGTCGGCGCGCACGGACTCCGCGTCGATCCGAAGCGTCGCGAACTTCCCGAGCGGCGTCTCGATCGTCTCGTGCGCCGCCATCTGACCCGACACCTTCCAGATCTTCCGCCCGGCGAAGACTTCGACGCACACCGGCGTACCCGGCTTCATCTGCTGCGCGCGCAACAAATACAGCGTCGAGATGATGTCGCGAACATCGGATCCCGCCGACAGCGCGAATGGCTCCGCGTTGCCGTTGGTCGAGCCGCGCACCGGAAGCGACCCGTCCGGCCGGGGCGGGAAGTCGAGATCGACCGCCTTGTGCGTCTCTCCCTCGTCGAGGTCCTCGTGGTAGTGCAGCGGCGAGAAATCGGGCGCGAGCAGCGCGGTCGCGAACGCGTCGTAACGCCCGACATTGGTCGAGACGAAGGCGGTCGTCTTCGCCCGCGAGGTCAGCGCGAGGGCGGCCCGTTTGTCGGTGGGCGGCGGCATGCCGACCCGCACTTCGAACGTGCCGACGTCGACGCCGATCGCGTCGAGCTTGTAGCTGAGGATTTCACCCGGAGTGAAACGCGCCGCCTGCAGCTTCTGCGGCGGACAGACGGCGGCGGCGGCGAGCAGAAGCGTCAGCATTCCCGAAAAAGACCTCCCGCGACGCGAGGTTATTCACCGAGAACCGAGCTTGCGGCCGGTCAGCAGAGTCTCGATCCGCGCCGCCAGGTGCTCGCGCATTTGAGCATATGCGCGCGGATCGCGCGACCAGCTCCGCACGCCGGGCGCCACCGCGCGCGCCTCGGCCTTCGCCAGCGCGGGGTCGCCGAGCTGCGCGCAGAGCGAGAGGTAGGCGTGGTCCGCCAGGCCGCGCGCGATCTGGACGATCCGCAGACTTTCGACCGGGACGTCGTGCGTGCCGCCGATGCGCGCTGGAGTGCCCGGGTAGTAGAGCGTTCCGTCTCCGTTGCCGGCGAACGCCCACTGCGACTTCCAGGGATCCATCGAGTCGTATGCGTACACGGTGTCGAAATAGAGCTCTCCGGCGACGTCGTTGACGAACGCGAGCGTACCCATGGCGCGCGCGGCGGTGGCCGGCGCGTCGATCATGTAGCTCGGCCACCCGCGGAAAGACTCGTGCGTCGACGGCTCGCAGCCGTGCGACATGCAGCTCTGGTACCACCACATGCGCGGGACCGCGCCGAAATTGATCAGCGGCGCGAAGAGGTCGACGCTCGGCAACTTCGGCGAGGGCCGGGTGGTGACGAGCCGCCGCACTTCGGGCACGTCCTCGCGGTACTCGCGCGCCAGCTGCTCGACTTTGGGAAAATCCTTCTCCGCGGGCTCGTCGTAGACGTACCGGAAGAGCTTGTCGAGCCACCCGCGCTTGCGGAAATGCTCCACCCACTGGCGGCGGTACGAGCGCCGCTCGTCGCGCGAGAGGCGCGAGGGCTCGCGCAGCTCGACGGCGGTCCAGCGATCGATGAACGGCCCCACCTCCTCGTCGTACGCGGTCCAGTCGATCTTGCCGTTCCGCATCCGCGGGGCGTCCTGGGTTCCGCCGAAGAGCGTGATGCCGCGGCGGAGCGCGATTCGATCGTACGCGCGGGTCAGCTCGCGATTCGCGTCGGGGTCACGGCCGTGGCCCTTGGCGGCGGAATAGCCGGAGAATCCGAATGCCGTCGCGAGCGGCGGCGTCGCCGGGAGATCGAACCCGCGCCGGCGGAGGTCGACCGGGACCTCGGCTTCGCCGCCGTCCCAGGTCAGCTTCACGACCGAAGCGAGGCGCGCTTTCGCCGCCCCTCGCGCCACGCACGCCTCGACGAAGATCGCCTGCGCGCGCCCTTCCGCGACGTCGACGGGAAACGCCCGCCGCTCCTCGCCGAAGAGGACGTCGCGAGCGGGGATCAGCGCATCGGGCCACTCGCCGGTCGCGCCATCAGGGCCGGACGGCTGGGTCAGCGTGATCGTCGCCACGCGGTAGAGATCGAGGGTCGAGGTCGCTTTCAGACCGCGCACCGGTCCGCGCACGACGATCTGCGCGCCGACGCACTCGCCGCCGGCCGCGGCCAGCCGGATGCGGGGCGCTTGCGCAAGCGCCGGCGGGCGCGCATCGGGGCGCACCTTCACCGACTCGTCGGCGATCCAGACCTGAACGGCGAGCAGGGCGACCCAGAACATGACGCGTCAAGGTGGGTCGCGGACGGCGGATGGGCAACCTGACGGATGGCAGGCCGTCCACCTCGTGCTAGACGGCACTTCGATGCGCTTTCTGCTCGCCGCTGGTCTCGCCCTACTCGCGTGCACGCGCGGAAAAGCGCCTGATCCCGGCAACTTGGGTGAAGCGTGCTCGGCGGCGTCGCCGTGCGCGACGGGGCTCGTGTGCACCGATGCGCCGGTCGGCCGTCCGGCGACGCCGGGCCATCCCGCGTGCGCCGCGCCCGGACGGCGGTACACCTTCCGCGCCATCGCCGGCGTCTCGATGGGCGCGGCCGGCAGCTCACGGCTCGTCGCCGAGCACCCGGAGAGGTTCGATGCCGCCGGCTTTCTCGGCGGGCCGCTGGACGCCGCGCTCCTGATGCGGACGCTCGAGCACACGCTGCTGGGCGGTTTCTGCGCCGCCGACAAGCTCGAAGCCGCTTTGGCCCTCGACAAGGCCGACGGCGACGACCGCCTCGACCGTCCCGACGGCGTCCCGGGGTGTGCGCAGCAGAACCCGCCGCCGCTGACGCGGTACAGCCGGTCGCAGCGCTTCAACCACTGGGCGTTCACGACCAACGGCGGGACGTTCGATCGCGGTGCGCATCTCGACATCTTTCGCGATCTCACGCTGGCGATCGGGAATCCGTTGTCGTTCCCTTTGACGCAGGCCCGGTTCGACGCGGCGACCTGCTCGCAACCGTTCGTGATTTCACACGTTTACGACCCGGTCTACAGCCCACACGGCGAGCATTCGGCGATCACGTTCTGCGACGGCGATCCGCCGATCATGCTCTGTGGCGACGGAACGCTCGTGGACTGGTGCGCGGCGGCCGGGCTGGCGGGCCGTCCACTCGCGCAGCCCTCCGACGCGGCTGCGTTCTGCGCCGCGCACGGCGGCGGCGAGCACGAGGCGGACAAGTCGAATCCTGCCGAGGCCGACGCCTGGTACGGGCACAAAGGCGAGTGGCCGGGCTGCTTCGCGGGCACGACGAAAGTGCCGTTCGCGCTGGCGATCGATCTGAACGCTAACGGCCGACGGGATTATCACGAGCCGCTGCTCGTCCAGGCGCACGAGCCGTTCTCCGACGTCGGCGCGGACGGCTGCGACGACGCGCACGAGGACGGGAAGGGCGGCTGCTTCGCGACCGGCACCGCGCCGGCGGGGACGGACCCCAACCACGACAATTACGATCCGGTGACGAATCCGGGCGGCACCGAGGGCGACGGCGAGTGGCAGCCGGGGGAGCCGTTCCAGGACGTGGGTCTCGACGGTGTGGCCGGCACCGCCGATA
>JAIVGS010000306.1 GCA_020201435.1 Myxococcales bacterium
CCCCAGGTGTAACCGTGCGTGTCGGCCGGGTAGTCGTACGCCGCCGACGCCCACAGGCCCCAGCTCATGAAGCGCGTGTGCGGATCGTTCGAGTACGGCACCGAGTCGAACGTGTCGGTCACCGCCTGCTTGCCGGCGGTGATGGTGAGGTCGCCGAATGTCTGTTTCAGCGCCACGCGCGCGAGGATCAACGTCGGCTCGGGATTTCCGACCCGGTACACTTCGCCGCTCGGAAATGCTGCGACGCCGAGCGTCGAGGAGAGGCCGCGGCCGCCGGCAAGCTCGGGCGCGAGCGTCAACGTCGCGCCCTCCCACAAGCCGGTCTCGGCGGAGAGATCCATGACCACCGACGTCGCCGACTCGGCGTCCGGATTCAGGCTGTTCTTCCCGCTATAGGGCGCGTCGAACGCCGGATGAGCCTGCGTCGCGACGGTGGCCTGGTACTTCCAGGCGATCTCGATCGCGAGCAGGAGCCACATCGCTTACGCGCGGCCCGGCTCTGGCTCTGCAACCGGCTGATTCTCCGCCGGTTTTGCCGCCTCCTGCTCCTTTTCCTTCTCCTGCTCCTTTTCCTTCTCTTGTTCCTTCTCCTTGTCCTTCTCGTTTTCCTTTTCCTTTTCTTTTTCCGGCTCGGTCGTCCCGCCGGCCCCTTCCGCTGCCTGGGTCACCGGCTGCGCCTCCTTCGGCGCGCTGATCACGTGCTGCCCCGGCTTGGGCGGGCGCGGCGCGTTCGTCGACGCGAGCACCGCCAGCTCGACGTACCGATCGAGCTGCGTCCACGCCAGGAACCGATCGACCTCCGCCGCCGTCTGCTCGCCGAGGTTCGGCGTCAGCGGCTGGTCCGCCCACGCCTCGGCGTACGCGTCGTAGAGCTTCTGCACGAACTCGACGGCGCGGTGGGCTTCCTCGAGGACTTCCCGGTCGGCGCGCCACGGACCGGGCGAGCGACGCGGAAGCGCCGCGCGTTTCAACGTCGCGACGTTGCGGCGATAGCTCTGCGCGGCTTTCGCGAGCTGGGGAGCTGCCGCGAGAAGCTTCGCCCGAAGCTCCAGCCGCGGAGAGACCTCAGGAGTGCTCGTGCTCGTTTCAGTGCTCGGCGTCGTGCTCGCGCTCGTGGTCGTTTCAGTGCTCGGAATCGTGCTGGTGCTGGTGCTCGTGCTCGTGCTCGTGCCCGTGCTCGACTCCGCGGACGGCGCCGCGCCCTCCGCGGGAGGCGGTTGCGACTTCGTCCGATCCGCCGCCGCCAGATGCGCCAGCGCCGTCGGCAGATCGCGAATGAAGCGCTGCAGATCGAACCCCTGCCCACCCTCGTACAACCGGGAAAGCGCGACCGCCACCCGCTCGATCGCGCCGCTGCGGAGCTGCTCCATCGCCCGCGGAAAGTCGAGGAATACGCGCCGCTGGGTGTCCATCTTGATGTGCAGCCGATCGGCGAACGCCAGCGCCGAGATCGCCTGCTCGACGTCGCGGCGGATCGAGTCGCGCAGCGGTCCCCACCCGCCGCCGCCGCCGCCGACGACGCCCTGTGGACGCTGCTGCGCCGGTCCTGACGTCTCGCCGGGCCTACCCTTGCCGCGCTGCCTTTTGGCCATCGTGGGCACCTTCAAGCGGAAACTGACGAGAGATGCAAGTGGCACCTTGTCCCCGCGCCCGGATTTCGCTACAGGGCGCCCATGCCACGCCTGCGCCCGTACGGACCGAAGGACTGGCCGCACTTCATCGCGCTCGAGCTGGATACCCAGCTCGACTCGCTCGGCGACTCGACCGAGACCGAGCGCGCCACGCTCCGCGAGCGCTTCCCGGCGCTGCTCGACGTGAAGATGGCCTTCTCGAAGAACGGCTTCCGCCGGCCGGGTGCGGAATTGTGGGTGCTCGAGGGCGACGCGGGCGAGTACCTCGGCCACCTCTGGCTCTCGCTGCGCGACGACGCGCGCACCGGGACGCCGACCCTGCAAGTGACGACGCTCGGCATCGTCCGCGAGGCGCGCGGGCGCAACTACGGGCGGCTCCTGATGCAGAAGGCCGAGCAGTCGGCGCGCGAGAAAGGGATCGAGGTGATCGCGCTGGAGGTCGCCGGCAACAACCGGCGCGCGCGCGACCTCTTCAAGGACCTCGGGTACGACACCATCCGAAGGACGATGCACAAACGGCTGCGGTGATCGTCACCGTCGGGCATTCGAATCGGACCTCGGCGGATTTCGTCGGGCTGCTCGGCGAGCATCGCATCGCGGTGGTCGCCGACGTTCGTAAGTTACGGGGATCACGCGCTTTTCCGCAGTTCAACGAAGCCAAGTTGAGGCGCGCTTTGAAAAGGGCGGACATCTCGTACGTCCCGATCCCGGAGCTGGCCGGCCGACGGACGAAAGCGGCCTCGCCGTCCGCGAGGCCGTGCTGGAAGAATCGCGGCTTTCGCAACTACGCCGACCACATGCGCACCGGCGAGTTCCGCGACGGCATCCGCAAGCTGCTCGCCCTGAAAGGCCGCGTCGCCGTGATGTGCGCCGAGGCCGTCCCCTGGCGCTGCCACCGCAGCCTGATCGGCGACTACCTCGCGCTGGAAAAAAAGCGCAAGGTGCTGGAGCTGGTGGGCAACCGCGCGCGGCCCCACCGGCGAACCGCCTGCGCGCGCGTCGTCCGCGGGCACCTGACCTATGAGCTCCCCTGAGACGATCGAGATCCGCCCCGACGAGCTCGCGGAGAAGCTGAAGCGCGGCGACCGCGTCTTCCTGCTCGACGTGCGGCAGGAGTGGGAACACCAGCTGGCGCGGCTGCCGGACCAGGCGCTGATCCCGCTTTACGAGCTGCCCGGGCGCCTCGACGAGATCGAGCCCGACGAAGGCGCGCTCGTCGTCGCCTACTGCCATCACGGCGTGCGCAGCCTCTCCGCCGCCGCACTCTTGCGCCAGGCCGGCTTCCACGACGCCGTCTCGCTCGCCGGCGGCATCGACTTGTGGTCGCGCGCGATCGATCCTTCCGTCCCTCGATACTAAGGAGAGCCGCCATGAAACCGCTGCTGCTCGTTCTCGCCGCCGCGTGCGCCAGCGCGCCGAAAGCGCCGCCCGCCGCGCCGATCTCGTCGTATTCCGGAAGGGGCTGCGTCGAGCTCGCAGCGATTCGGCCGATGCCGCTCGACGCCGCCCGCGCGCTGGTGCCCCCCGGCTACAAGCTCGCGCCAGGCCAGGACGGCCTCGCACAAATGTCGTTCGCCCTCTATCGCTGCGATTCGTTCGCGATCGACGGCGCGCCTGTGGCTGGCGGCGTCGTGGGAGAGAACAGCATCCGCGTCGAATCGCCCGACGGGAGCGCGGGCCGGCATGCTTACCTGCTGCACCACGTCACGACGTTGAAGCCGCTCGCCGAGGCTCTCGGGGCGCTGTCGGAGGTCTTCGAGCTCGCCGTGGAGGGCGCGTTGGACGTCGGACCACGCGCGCCCGGCGGCGCCAACGTCGCGCGCGGCAGCATCCGGTCGGCGCGGTTCGAGGCGACGTTCATCGGCGATCCGGTGACCGAGCCGGCCGACGGGCCGGTCGAACGAAACTCGAAGGGCGTCACGTTCTGGCTCGATCGCGGAGGCGGCCGGATCGAGCTCGATTACAGCTCGCAGATTCTCCCGCGCAGCACCGGGAGGATCACCGTGCGCTCCGGCGGGGCTGACTCGACCGCCACGGGCGCCTTTCTGCGGTTCGAACCCAGCGTACGGATCATCCGTTGAACAGCCGGACGGCGTTTCCGCCGAGGACCTTGGCTTCGTCTTCGGGAGGCAGCCGCAACGACTTGATCGTCTTGAGCTCGCGGTCCCACGCGTACGGCAGGTTCGGAAAGTCCGTGCCGTACAAAATCCGGTCCGGATTGCGGCGGATGATGTCGGGCGAAGGCTCGTACGGGAAGTACCCCGTGCACGCCATCGTCGTGTCGAGGTAGAGCCCGGGATAATCGCGCAGCATCGCCTCGAACTTCTCCGACTCGTCGACGCCGAGGTGCGGGACGATCGCGATCGCGCCGGGATGACGGTCGAGCGCGCGCTTGAGGCGGTCGGCGCCGGAGACGTCGCGCGTGTCGATGCCGTAGCCGGGCAGCGATGGCTCGGGGCCACAGTGGATCGTGACCGGCTTGCGATGGCGCGCGGACGCCCGCCAGACCACGTCGAGGCGGGCGTCGTCGGGCGCTATCTTCATGACATGACAGTGGATTTTCACGCCGCGAAAGACGCCGGAGAGCGCCTTCTCGAGCCGCTCCTCGTTGCCGGCCTCTCCGGGAAAGACCGTGCAACACGGCCACACCATGTCTGGATGCCGCAGAGCCAGCGCCGCCGTGAAATCGTTCACCGCGTCCGACATCCCCGGCTTGTGCACGTACGGAAGCGCCACGCAGCCGTCGATCCCGCCCTCGCGGAGTGTCGCGACCCCGGCATCGACACCGATCCGGTGCTCGATGCTCCAGGCGTGCGCGTCGAACCAGCGCCGGATGGCCTCGGCCAGCCGGTCGGGAAAGAGATGCACATGTGCGTCGACGATCACGTTCCGGTGCGCTGCCCGAAACCAAAGATGCCGCTGATGCGCGAAAGGATGCTCGACGACTCTTTTTCCAGCGCGGGCGCCTGCTGCTCGGCGCGGGCCTGGTCGAGCGCGAGACGGCGCCGCGCGATCACGTCCGCCAGCTTGTGCGCGAGGTTCGGCTCGGCCGAGAGGATCCGGTCGAACGCGTCGCGATCGACCCCGACCATCGCCGAATCGCCCAGCGAAACCACGGTCGCGGTGCGCGGATCGCCGGTCAGGACGCTCATCTCGCCGAACAGCGCGCCACGCCCGAGCCGGGCCACTTCCCGATCCGGTGCGCCCTCGACATGGATCAGTACGCTGACCTCGCCGCGCGCGACGAGGTAGAGGGTGTCGCCCTGCTCGCCCTGCCGGACGATCGCCTGACCGGGTCCGTACTCGAGGAATTTCGCCCGTTCGATCAGGACCTTGCGCGCCGGCGCCGAGAGCGCCTGCACGAAGTCGATGCGGCCGAGCAGATCCTCGGCCTCCGCGAGGTGCTCGCGCCGGCGCCGCTCGTCGGCCTCCTGCGCGCGCTCGCGGACCGAGACCGTCGTCTGCGGGTAGGGAATGTCGATCGCCGCGCGACGCAGCGCGTACCAGATCCGCTCGTGCACCTGATCGAGCGCCTTGCGCTCGATGTTGATCCCCTCGGTGTAGAGCTTGATCCGGTACTGCGCGCCGTCGTTGGTGAACGAGGCCAGCTGCACGACCGGCCCGGGCACCGCCAGCACCAGCGGGCAGGACTTGACCGCCTCGAGCAGGACCGCCTTGGCGCGCGTCGGCGAGACGTCGAGGTCGACGGTGATCATCAATTCGATCACGTCGGTGAGGTGCGGCCGCATGTGGTTGACGACGACTTCGCGGCTGATCAGGCTGTTGGGGACCAGCAGCTCGTCCTCGTCGGCGGTGATCAGGCGGGTCGACCGCCATCCGACGTCGAGCACGCGGCCGCAGTACTTGCCGAACGTGACCCACTCGCCGGCTTCGAACGGCTGCTCGGCGTGCAACGTGAGGCCGGCGAAGAGGTTGCCGAGCGTCTCCTGCAGCGCGAAGCCGAGCACCACCGAGAGCAGCGCGCTGGTCGCGAAAAGACTCGAGAGATCGAGCTTGTACTCGACCCGCAGGAGGACCGCCGCGCAGAGGAAGGTGATCGCCCAGACGCCGAGCGATCGGAGGATCCGCGGCATCCCGACCCGGCCGCGCCAGCGGATGAAACCGAACGCGAGCGAGTCGGCGAGGCGCAGCAGGCCGATGATTCCGAAGAACCGCGACGCGGTCTCGACCCCGTGCGCGACGGCGGGGTGGAACGCGTTGGCGAAGAAGAATTCCGCGAGCCTCGCGATCAGGTACAGGAACAACAGCCGCTGCGGCGCGCTGAGCTCGTTGAAGAACTGCTTGACGGCGGGGTTCACCTGCCGCCGGCCCAGCGCGCGGCGGAGGAGGCCCACCAAAAGGAAAAGGGCCAGCGCGGTGAGGAAACCGGTCAGGCTTTGCAGTTGCGCCACGGCGCCATCGTCGCCCGTCACTGGCACTGAGAGCAAGAAAAGCGCGGGAACGGAACCGAAGGAACGGAACGTTCAGGGTTTTGGGAGTAGGGGTTAGGGAAAGGCGTCGGGGCTAAGGGAAGGGGTGACGCCCCTCATCCTCACCCCTCACCCACAACCCCCCACCCATCACCCATCGTGAACGTTCCGTTCCGTTCCGTTCCTTAGGTTCCCTTTCCGATCGAAGCGACCGCTTGACCGCACGCGAAGCGTCCCCCTACGCTCGCGATCATGTTCCTTCTACTCGCC
>JAIVGS010000023.1 GCA_020201435.1 Myxococcales bacterium
AGATTCGACCGGTCGACGCGGTCGGGATCGACGATCACCAACCGCAGCGCGAAAGCCCGCGCGCGCGCCTCCTCGTGCAGCGCGAGCGCAGCCGGACAACCGAGCCCGCCCGCCCCCAGCAGCACCGCGGTCTTCATGGCGGGCGGTCCAGGCTGAACTCGCGCTCTCCGGGCGAGGTCACCAGCGCGACGCCGCCGTGTTCGTGCGCGTAGACCGCCGCGGCTGCCGCGGCATGACCGGCGAGCAACCCGAGCTCGCGCGCGACCCCCGACCGCGCCTGCGCCGCCTGCGCGCGCGTCACGGCAACGCGTTCGACCTCCTGCGGCAACAGGGCCTCCCGCGGCAGATCGGGCAGCTCCTCGTCGGCCGCGACCAGGGCGACCCCGCGCACCTCCGGCCATCTCTCGCGCAGGACCGAGAGCGCTCCGAGCAGGGCGGCGCGATCGCCGGCGGGCGCGACCAGCAGCGGGGGCGCCGTCTTCAGGTCCTCGAGCAATTCCGCCCCGAGCGAGCGGGCGAAGAGCGGCACGGCGGCATCCGAATCGAGCCCTGGCAGCGTCGCCCGCTGCTGCGGTCCGACCGGCACGCCCCACAACTTCAGCGTCTCGCGCATTTCGTGCGTGAAGACGCCGCGAGGGACGATCGCGATCCGGACGCCCTGGTACCGGGCCCATGCCGCGGCCGCGATCGCCTCGTTTCCACTCGCCTCGATGACGGGCGCGCCCGCGCCGCTCCAGTCCCAGACCTCGGCCGCGCGCCCGGCGCACGACCCGCTCGGCCGGAACATCTCCAGCTTGAGCAACGCCGGTCCCCACCGCAAAAGCGGCGTCGGCCGTCGGGGGATGTCGTCGGCTCTGGACATGGGTGGCATTCGGCAGGCCGGCCGGGCAGGATAAGTAGCCGTGCTTCGAAGGGCAATCATCTTCCTCCTGCTGACGGCCTGTCCGCGGCAGAGCGAAAACGCTCGGCCTCAATCCTGCCTCGATCAACAGCTCGAAAAACGTGGCCTGAACCAATACGGCGACCCGCCGGACACGATGTACACCGGCGGCACGCCGCTCTTCGACGAAAAGACCGGCAAGCGCACCGACCGCGAGGCGTACGTCTTCGCGAAACATCCGGACATCGCCGGCGCGTGCCGCCACTAGCTCAACCGGTGCGAGGCGCGCCATTCGCTCGGCGTCTCGCCGGTCATCTTGCGAAACAGCGCGCTCAGGTGCTGCGAGGATCCGCAACCCACCTCGAGGGCGATGGCGGTGATCTTCTCGTCGCTGTCGACCAGCAGCCGCTGCGCCTTGCGCAGCCGGGCCGCGAGAAGCTCGGCGCGGAAGCTCGTCCGCGCCTCGATCAGCCGCCGCTGCAGCGATCGGGTCGAGAGCGAAAGCTGCCGCGCTGCATCCTGCACGCTCGCCCCGGCAGGATCGCCGTCGAGCAGCGCACGCAGGCGAAAGAGGAGCGCCGGGGTGCCCGAGGCTTTTTCCTGGAGGGCGTCGAGCGTGGCGAGAAACGACCGCGGATCGGGTTGACCGGCATATTCGAGCGCCGCGATCGGATCGGCGAAGAAGCGGACCTCGAACGGCGCGCCGATGATGGTGAAGAACCCCATCACGACCGCGGCGCCCATCCCTGCCGGCAGGACGACCGCGCAGCGGGTGACGCGGCCCCCGTACTGCGGCAGCGTCGGGCCCGCCTGCTCGACCACGGTGGTGAACGACGCCGGGTCGACCTGCTGCGACATCCGCCGCGCGTCGATGAGGTATCCGTGCGGCTCCCGCTTCAGGCTCGCGGGCAGCGACCGGACCACGTGGGCCGCATCCTCCGGCGAGGGGTTGTCCCACACGATCATCCCACCGATGCGATCGGCTGCAAACACCAGCCAACGCCGCCCGCTGACGTAGCGATCGGCGGGATCACTGAGAAATTCGTCGAGGTCCTTGGCCGGGCGCATCGGGTCGGTCAACTGCCGGAGTGGCGCAATCGTACACCAGCCTGGCGCGGCGTTGAACGCACCCGCCCGCGGCGTGCGGCACCATCGCGCGCATGAAAAAGACCGCGTTGCTGATCGTCTTCCTGGCCGCCTGCGGCGGTGAAATCCACCCGACCTCGATCGTGCGCACCGTCTCGGCCACCGTCGGTTCCGCGGGCGGCACGTTCTCGCTCGCCGGCGGCCCCACGGTCACGCTGCCGCCCGGCGCGATCGGTTCGCCCACGCTCTTCACCATCGAGGAGACGAACGAAAGCCGGCCGGACGGGGCGCTCACCCCGATCTACCGGTTCGAGCCCGAGGGGACCGTCTTCGGCAAGCCGGTGACGGTGTCGTTTCCGGTCTCCGGCGACGCGTCGGTCTACTGGATGCAACTCGGTTCGCCTTCGCAATGGAACGCGGTCTCGACCGGGGGCGCCAGCGCGGAGATCACTTCGTTGACCAGCGGATTCGCGGGCGCGACCTGCTCGACCGGAGCGGCCTGCACACCCGGCAACACCTGCCACACCGGCACACAGCGGTGCGGCACGGGTACGCCCGTCTGTGCCGACAGCGGCAACGCCCTCGACGAGTATGCCTCGTGCGGCAGCGGCAAGGTGTGCAAGGCCGGCGCCTGCGCGGTGGCACAGCCGCGGACCATCAGCGGCGCGATCACCACCGTCTTCGAAACCGACGACGGGCGCCGCACGATGTTGCCCGGCCCGCCATCGGACTACCCGTTTCTCGTCACCGCGATTCTCCTCCCATCGCCGGCGGGTTACACGACCATCCCCATCCGCACCGGACCCGACTACACTTTCTCCGTCGCCGGCGTGCCGGAGGGCCACTACTTCTTGCAGATCGATCAGCCGGCCCAGCGAGTGGGGAGCGACGGCGTCAGCGTCGACGGCTACGACCGGTGGCTGGTGGAACAGACTACGAATACGCCCGACCTCTCGTCGCTCGTCGCAGCGCGCGCCGATGCGACGTACCCGTCGCGAACGACGGCCGTCGCCGTCAACCTCACAAACGTCCTGCCCTCCTCCAGCCACGTCCGCGTCGTGAGCCGCGATCCGGAGGTCTACAACGCCGTCCCCGTCTCCGGCTCTTTCCTCTGGGGCGACCGGCTTCCCGACGCGTCCAGGGGCGACATGACCTGGCTCTTCCAGACCGCCGGCAGCAGCGGCGGAACGCCGTCTGCGGCGCGCTCCAGCATCGTCCGGTACGCGAGCCTCGGCCTCACCATCGGCGACGGCGGCGGAGCCATCACCGCCGCGTTGCAGACCGCGCCGCAGGCGCAGCTGCGCGCCGACCTGAAGCTCGGTCAGTTCGCGGCGCTCGGCAGCGCGGTCAACCCGGCGGCGACTGCGGATGCGAGCTACCTCGAGGTCCGCGGAATCGCCCATTCGGACCGGTTCCCCGATCGGCCGCTGAACGGCTTCCCCGTCCGCCTCGGCGTGCTCTCGCCTGACGCCCTCTCGGCGGATGCGGACTTCGGCTCGCTGGCGTACGGCGGCCACTTCCTCGACACGACCTGGGTCGAAAACGCCGGCTTCTGGTACGAGTGGCTGGCGACGCTGCACGACCCGGACGACGCCTCGAAGACCGTCGACACGTACCCCGATTACTATTCCTCGATGTCGATGCGTGGCGCACCCGCGTCGTGGGTCCCGGTGCTCTCGCCCCCGACCGCGCCGACGATCGCCGGGAAGGACGCCTTCACGCCGCGCTCGGGCGTCGGACTGCAACCGACGATCGCGTGGTCCGCGCCGGCGATCGGCAAGCCGACCTCGACCATCGCGCGCATCGACGGCGCCGACTCGCCGCTGCAGAACGGCGACATCTTCAGCGTGACGGCGACGGTCTACTCCGGCACCTCGTTCGTCGTGCCGGCGGGATATCTCAAGCCGGGACGCGCCTACTCGGCCCTGCTCACGTCGGACGCTACCTCCGGCGATGGGATCGACACGCGGATCTGGGGATTCAGCGGCAACCACACCCGGGCGAGCTGCGCGATCGGCCTGTTCCGCCCGTAGCCGCGCGGGTTTGCTCCCGCTCTGCCCCCGCTGCTATCGTCCCGCTCGTGAGCGAGACGTCTGCCGGAGTCCTCGGGAGCCCGCCGCGGCCGGGCGGGCTGTTCTCGGCTCCGGCCGAAAAGAGCGACACCAAGGGCGCGTTCAGCGAGGACCGGTTCCTCACTCGCGCCCGCGCGCTGTTCTACGCGCGGCTCGCGTTCCTCGTCCTCGGCCTGGCGGTGATCGGCGTGCCCGCGTGGTCGCAGGCGTTCGGCGTCGGCGGTCCCGGAGCGTACGCGATCTATCTGGTGATGGTGGCGTACAGCGCGGCCAACTACGTGTTTTTACCGAAGAAACGGATCGGGCGGCAGCTGACGTTCGCGACCCTCTGCGCCGATCTCGCCGTTTTGGTGTGGCTGGTGAGCATGACCGGCGGCCTGCGCAGCCCGCTGCTCGCCGCGCAGCTTCTGTTCACGACGCTGTTCGTGGTGCTGTTTCCGACGCCGCTCGCCGTCGTTCCGCCGCTGTTGACCTTCCCTGTCGTCGCCAAGCTCGATCAGCTCCTCGGCGGCCACGCGATGGTCCAGATCGATATCTTCATCCTCCTCTGGTACTCGGCGATCAACTGCATCCTCGTCTACGTGATGGTCTACCTGAACGAGCGCGACCGGATGAAGCACCGCGAGCTGAACAAGCTCTCCCGGACGGTGCGCGAGATGGCCATCGTCGAAGAGCGCAATCGCCTGGCGCGCGAGATCCACGACGGCCTCGGCGGCGTGCTCTCGTCGGTCGTGATCCAGAGCGAGTACCTGCTCAACATGATCGACGGCTCGGAAGTGCGCTCGCGCCTGCAGGGCAACAACGAGGCCCGCGCCGCGATCCTGCCGACGATCCGCAAGGAGATCTCGGATCTCCACGGCGCCGCCGAGGAGTCGATGGACGAGCTGCGGCGAAGCTTGCGGATGATGAAAGAGGATTTCGACCTGGTCGCGACCCTCTCCGACTACTGCAAGCTCGCCTCGGGACGGCATCGGCTCGACGTTCGCTTCGCGCGGGTCGGCCGCGAGCGGCAGGTCGGCCCGGAGAGCGCGCTCGCGCTCTTCCGGGTGCTGCAGGAGTCGATCACCAACACCTCCAAGCACTGCGGCAAGGGCACCGTCGTCGACGTCACGCTGACGTTCACGCCCGGCTCCGCGAAGCTCAACGTGAAAGACCGCGGCAAGGGCTTTTCCCTTCCGACCGACCCGCTCGTGCTCAGCCGCGACGGCCACTACGGCCTCGCCAATATGCGCGAGCGCGCCAACAAGGTCGCGGGACAGATCCGGATGACGTCCGAACCCGGCAAGGGGACGTGCATCGAGTTGACCGTTCATGCCGGAGAGGAGCTCGCCTCGTGAGCAAGATCAAGGTGGTGGTGGTCGAGGACCAGCCGCAGATTCTCAAGAACCAGCTCAAGATCCTCGCCGAGTCGCCCGACCTCGAGGTGATCGGGACCGCGCTCTCCGGCGAAGCCGCGCTCGAGCTGCTCGAGAAGAAGCAACCCGACGTGATCCTTCAGGATTTGGGCTTGCCGCGGATGACCGGCATCGAGGTCACGCGGGAGGTGAAGAAGCGCTGGCCGGCGGTCGAGGTGCTGGTGTTCACCATCTTCGACGAGGAAGAGAAGGTGCTCGACGCGGTCAAGGCCGGCGCCAGCGGGTATCTCTTGAAGGGCGCGCCCTCCGAAAAAGTGATCGACGCGATCAAGGAAGTGAAGGCGGGCGGCAGCGTGATCCAGCCGAACCTCGCCCGGCGGCTCCTCAAGTACTTCCACGTTCCCGAGGAAGGCGCGCCCGCCGCGCCCTACAAGCCGCCGCTGCCGCCGGGAAATCGCGAGGAGCCGCCGACGCGTCCGCTGACGGAGCGCGAGATCGAGATCCTGCGGCTGATCGCGAAGGGCTTGTCGAACAACGAGGCGGCGCAAGTCCTGACGCTGTCCCGCGCGACGGTGCGCACCCACCTCGAGCACATCTACGAGAAGCTCGAGGTCACCAACCGCGTGGAAGCGGTCACGGAGGGCCTGCGCAAGGGTCTGATCGAGATGTGATCAGACCAGCGCGAGACCCAGCGTATAGGCGGTCGCGAGCGTCCACGCGAAGAGCACGGCTGCCGGGAACGTCCAGTCGATGATTCGCTTCATGGGCTTGCTCCTTTCGAGCAGCCTCTAGAGCGAACTTCATGCCAAGTCATTCCCGAGGGAGACGGGGCCCGCCGTGTGCGCCAAAGGGACTGGCCGTCCCAGGAATGGACGGGTGTGCCTTTGTATACTAAGTTGCACACATGTCCGACCTGGTTCGGCTTTTTCATCACCAGTGGTCGCTTCCGGTGCTGGTCGAGCTCCTCCGCGGGCCGGACAGGCGATACGCGGCGCTCGCCCGGCGGCTCAAGGTCTCGCGGCAGACGCTGACCGACACGCTCGCGGCGCTCTCGTCGCAGGGATTGGTCGAAGGGGTCGAGGCCGACTACGCGCTGACGCGCAAGGGCGAGAAGGTGGCGGAGCGAGGCGAAGCGCTCCTCTCGGCGCTCGGCGGCAAGCTCGCCAACCAGCGGAAATGGGCGCTGCCGATCCTGCACGCGCTCGGCCGCAAGCCGCAGCGGTTCGGCGAGCTCAAGGCGTCGCTTCCGGGCGCCACGCCACGCGCACTTTCGATGGCGCTCAAGGATCTGGTCGCCTCCGCTCTCGTCGACCGGCGGGTTCTGGACGGCTTTCCTCCGCGCACCCAATACGTCCTGCAGCAAAAGGCCCGCTCTCTCGCGCCGTTGCTGGACCAGATCGCGCGCGCCTGACCGCAAGGCGCCGTTAAACCGCCGGCCAGTTCCGTCCGCCGAATTGTCGGACCCTGCTGATAGACCCTTCTGGAGGCCGGCCCTGAAGGGCCGGCCTCCCAAAAAGGCCGCGCAATTTCCTGGACTTACTGGTGCGGACGAATCAACTAGCGCAGCCTCACCATCTCGTTGGTCTCGAACAGCTCGTCGCCTTCGAGGTCGGATTCGTCGAGCGCTTCCGGCGGGTAGCCGATGTCGCAGAGCCACAGCTCGCCGGTGTACTGCCACGCCAGCGACCCGAACAGGCCGGCGGCGGGGAGGCCGAGGGCGAGCGTGGTCCGCGCTTTCAGGGTCGGGGCGAGGGGCTCGCCCGTGTCCGGCTCGAGGCCGCTCGGGCATTCGAGGGAGAGCACGTCGGCGCGGACTTCGTTGGCGAGCCGGATCAGGGCCGCGAGCGGCTCGCGGGGGGCGCCGTCGAGACCGACCCCGACGAGTCCGTCGATGACGAGATCGGCATCGGCGACCGCGCCGCGAACGGCCGGCGAACGCGGCTGCAACAGCGGCAGCCGGAGCGCTTCGAGCACCGTCGCGGCGCTCACGGTCTCCGGCCGCATCTCGGCCTCGCTGCCGGTGAGCACCGCGCTGCAGTCGGCGCCGAAGCCGTGGAGGATGCGCAGCGTGTGCAGCGCGACGCAGCCCTTCACGCCGTTGCCGCAGAGCGCGACGACGTTGGCGCCGCCGATCTGGTTGTCGAGCATCTTGCGGGAGAGCGCCGCCGCAGCCCGCGCCGCCGCCTCGGTCATCTGATCCCTGGTGACGCCGAAATTGACCGCCGCCTGTTCGACGTCGGCGAGGATCGACGTGCTGATCGGCGGCAGTTCCAATGCAGAGGCCATCTGCGATGCTTACCAAGCATCTTGCAGTTGGGGGGTCAAGGGGGGAGCGAGCTCCCCCTTGTGGAGGCGCCGCAGGCGCCGGATCGAAAACGCGTCCATGACTGCACCCTGGGCGAGCGCAGCGATAAGCCCATCAAATAGAGAACTTGAACGGAGCGCGGTCGACGAAGATCGGATCCGACTTCTTCTCCCCGCCCTGCCCGTCCTTCACCACGAAGTAAAAGTGCGACTCGTTGGTGCCGGCCGCGTCGGCGGGGATGTCGAGCTTCACCTTCTTCTTCACGCTCGCGCTCGCGCTCGCCGTCTCGCTCTTCACCTTCTTGTCCTGCGACGGATCGGCGCTGGTCGCCCAGATCTCGATCGTCAGGCTGCCCTTCGGGTCCTTGCACTCGATCTGGATCTCGACTTCCTGCCCGTTCGCCGCGCGCTGCACGCTCCACTTCGCGCTCGAGATCGAGCCGGCCTTCTTCTCGTCCTTGGCGTCCTTGGAGACGTCCGAGCCGCCGCCCTGCGCCGGGCCGCCGCCGCCGTGCGAGTCGGACCCCTTCTTGGCCTGGGCCTGCTTTCCCTGCGCGGCCTGCTGGACCAGGATCTTGAGCGCGTTGATGACGTAGCTGCCGAGGCCTTCCGCGTCGGCGCCGTCGTCGAGCAGCACGTCGGGCGAGCCGGCGATGATCTGCCCGTTCCCGCCGCAGTGCTTGGTCTTGTCCTGCAGGCGCGCGGCGGGCTTGCCGTTGACGTAGACCGTCGGCGACCCCTTGTTGATCTGGTAGTTGTTGGGCCCGCAGCAGATGGCGTGGATGCCGATGTCGTCCTGGCGCGCCTGCGGCTTCCCGTTGGTGAAGACGTCCGGCGAGCCGACCGTGATCGGGCCGACGCCGGGATGGGGACAGGCCGGACAACCGTGCGCGTCGGCGTCGATCTGGGCGTTGTCTCCGAGGCGTGCGGCGGCGGGCATGCGGACTCCTCTCGCTCGATGCAGTTTACCATAAGCGAGCGGCCGAGGGAACGGGGCTTGCCCGCCCTCCTCGACCGTGTTATGCGCGCTGCCCCATGTTCACGTTCGTCGTCATCCTCCACGTCGTCGTCAGCATCTTCCTGATTTTCGTGATCCTGCTCCAGCCGGGAAAGGGCGACGCGATGGCCGCTTTCGCCGGCGGCGGCGGGTCGTCGAACACGGTCTTCGGGGGGCGTGGATCGGTGACGTTTTTGTCCAAGGTCACGACCGTCTGCGCGATCATCTTCATGGTCACCTCGCTGACGCTGGCGTGGCGGTCGTCGCACAGCGACTCGGTTCTGCGCGCGCGGCGGAACCTGGCGGCGCAGGACTCGACCAAGAAGACCGACAATCCGCAGCCCGCGCTCCCGACCGGCCAGACCGCGCCGGCGCCGGTGACCGGCGGCGCCGCCGTGCCGGCCCAGGGGTCTGCGACGCCCACCGGGAACCAGACTCCGGCGACTCCCGCAAGCCCGGCGACGAAGGGTCCCGCGGCGCCCTCGACCAAGCCGAAGAGGTAGCCTTGAATCAACCGCGCGGCGGTGCTAGAAGCCGCGCGGAAAAATGAGTTGGGGACACGCAGGAGTGCATGTCCCCAAGTCCTTTAAGGGCCCAGGTGGTGGAACTGGCAGACACACCAGCTTGAGGGGCTGGCGGGTAAAACCGTGGAGGTTCGAATCCTCTCCTGGGCACCAGCACCAGTCGAAAGGGCCGACGACATTGTCGGCCCTTCGCTTTTTCCGGGCCAGTCGCCAGCTTTCGCGCATGGACAACGAGAAAAACGAGGGCGAAGGCAGCAAGACGGCGGACAAGAAGTACCGCGAGGCGGCGACCGATTTCGCGAAGCGGACCGACACGCTGCAGACCGGCCTTGAGGCCGAGCGCGAGGTCGAAGGCTCGAAGGACGAGTACGAGAAGGCCGAGAAGGCCGGCCGTGCTCACTCCGCCGGCGAGCTCCGCAACGACCTGACCGGCGAGGACTTCGACAAGAAGTAGCTGCCGGTCAAAAGACGTAGGTGTAGAGCGTACACCGCAGCGGGCCGTTCCAGAGGACGCGTTTCGGCCCTCTCGGGCGCACGCCGAACGCGCTCTCGAAGTCTTCGTTTCCACTCAGGATCGCGGCGCGGTGGCCGCTGAGCCGACGCAGCGCCGCGCCGAGCTGGTGGTAGAACGTCTTGAGCTGCTTGCGCCCGCCGATCTCGAGACGCTCGCCGTACGGGACGTTCAGGAACAGCTGGCCGGGCGGGTCGAGGGGCCCGATTTCGCGCGCATCGGCCTGCTCGACACGCAGCTGCACGCCGGCGGCGCGGGCGTTGACGCGAGTCGCTTCGACCGCGTCCGGGTCGCGATCGGAGGCCAACACCGCAGGCGGCGCGACGACGCGCGCGGCGAGCTCCTCGCGCAGTCGCTTCACGATCCGCGCGTCGCCTTCGGATCGTTCCGCGGCGAGCCGGCGCTCCTGGTTCGGCGCCTTGCGCGCGGCAAAGAGCGCGGCCTCGATCGCCAGCGTGCCCGAGCCGCAGACCGGATCGCGCGCAGGCGTCGTTCCGTCCCAACCGGAAACGAGGACGACCGCAGCGGCGAGCGCCTCGCGCAGCGGCGCTTCGACCGTCCGGACCCGGTACCCCCGGTTCGAGAGCAGCTCGCCGGCGAGATCGATCGAGACGCTGCACTTCCCGCCGGCGAGGTGGACGACGATCAGCACGTCGGGCGCGCGCGGATCGACGTCGGGCCGAAAGCCGTGGCGATCGCGGAGCGCGTCGACGACGGCGTCCTTCATCCGCTGCTCGACGAAATGCGTGTTGGTGAGACCTTCGGCGCGCCCGCTCGCGGCGACCGCGATCGTCTGCCCTTTCGCCACCAGGTCTCGCCACGGCAGCTTCAGCGCGCCCGCGTACAGCTCGTCGGCGGTGACCGCGGCGAACTCGCCCACCGGCTCCAGCACCCGCAGCGCGGTCCGCAGATCGAGGCAGGCGCGCAGAGCGATCTCCCGCTCGCCGGTGAAGCGGACGACGCCCTGGCCCGGCCGCACGCCTTTCGCGCCGAGCGCACGCAGCTCGCCCTCGAGCGCGGGCTCGACGCCGCGCGGACAGGTCGCAAACCACGAGCGGAACATGGGCGACCCGGTGTACACCTTGTGCGCATGGCCGACGACCCCAAAGTGCGCGAATGGAAGCGGCGGCTCCTCGCCAAGGGCGGCGAGATCGCGAAGCAGCTCGAAGATCTCATGTCCGGAAAGGACGTCGATCTCGACGCCGGGATCCCCGAATTCGGCACCAGCGACAAGGAGCTGCGGCTGAGGCGGTTTCTCGATCTGATCGACCGCGGCATCAAGCGCGCGGACACGGGAAGATTCGGTCGCTGCGCGGTGTGTGGCGAGGCCATCCCGGCGGCAGTCCTCGACGAGCGCCCGTGGACCGAGCGGTGCGCCGAACATGCTACCTGACGCGCGGTTGTACAGTTTCTTGGGTAATTCCAAGTCGTTGTAGGGCAGCCTGGGGCTGACCTGCTGTGGCCCGCGGCGGTGATCAGGAACGTGTCCTCGCGAAGAGCGACTGCTCGCGCGGATCAGCCGCGGCTCGTAGCAGAGGACGTTGCCGGACTCGAACTTCGGGGGCGCGTCTCGAGCAGCTCGAGATCGAGCGAGTGGAGGTCGAATTCGTCACCATCACGACCTGGGAGTCGTGGGCCGCGATCGAGGAGTTCGCCGGGAAGGCCGAGCATTTCGACGCCGTGTGGGTGCCGTGATCTGTTAGAAAACATGGGTGCGCAGGCTGTTCCGATTCGTCGCCGGCCCCGAGGGCCAGAAGATCCGGTTCCTCCTCGTCGGCGCCTGGAACACGCTGTTCGGCATCGCAGTCTTCACCGCGCTCTGGCACCTGACGCGGTCCATCGAGCTGCACTGGATCTGGGTCGCGATCATCGCGAATGTCATCGCAATTACCGGCGCTTACGTCGCGTACAAGCTGTTCGTCTTCCGCACCCCGGGGAACGTGGTCCGCGAGTATCTTCGCTTCTGCGCTTCCTATGCGTTTCTCGTCGGCGTGCAGTTCGCCGGGCTCGCTTTCTGCGTCTCGATCCTCCACGTCCAGCCGGTGCTGGCGAACATCCTCGTGGTCTGCGGGTCGGTCGTCGTGAGCTGGCTCCTCCACAACCACTTCACGTTCAAGCGGAAGACCGAGCCAGCAGCTTCACCACCCCGCTGATTCCCGAGGCGCCGGCGACCGCGCCTTCCTCGCAGGCCTCGACGGAAAAACCGGCGCGCTCGAAGAGCTTCCGGAGCGACGCGCGACTGAAGAAGTTCAGGTGCTCGTGCAGCTTGATCGGCGCGAGCGGCGGCAAGAGGCCGAGCTTTACCCGAAAGATCGTCGAGTAGAAGTCGAGGCCGAGCCAGAGCGGGCGGGCGCGCGGGATCCAGGCCGCCGGTGCGCCGCGCGAGGCGCCGTCGGCGTGCAGCTTGAGCAGGCGCGGCCGTTCGAGGGGTACCTCGGCGTACATCCAGCCCGCCCTGACGTTCAGCTCACGGAGGAACTTGTACGGCTCCGACATGTGCTCGAGGACGTGGCAGAGCATCACCAGGTCGAATCCGCGCTGCAGCGACTCCTTGTCGGTGAGGCGCGCGACGCCCTCGGCCGGCGGCTGGTCGGAGACCTCGTAGACGTATTTTTCGGCGCCGAGCTCGGGCGGGATGAACTGGCCCTTGTCGCCGCCGTAATCGAGGACCGCGCCGGAGAAGACCTTCGGCGGGAGGTGCTTGCGCAAAAAATCGAGGACGTACCCGCGGCGCAGCGCGATCTCGGCCGGATCGTGGCCGATGCCGTCGTTGACCGCGCGCGTGTACCACGGCTCCCAGCGGTGGCGGGTGGCGAAGTAGTCGTCTCCGCGGTAGCGGCCGTAGAGCTTGCCCATCTCGGCGTCGTCGAGCCGCAGGTCGAAGAAGCGGTGGCCGCAGGTCGCGCACTCGGCGAGGCAGCAACGAACCGGAGCCGGCCACTGCGCGATCTCGGCGACGAACGGCGAGGTCACCGCGGGCCAGCGGGCGAGCGTTCCCGAATCGCAGACGACGCAGCGATCGACGAAGTACATGGATTTGACTCAGAGCGTCGATCGGCAGAATACACCTCGCGATGCCGCCGAAAATGGTGATTTTCGACCTCGACGGGACGCTCGTCGATTCCGCCGGCGAGATCGCCGCGGCGATGGCGCAGGCGTGGCAGGCGGTGCTGCCGGAACTGCCTTTCCCGGCCGAACGCGTGCGGATCGGTCCGCCGCTGGCGCAGATGATCGCCAACCTCGATCCCGCGCTCGGCCGCGGCGAGCAGCGCGCGGTCTTCGACGCTTTTCGCGAGAGGTACGACGCGAGCGACTTCTCGCGCACCCTCCCCTACCCCGGCATCCACGGCGTCGTCGAAACCCTCCGCGCCCAAGGCCGGCGCCTCTGCCTGGCGACGAACAAGCGCCTGCTTCCCACGCTCGCGATTGCGGCGCGTTGGTTTCCCCGTTCGTTCGATAAAATCGCGTGCAGCGACGGGGTTTGGCCCGAGGACGGCACGCGCCCTGCGTCGAAGGCGGAGATGGTGCGATGGTTGGCGGGAAGCGCGGCCGACGGGGCGGTGGTGGTGGGAGACACGACGGGCGACATTGCCGCCGGCCGGGCCAGCGGCCTGCGCGTCGTGGCCGTCACCTGGGGCTACTGCGACGAGCAGGCCCTCGTGGCCGCCCGGCCGGATGCGGTGGTCCACGAGGTCCCGGCGCTGCTCGGGGTGCTCGATCGAATTCCTTGACCGGGACGGCGATTTCGCGGCAAAAACGCGAGTGAAGGAGAAGGCATGAACCGCGACATCTTCGAAGACCTGTTCGTGCTGGAGCTGGCGAACAACCACCTCGGCAAGCTCGAGCGGGGCCTCAAGATCATCACCGACTACTCCCGGATCGTGCGTTTCAACAACGTGCGGGCGGCGATCAAGCTCCAGTTCCGGGACGTGGAGAGCTTCGTCCACAAGGATTTCCGGGACCGCAGCGACATCCGCTACATCAAGAAGACGGTCGACACGCACCTGCCAAAGGATGCGTACCTGGCGATGATCAACGCCATCCGGCAGGGCGGCTGCATCCCGATGGCCACCGCGTTCGACGAGGCTTCGGTCGACCTCTGCGTCGAGCTCGGCATCCAGATCCTCAAGCTCGCGAGCTCGGACCTCAACGACTGGCCGCTGATCGAGAAGATGGCGAAGACGCGCAAGCCGGTGATCGTCTCCACCGGCGGCAGCTCGCTGAAGGATCTCGACGACCTGGTGACGTTCTTCGAAAACCGGAACATCCCGCTGGCGATCAACCACTGCGTCTCGCTCTACCCGTCCGAGGACAACGAGATCGAGCTGAACCAGATCGACTTCCTCGTCCACCGCTATCCGAACCACGTGATCGGCTTTTCGACGCACGAGTACCACGACTGGCACTCGTCGGTGATGATGGCGTACGCCAAGGGCGCGCGGACGTTCGAGCGTCACATCGACATCGAGTACGAGAACGTGAAGGTCTCGCCGTACTGCACGCTGCCGCACCAGGCCGACGAGTGGTTCAAGGCCTGGCACAAGGCTCGAGCGATGTGCGGGGGGAGCGGCACGACCAAGCGGATCCCGCAGGATCGAGAGACCAAGTATCTCGACGCGCTCGTCCGCGGCGTGTACGCGAAGCGCGATCTTCCGGCCGGCCACGTCCTGCAGCACGAGGACCTGACCGAGGACGTGTACCTCGCGGTGCCGCTGCAGAAGGGTCAGGTCTCGTGCCGGGAGATCATGTCCGGCGAGGTGCTGCTCAAGCCGGCCAAGAAGGACGCGCCGATCCTGATCGACATGATCGACTCGCCGTACTCCGGCAACGAGTCGCTGAAGGCCGCGATCTACAACCGCGGTCTCTAGTCCTCGACCAGCGGGATCAGCATGTTCTGCCGCAGCTCTTCGCGCGGCAGGAACGGGGCGAGATCCTCGAGCGGCGACGAGATCATCCGGCCGTCGTCGAGCCGCCGCGAAGACAGCTTGGGCGCGAAGACCTGTTCGAGGTCGAGCATCACTTCGCAGATCGCGCGGCCCTCGCTGGCGAGCGTCTTGTCGATCGCGCCGCGCATGTCGGAGTGGTTGGTCGCGCGCGCGTACGGGTAGCCGTAGGCGGCGGCGAGCTTTTCCATGTCGGGAAAGCCGAGACCGCTCTCGGTGCCGCAGCCGACGACGTTGTCGGGGAAGTAGTTCTGCTGCGTCTGCCGGATCGAGTGGTAGCCGCGGTTGTTGAGGACGAAGATCTTGACCGGCAGCTCGTGGGTCACGATTGTCTGTAATTCCTGCAGGTTGAGCTGGATCGAGCCGTCGCCTGCGAGGCAGATCACCGGCTTTCCCGAGGCGATCGCGGCGCCGACCGCGGCGGGAAGATCGAACCCCATCGGGGCCGAGCCGCTGTTGTGGAACAGCCGCGAACCGCGTTTCAAGGCGGCGGCCTGGAAGGACACGACGGAAGCGGTGCCGTCGCCGGAGACGACCGTCGATTCCGGCGGCAGCGCCGCGAAGAGCGCGTCCATGAAGCAATAGGGGTTCACCGAGTCGGTCCGCTTCCAGTATTCCGGCAGCACGACCGGATATTTCTTCCGGCGCTCCATGCACCACGAGAGCCACTTCCGCTGCTGCTCGCTCGGACCGGGATAGGGCCGCTCGAGCGCCCGGTCGAGGAACGCGCGCAGATCGGCGTGGACCGGCATGTCGATCGCAAGCGTCGGTTTCTTCATCTCCGCGGCGTCGACGTCGACCATGATCCTGAACGCCGCGCGCGCGAACGACTGCCAGTTGTACGAGACCTGCCGGATGTGGAGGCGGGCGCCGAGGACGAGCAGCAGATCGCTGTTCTGGACCGCGAAGTTCCCGGCTCGATCGCCGATCGTCCCCTGGCGGCCGACGAAGAGTGGGTGATCGTCCCACACAACGTCCAGCGCGTTGAAGCTGACGGCGATCGGAATGCCGGTCCGCGCGGCGAAGCGGAGGAACCGTTCGTGCGCCTTGGCCGCCCGAATGCCCTGGCCGACGAGGATCACCGGCCGCTCCGCCCGACGAAGCCGGTCGAGGACCTCGCGCGCCTTTTCGGCGGGGTCGGGCGGTGTCTCGAGCGGGGCGTCCTGCGCCTGGTCGTAGCCTTTCAGCGCCGCCGGATCGACCAGCGCGCCCTGCACGTTCATCGGGATGTCGAGCCACACCGGCCCCGGCCGGCCCGAGCCGGCGAGGAACAAGGCGCGCTCGAGCTCGTACCGGATCGCCTTCGGATCGGTCACCATCACCGCGTACTTGGTGCAGGTCGAGACCATCCGGGAGATGTCGATCTCCTGGTCGCCGAGCTGGCGCAGCGGGAGATCGGTGCTGCGCAGGACGGTCTCGAACTTCACCTGGCCGGAGACGACCACCATCGGGACCGAGTCGACGTACGCGCCCCAGACACCGGTGATGGCGTTGGTGCCGCCGGGGCCGGTGGTGACGTTCACCGCGGCGATCCGGCCCGAGACCCGCGAGTACCCTTCGGCGGCGATGGCGCAGGCCTGCTCGTGGTGGCAGGCGACGTAGCTCATCCCCTTGCAGCGGCCGAACGCGTCGTTCAGGTGCATCGCCCCGCCCCCGGTGACGAGGAAGACGTGGCGGATGCCGTGTTCGACGAGGGTCTGCGCGATGTAATCCGAGACGCGGATCATGATTTCTCCGGGACGGCGTAGAGGACGAGATCCCAGCCGTCGAGGCAGTAGCTGCGCAGCGTGAACCGGTAGCTGCCGTGGAGCGCGTGGGTCATCAGCGGGATGCGCCAGGGGTGGTCCTGGCGATGGTAGACGCAAAGGGCGAGCTTCGGCGCGAGCGTCGAGATCGTCCTGCGGGCGCCGTCGAGCACCTCCGGCTCGTAGCCCTCGGTGTCGACCTTGATCAGCGTCGGCCGCATCGAGGCGACGGCTTCGTCGAGCGGGACGATCTCGATTTCGCCCCCGCCGGCGCCGATCGAAGATCCTGTTCCGCCGCCCTCGTTGAACGACACGCGCCCGCTCTTCGCGCCGACACCGGCCCGGCTGACGTCGATGCGCTCGCGCAGAGGCGCCGGCAGGCCGTCGCGCCATCGTTCCAGCCGTCTGAAGCTGTCGGGATCCGGCTCGAACGCATGGACCCGCCCCGCGAAGCGCGGCAGGAGCTTCAGGAAACTGCGCACGGTGTCGCCGTCAAAGGCGCCGCAGTCGACGAAGCGTTCGTCGTCCGAGAGCGGGTACAGATCGGGGGCGAAGTATTCCGGCTCGGTCTCCGGCTCGGACAGCCGATCGAAGTCGAGCAGCAGCCGGAGCCTCAAGTGGGCGACGTACTCGCGCCGCGACCGCTCGTCGGCGAGCAGGTCGAAGGCGCGGACCACGTCGTCGCGGGCCTCGAGCACGCGGTGCGGCAGATCGATCGCGTAGTAGGGCAGGAACCGGTCGGGATAGCTCCAGCCCAGGGTCGCGAAGCTCGTCACCCGTTGCGCGCCGAGCGATCGCAGCCGGCCGATGCGCTCCGACATCCGCTCGGTGGCTGGACTGCGCCAGACGGCCACCACGAAGACGGCGTCCTTGCCGAAACGCGCGACCGCATCTACCGAGGAATACACGGGAATTCCCTCGACCTGTGTCCCGGCGAGCTTTTCGGCGTTGTCGGCGAACGCGATCGCCGGCCGGCCGAGGGCCGCCAGGCCGCGCGCAGTCCGCTTGCCGAGGCCGCCGGCGCCGAAGAGCACGATCGGCCGGTCCCCCGCGATCTCGTCGAACGCGGTCGCGGCGCGGACCCGTGCCGAGGCCACCGGTTCGGACAGGAGCTGCTCGAGCTCTTCCCGCGGGCCGGTCATTGCTTCATCTCGCTCCCCGACGCGAGCCGCGTCACCGGAGCCTCCTCGAAGTTGATCCGCTCTTTCTCGATCACCAGCGGCCGCCGCGCGAGCTGCGTGTGCACCGCCCCGATGTACTCGCCGAGCAGGCCGAGGAAGAAGAGCTGCACCGAGAAGGTGGCGAAAATGCCGATCAGGAGCGGCGCGACGCCGAGCTGGAACTGGCTCCAGAAGAGCAGCTTGGCGACGAGGTAGGCGAAAGCCACGAAGAGGCTCATCGCCGACAGCGCGAACCCGCCGAGGGTCGCGAGCCGCAGCGGCACCTTGGAATGCGTGGTGATGCCGAGCATGGCGAGGTCGAAGAGCGTGTAGAAGTTGTTGCTGGTCAGCCCGCGCTTGCGCAGCGGCTGGTCGTACGGAATGCGCGCGATCGGATAGCCGAGCTCGGAGAGGATGCCGCGGAAGTACGGGTACGGGTCGTTCATGGCCCGGAAGTGGTCCATCACCTCGCGGTCGAAGAGCCCGAAACCAGTGGCGAAATGCACCGTCTCGACGTCGGACACCCGCGCCAGCAGGCGGTAGTAGAGCCCGCGGATCGAGGCCATCGGCCACGACTCTTCGGTCGAGGCGCGCACGCCGAGCGCGACCTTGTAGCCCTCTTCCCATCGGGCGAGGAACTGCGGGATCAGCTCGGGAGGGTCCTGGAGATCGGAGGCCATGCCGATCACCGCGTCGCCGTGCGCCTGCATCAGCGCGTGGGCCGGCGAGCGGACCTGCCCGAAGTTGCGGACGTTGAGGATCACCTTCACGTTCGGGTCGGCGGCAGCGAGCTTGCGCAGCTCGGCGACAGTGCCGTCCTTCGAGGCGTTGTCGATGAAGATCTGCTCGTAGCGGTACTTGTCGGCGAGCTTCTCGAAGACGGCCTTGATGCGGTCGTAGAGCTCGCGGACGTTGCCCTCTTCGTTGTAGCAGGGCGTGACGACGCTGATCAGCTTCTTCATCTCCGGTTGACCTCGTGCCACCGTGCGGTGCGCCGGATGGCTTCGCGGAGCGGGACGCGCTGGGCAAGGCCGAGCTCTTCGCGCGCCCGCCGGGTCGAGGGGACGTAGCGATCGACGGGTTTGCCGGGGACCGGGGTCCCGCGGATTTCGACCGGCACCGCGAAGTGCGCCCCGACCGCGTGCGCAAGTTCCCGGATCGACACGGCTTCTTCGGAACCGACGTTATAGGCCCGGCCGGGGCGGCCGTCGAAGAGAAGCGTCCAGAGCCAGATCGCGAGGTCCGACGCGTAGAGATACGAGCGAACGGTCGACCCGTCGCCCTTGACGATGATCGGCCGTTTGGCCAGGCCGTCGGCGATGAAGTTGCCGATCGCGAAATGGACGTCGAGCGGCAGGCCCGGTCCGACGAACGCGAACGCGCGCGCGACGACGGTTGGCATCGTCGAGACCGACCAGAGCTCGGCGAGCCGCTTCGCCTCGGCGTAGGCGTTGCGCGGGTTCAACGGATCGGGGCCGCCCTGGTGATCCTCGGCGACCTGCGGGACCGTCTGTGGGCCGTAGACGGCGCCGGAGCTGACGAACAGAAATCGCGCGCCGTTCGCGATCTCGAGGATGCGGCGGGTGCCGTCGACGATGACGCTCGCCATCTCGAGCGGCTGCTGATCGTTCAACTGCGCCGACGCGGCCGTGGCGGCATGGATGACGTGGGAAAACGGCCCTTCCGGCAGGCGCGGCCCGCGCACGTCGGCCTCGAACGGCTCGACGGCGGGATCGAGCCCGCGAAGCGTCCCCGGGCGACGTGCGACCGCGACGACGCGAGCATCGAGCGAGAGCCTCGCATTCGCCCGCGCAAACGTCTGCACCAGCCACGAGCCGAAAAATCCGGTCGCGCCCGTGATCAGCAGCCGTCCGCCGCGAAGCCGCTCCCAGAGCGGGAGCGTCGCATCGACGACTTCGTCGAGCTCTTCGACCGGATACACGACCGAGAGTCTACCGGGTTTTGTGGGCAGGAATCGCACGAAAACGGTGTTTCAGCGCGCGGCGAAAGCGATGTCGCCCCAGAACGTCTCGCACTCGACCGCGTCGTCGCGCGCGGGGAAGCGGCCTTCGGTCCATGCGCTCATGCTCACCCTCCGCTTCCTGAAGCGCCTGTTATCAGTCCTGTGGACGGCCGTGAAATGTGCGCGGCCGTCGTTCGTACCCGCTGGGCATGCAGCTCTGCGTGGCGATCGCGATGCTGCTGGGTGCGCCCGCGGTGGATGTCGCGCGGATCGGCGCGCGCGTGCGCGCGTATGCCGACGCCGGTCTGTTCAGCGGCGTGGTGCTGGTGTCCAAAGGGCACGAGGTCGTCTACGAGCAGGCGTTCGGACTGGCGGATCGCGCGTTCGGCGTGGCGAACACGCCGTCGACGAAGTTTCACATCGCGTCGGTGTCGAAGCCGATCACCGCGGCGGCGATTCTGCTGCTCGCCGATCGGGGTCAGCTCTCGATCGGCGATCCCGTCTCGAAGTACGTGCCGGACTTTCCCAACGGCGACAAGATCACGCTGGAGGAGGTTCTCACCCACTATTCCGGGCTCGGCGACGCGAGCTCGGAGCCCGACTACGGGCAGTGGTCCAAATTTCCGCAGACGCCGCGGTCGCTGGTCGATCGCCTCGCGAAGCTGCCGCTCGCGGGCGAGCCCGGGAAGTCGTACGACTACTCCAACTCGAACTATCACCTGCTCGCGCTGATCATCGAGAAGGTGTCGAAGACGTCGTACGGCGCGTTCCTCGCGACGAACATCTTCAAGCCGCTCGGCATGACCTCGAGCGGGCATCCCGACGATGCGAAGGCGATCGTCGATCGCCTCGCGGTCGGCTACATGCCGAAGGGCGCGACCGGTTTCGAGCTGCCGGCGTACTTCGACTGGACCTCGAAGACCGGCAACGGCTCGCTCTACTCGACTGCGCGCGACCTGCTCGCGTTCCACGAGGGGCTCGTGAAGCTGCTGCGGCCGGAGACCCTCGCCGCCGCGTACGGGTTCGACCGGCCGGAACGCGAGGTCGGCATGTTCTGGTATCGCGACGACGTCGCCGGGCATCGCGCGGTGCACGTGAGCGGTTCGAGCCCGGGGTTCAAGGCGCACCTCGCCTGCGTGCTCGACGACGACGTGTGCGTGATCGCGCTGTCGAACGTCTACATCGCCTCGGCGTCGCGGCTGGCCAACGACGTGGTGTCGCTCGTCTATTCGCCCGGGAAGCCGCTCTCCGC
>JAIVGS010000307.1 GCA_020201435.1 Myxococcales bacterium
CTTCCAGCTCGGCCCGCAATCGCTCCTCCTCGACAACCTCCTCGCCCGCGGCGAGCTCGTCCCCGGCTCGCTCCAGCTCGACTTCGGCTACCGCCTCGCGCTCGACGACGCCGCCGCCCCGCACCACCTCTTCTCCGCCGGCCTCGAATCCGCCCGGTGCTCTCCGGGCGACGCCTGCGGCGTGCGCTGGTTCGTCCGCGGCGGCCTCGGCCCGCACAACGCCAGTGATTTCAAGGTCGAACGCAAGGTCAACGGCGTCACCGGCACCCACCAGGACACCCTCGGCTGGTCCGCCAACCTGCTCGCGGCCGGCCTCGGGTACACCGGCGCCACGCTCTTCGTCCTCGCCGACGGCCAGCTCGAAGCGCTCAACGAGGAATACCTGCGCAACGTCGACCTCGCGAGCCCTCCGCGCGTCTCCGCCTCGCTGAACCAGCTCCGCCTTCGAGCCACCGCGGGTGCGACCTTCGGCGGCTTCACCGCCCAGGCGCGGGTCGCGAAGTACTCCTACACCGGCGCCTCGACCGATTCGCTGCAGGACGTCCCGATGCGCGGCGCCCTGATCGAGGACGACCTCCCCGGCCTCGCCAGCTCCCTGCAATCCCTCTGCGCCCACGTCACCGCGCGCTGGGAGAGCCGAGGCGGCCTGCAGCTTTCCGGCGGCTACGCCTACCTCGCCTACGTCGGCCCGCTCTGGTCCTCCGCCCACCTCTTCGCGGGCTCGATCTCGCAGAAGCTCGGCCGCTTCCGCATCGGCTTCGGCCTCGTCGGCGAGCAGGAGTACGACGCAAAAGGCCTCGGCTACCCGACGCTCTTCGGAACGGGTACTGTAGGCGCGGCTTTTTAAAAGGAGCCGCAACATGCATCTCGCGCTGCTGCACGACGGGCGGCCCGCGCTGCTGCGAGTCGAGGGCCCGGCGGGCGCGCCGGTCGCGCTCTTCTTCCACCCGTTCCCGCTGCACTCCGACGTCTGGGACGAAATGCTCAAGGCCTGCGCGGCATCCGGCCTCTGCGCCGCCGCCCTCGACGCGCCCGGCTTCGGCGGCACGCCTCCTCTCGGCCGGCTGATGACGATGGACCACCTCGCGACTCTCGGCGCCTGCGCCATCGACACGCTCGGGGCGCACAAGGCGTCGATCGTCGGCTGCTCGATGGGCGGCTACGCGGCGATGGCCTTCGCGCGGCTGTTTCCCGAACGAATCTCGGCAGTTGCGCTGATGGGCACCAAGGCCAGCCCGGATACCGAGGAAGCCAGGAAGAACCGCGAGCGGCAGGCCATCCTCGCGCTCTCGAACGGCCCCGATCCGGTCCTCGCCGAGTTCGTTCCCAAGCTGCTCTCGCCCGATCCGCCTTCCGGAGCGCGCGCCCGCATCGAGGAGCTCGCCCGCCGCGCCACCGCCCAGGGCATCGCCGACGCGCTGCGGGGCATGGCGGCGCGGCCGACCTCGATCCCCGACCTGATCGCCTGGAAATGGCCGACGCTGGTCGTCGCCGGCGAGCAGGATCAGCTCATCCCGCGCGCCGAGGCCGAGACGCTGGCGAACGGCGTCCACGGCGCGAAGCTGCACGTCATCCGCGGCGCCGGGCATCTGCCGTTCGTCGAGAAGCCCGGCGAGGTCGCGCAGCTTCTCACCGCGAATCTTCAAGTGCGGGTCCGCGACTGAAGGCCACCGCCGCGCCGGCCGCGACGATCAGCGCACCGCCGAGAAGGGCGGAAGCGCCGAGCGGCTCGGCGAAAAACCAGAAGCCGACCATCGCCGCGACCAGCGGCTCCAGATACGTCAGGATCGCGGCGCGGTTCGCCGGTATCCGCCGGAGCCCGACGTAGAAGATCGCCGCGCCGCACGCGCCGAGCAGCAGCGCGCCCGCGATCGGCGACCAGAGAAACGCCGAGGCCGGCGGCGCCGCCTTCGCGAACAGCGCGACCATCCCCGCCGCGAGAAAGCAGTGGTACGAGAGCAGCTCCGACGACGCAAAAGTGTCGGGGACATGATCGCCGGGCCGCAGGCCCGCCTTCGTGTCCCCCGGTTCCACCGTGCCGAGCACCTTCTTCGTGAACACCGTGTTGAGCCCGTAAAACAGCGCGGAAGCCGCGCCGAGCGCGGCGGTCGTGGACGAGCCCTCGGCAGCGCCGCCGACCAGCAGACCGAGCCCGCACAAGGACACGACCAGCGCGATCGCCGTCGTGCGCGTCAGCGGCTCGCGCAACAGCATCGGCGCCAGCAGCGCGACCACCACCGGCGCGATGTAGTGGGTGAGGACCGCGAGCGCGATCGGCCCGCGGTCGAGCGCGCCGAAGTAGCAGATGTAGTTGCCGGCGTCGGTCACCGCGCACGAGACGAGCAGCGCCCACGCGACCGGCGCGCGCCGCTCGCGCTTGCGCGACGCAGCCAACGCCGCCGGCAGCCACGCGACCGCGATCGTCGAGAGGATCATCACCGACTGCCACACCGCCGGCAGTCCGTGCCCGCGCAGGAACAACGCCCACGTCCCCCACCCCGCCGCCGCCACCGCCACGAGGGCCGTTCCCGCCAATTGCCGATTCACGCGCGCAACCTATACCGCGCTTGACCAGATCCGACCGCGAGGGTACGAGAAAGCGACTTCGAAGAGGGAGGCCACCTTGGCCGCGTCGATCGAGATCCTGTACCTGCGCTTCCCGGTGCATCCGAACATCACCGTCATCCAGATCGGCCCGGGGATCCAGCGGATCGACAAGGAAGGCGACAGCTACTTCGTCATCGGCACCGAGGACGGCCCTCTCGCCGGCAAGAAGGTCGAGATCCCGGGCGACAACGTCGCCGCCATCCAGTGGACCCTGGAGGGCGAAGAGCCCGCCCCCGCAGCTACGTCGTAAATGGACAAGACGGAGCGCCTGTTAGACCTGGTAGCGCTCCTTCTCGATGCGCGCGAGCCGGTCTCCTTCGCCGAGCTGCGCGAGGTCTTTTCCGACGAGTACGGCGGGCCGCGGGCGAGCGCCGAGCGCAAGCTGGAGCGCGACAAGGCGGAGCTGCTGCAGCTCGGCGTGCCGATCGAGTACGTCGAGCCGCAGCGCCTCGACGAGCGCGAGCTCGGCGGCTATCGCATCGATCGCAAAGCGTTTTTTCTGCCGGATCCGAAGCTTCTCCCGGAGGAATCGGCCGCCCTGTACGCGGCCGGAGCCGCGGCCCTGGCAGCGCACGACTTTCCCTTCGCGCAGGATCTCGCCTTCGCGCTGCGCAAGATCTCCCTCGCCGGCAGCGGCGAGACCGCCGTCGCGAGCGCGGCCGCCCGCCGCCTCCTGATCGTGCGCCCCGGAGATCCGTCCCTCCCGGGCAAGCTGCACGCGCTCGGCACGGCGGTCGCGCGGCGCAAGCGGGTCCACGTCGTCTACCAGTCGCCTGCGACGCTCGACGGCAAGCCCCCGGAGCGGACCGAGCGCGACGTCGATCCCTACGGCCTCGCCTTCCGCGGCGGCTCCTGGCGCATGGTCGGGTACTGCCACCTGCGCAAGGCGCTGCGGACCTTCCTCGTCGCGCGGATGGAGTCGATGGAGGTCAACGAGCAGAAGCCGAACACGCCCGACTTCGAGGCGCCCGAAGGCTTCGACGCGGGCGCCGTCGCCGGCCGGCGGCCGTGGCAGTGGCTGGCGACCGCGCCGCAGACCGTGAAGCTCGTCTTCGCGCCCGGCAGCGAGCCGCTCGGCGAGCGCATTTTCGATACGAAAGACGGCAACTTGCAGGTGCGCTACCTGGATGGCCTGATCCCCCAGGTGCTCTCGCTCGGGGACCGCGTCTGGATCGAGTCGCCCCGCTACGCCCGCGAGAAAGCCGTGAACGCGCTGCAGTCGCTGAAAGCTCGGCTCGCGAAAGACCCCTCGCCTCCGCCGCAGCCGCCGAGGGCAGCGGAAACGCCGCCGCAGACGAAGCCACCCAGGCCCGACGTCCGCGACGACAACCGCGAGCGGCTCCGGCGATTGCTGCTCGTCGTCCCGGCCGCTCGACGCAAGCCGGGCGCGCCCCTCGACGAGCTCGCCCGCGAGCTCGGCCTCGATCCGGCGCAGCTCCGCGCCGACATCGATCTCCTCGGCCTGATCGGCCGCCCGCCCTTCTCGCCCGACGACCTGATCGACATCAGCGTCGACGAGCGCGGCCGGGTGACCGTCGCCCTCGACCAGTCGTTTTCGCGGCCGCCCCAGCTCACCGCCGTCGAAGCGCTCGCGCTCGCGGCCGCGGCGGAAGAAGTGGCGCCCGCCGATCCCGCGGTGACGGCCGCGCTGACCAAGCTGACCGAAAAGCTGACGCCTGCCGCGCGATCGCTCTACTCCGCGCTGGCGCGCCGCGTCGCGGCTTCGACCCCACCGCCGAAGGGCGCCTTCCTCGCCCAACTCCGTAAGGCCGCGGAACAACACAAAGAAATCGTGCTGGCCTACGACAAGGAGGGCCGCGGCGCCGCCGAGGGCCGGACCATCCGCCCGCAGGGCGTCATCGAGCACGCCGGCGTCTGGTACGTCATCGGCCACGACACGACGCGGAACGCCGAGCGGACCTTTCGCGTAGACCGGATCATGAACGTGCAGGAGACGGGTGCGACTTTTCCCGACCCCGGTCCCCTCGACCCGGCGCGGTTCCAGCGTGAGCAGCTCTTCTTCCCCAGCGGGCACGAGCTGCCGGTCGTGCTGCGCTTCTCGCCCGCGGCGTCGGCGTGGGCGCTGGCTCGATACGGTTCGCGCGCGCAGTCGATCGACGGCGGCGCGGTGGACGCTGTGATCGAGAGCGCGGGAACCCAGTACGCGGTGTCGCAGGCGCTCTCGCTCGCCGGCGAGGCCGAGATCGTCGCGCCGCCGGAAGCGCGCCAGGCGCTGCGCGACGCGGTCGACCACGCGCTCGCGAGGTACGCGCCGTGAGCCGGCGCGCGGTGCTCGCCGGGATCGCGACCGGCGCGGGCGCCGCCGCTGCCGGAGCCGCTGTCTGGCCGCTGGCCGCGGCGATCGTCGATCCGCTGCTCGACGACACCTCGCCGCAAGACGCGCCGTGGGTCGAGGTCGCCGGCGAAAAAGAGCTTAGACTCGACGTGCCGCTCAAAGCGACCGTCCGCGTCGCCGTACGCGACGGCTTCTTCACCACCCTGGTCGAGCTGGGCGCGGTCTGGCTCCAGAAAAGGCCCGACGGGAAGATCACAGCACTTTCAAATACTTGCCCACATCTCGGCTGCGGCATCGGCCTCGACCCCAAGGGCGGCTTCGCCTGCCCCTGCCACGACAGCCGATTCGCGATCGACGGATCGTACGTCAACGGTCCCTCGCCCCGCTCGATGGACCCGCTGCCGGTCCGCGTCGAACAGGGCCGCGTGCTGGTCCAGGCGCTCCGGTTCGCGACTGGAACCAAAGTGCGGAGGCCGATCTGAACGGCGGCTGGCTCGAGACCCGCACCGGTTGGCCCGGCCTCCTCGGCCACTGGGTCTCCGAGCGAATCCCGGGCGGTGCGCGCTGGGCGTACGTCTTCGGCAGCGGGCTCGTCTTCCTGCTGCTCGCGCAGCTGGCCTCGGGGATCGCGCTGGCGATGAGCTACTCGGCCTCGGTGCCGTCGGCGTGGGCATCGGTCGCGCGGATCGAGCAGACCGGCCTCGGCCATCTGATCCGCGGTCTCCACGCGCAGGGCGCGACCTTCCTGCTCGCCGTCGTGAGCCTTCATCTTCTGCAGACCGCGCTCTACGGCGCGTACCGCGCGCCGCGCGAAGTCACCTGGTGGCTCGGCCTCGTGCTCCTCGGGTTGCTCCTCGCGTTCTGCCTGACGGGCTCGCTTTTGCCGTGGGACGAGCGCGGCTACTGGGCGACGCGGGTGACGATCGGCATCGCCGGGCAAACGCCGCTCGCCGGCGCGCCGCTGGAGCGGCTGCTCGCCGGCGGCCACCAGTTCGGCAACCTCACGCTGACGCGCTTCTACGCCGTGCACGCGATGCTGCTGCCGCTGTTGTCGATCGCCTTCGGCGTCGCTCACGTCGCGGCGATGCGGCGCCACGGAGTCACCGCTGCCGCGACCGCCGATTCGCGAAACGACGAGTCGTTCTGGCCGCGCCAGGCGCTGTACGACGCGGCCTTTTCGCTGCTACTCCTCGCGGCCCTGCTGGTGGTCGCCATCGAGAAAGGCGCGCCGCTGCAGGCGCCCGCCGATCCGGGTGGAGCCGCAAACCCGCGTCCTGAATGGTATTTTCGCCCGCTCTTCGAGGCGCTCAAAGTGTTGCCGGAGTGGGCCGCGTTCGTCCTGCCGCTCCTCGCCGCGGCCTTTCTCTTCGGGCTACCGTTCATCGACCGAAGCGCCCGCGCGCGCAAACCGGTGCTCAGGCGCGCTCGCCTTCCTGATGAACCAGCCCGACGAGCGCGGCGGCCGCCTCTTCGCCCGCGCCTGCACCGAGTGCCACAGCCTGCGCGGCAGCGGCGGCCAGAAAGCGCCGAAGCTCGACGGTTTCCTCTCGCGGCGCTGGATCCGCGGCATCCTGTTGCATCCCGAATCGGCCGACTATTACGGCAACGCGAAGATCTCGGGCATGGAAGGCTACGAAAAGCTCGGCGAGCAGAAGATCGGCCAGCTCACCGACTACCTCTACGCGCTCCGCTCGCACGCCGCCGACGATCCCGCGCTCGAATCCGGCCGCCGCCTCTTCGTCTCGGCCGGCTGCGCGGAGTGCCACGCGCTCGTCAAAGGCAAGGACAACGGCGGCCCGACGCTCGCCGGTTACGGCTCGACCGCGTGGCTCACCGGCATGTTGCGCGACCCGGGTACACCTGCTTACTACGACGTCCAGAACAAGATGCCCGACTTCGGGAACCGACTTCCGCCGGAGGACATCAATGACCTGGTTTCTTTCTTGAAGGCGCTCGAGCAGGAGGACGCCGAGCTCGCCCAAGGAGGCTGACACGTGATCGCACTCGTCTTCGCAGCGGCTCTCGCCCAGGCCCAGACGCCCTCTCCCGCGCCGATCGTCGGACAGCAGTCCGCGCAGGACGTCTGGGACAAGCGCTGCACCTTCTGCCACGGCCAGGACGGCAAGGCGCACACCAAGAAAGGCCGCCAGTACAAGGCCGAGGACTTCACCAAGGCCAAGTGGCAGAAGCACACCACCGACGAGGAGATCGTCGACGCGATCACCAACGGCGTCCCGAAGACGAAGATGCCCGCCTTCAAGGAGAAGCTCTCGCCTGCCGAGATCAAGTCAATGGTGCCGTTTGTCCGCGCGTTCGGCGCGAAGAAATGATAGATAGGCCGCCCGCTTCGAGGAGGAATGGTGGCTTCACGACCCCCCGCTGAACCGCGCCGTCCCACCGTCTACCAGGAGGCGATGGAGGTCTTCCATCGCGCCGCCGACCTGATCGGCCTCGACCGCCGCGTGCGAATGGAGCTCGAGGAGCCGGATTACGAGCACATCTTCTATGTGACGGTGAAGCTGCACACGCGGCTCAAGCCGCTCACCGAGGGCGCCGACAAGTTCAAGGATCTCCCTGATTCCGAGCTGTTGCCGGACGGTCTCGAGCCGCTCCTCGACGGCAGCTTCGTCTTCAAGCGTCGGGCGCTGATCGGCGCCAACGTGGCGATGCGCGACGGCGTCGTGCGCCTCAAGGGGAAGGGCCTCTACAAAGTCGTGCCGGGCCGGCCGGAGCGGTTCAAGGCATATCGCGTCCAGCACAACCAGGCGCGCGGGCCGTACAAGGGCGGGATCCGGTTCCACCAGGACGTCTCTTTGGACCTGTTCAAGGTCCTCGCCGCGGAGATGACGTGGAAGACCGCCATCGCGGACGTCCCGTTCGGCGGCGGCAAGGGCGGGATCAAGGTCGATCCGAAGTCGCTGTCTTCGGAAGAGCTGGAAGCTTTGACGCTTCGCTACATGTATCGGCTGAAGCCGCTGATCGGGCCGGACCTCGACATTCCGGCGCCCGACGTCGGCACGGACGGGACGATCATGGGGCTCCTCTTGCGCCAGTACACCGACGGCGAGCGGGAGCGGCATCGGCTGCGCGGCGTAGTCACCGGAAAAGACACGCGAATCGGCGGCTCGGAAGGCCGCGTCAAGGCCACCGGCCAGGGCCTCGCGTACTGCATCCAGGAGTGGTTCGCCGATCGCGGCGCGACGCCGGCGGGCAGCACGTTCATCCTGCAGGGCTTCGGCAACGTCGGCTCGAACGCGGCCGAGATCCTCACCGGCCTCGGGTCGAAGCTGCTCGCGGTCAACGACGCCGGCGGCACGATCTACAACCCGAACGGCATCGACGTGCTCGATCTGATCGCCTACGTCTACGACAACCCGGTGAACCTCCGCCGCACCGTCGCCGGGTACCCGAAGGCGCAGCAGATCTCCAAGCAGGACCTGTGGGACGTCCAGGCCGACATCGCGATCCCCGCCGCGCTGGGCGGCGAGATCAACGGCCCGGTCGCCGAGCGCCTCAAAGTGAAGCTCGTCGCCGAGGGCGCCAACGGCCCCACCACCCCCGAGGGCGACCGCGTTCTGGAGAAGCGCAAGATCGAGATGATCCCCGACATCATCGGCA
>JAIVGS010000308.1 GCA_020201435.1 Myxococcales bacterium
ACGACGACCTGCGGCGGCGCTTCCGGCTGCCGCTGCACCAGCTTCGCGGGCGGCGGCGCCTTGGCGTCCAGCCACCGCGTATCCTTCCGCTCGGTCATCGGCTGCGGCCGCAGGAACCAGGCCGCGACCAGCATCGCCATCGCAACCGCCGAGTAGAGCGGCCAGCGCCGGCGCCGTTTCTTTTCGACGGTCTCGAGGAGCGCCTTTTCCAGCACGCGATCGGGCGGCGGCGTCCCCGGCTCGATCGCCTGCACCGCGGGAACTTCCGGAACCGGAGTCGCGACCGCGACCGGCGCGATCGGGACACCCTCTCCGATGTTGGGCGGGGCGACGGAAATCGGAGAGCGTGTTCCCGTCACCCGCGCGACGGGTGCGTCCGGCGCGTACCTCTTCGCCGCTTCTCCCACCGCGGGCGACATTCGACGAGCATCGCCGAGCGCTTCGCCTTCGCCGCGCGGCGGCAGCTCGACGACGTGCGAGAGGCGCAGCGGCTTGCCCTCGCCGATCCGCGCCCGGGCCTGCTCGGCCTCCTGCCGGATCCGCTCGCGACGCACGCCCCGCAGCGACGGAAAGTGGATCAGCGGGACCGTCTTGACCGGGGCCGGCGCCGCCGGGGCCGCGACCGCAGCCGCCGACGCGTCCTCTTTCTCGCGCGATCGTTGCAGCTCGGCCGATTCGGCCTGGGCCAACTCGCGCACCAGCGCCGCGGCGGCGCGCGCTTGGTCGAGCGACTTGGGCGGCGCCGGCGTCACCTCGCTCGCCAGCCACTGGTTGAGCGAGACCGCCTGCTTCCTGCTCTCCACCGGCTTCAGGATTCCGTCGGCGAGCAGCTTGCGCACCACGGTCAGCGCGCTCAAGTCGTCGACCGGCGAGAGGTCGAGCGACTCGCGCAGCGTCCGCTTCCCGTCGAAACAGCGGAGCACGCCGTTCACCTCGTCCGGCAGGTCGGCGAGCCTTTCCGCCAGCACGCCGTAGTCGACGGCGAGGATCGACGTCATCGGCACCTCGCTCGCCGCCACCTCCTCGACCCGCTGCATCGCCGACGCCAGCGCCGCCTGCGTCCCGCCCTCGATGCGCCATTCGCGCTCGACCGGCGCGAACTCGGCGCGATACGCCCCGCTCTCCCACGTCATCAGCCGCCAGAACGCGCCTTCGCCCTGCAGCGCGCCGAACTCGGCGTCGACGATCTGCCCGTCCTTGACCCACACCCGTGCCTCGCGGCCGTACGCCTCGCAGGTCACGATCGCGCTCTTGCCGTCGGCGAGAAGGTTCTGGAACAGATCGATCAGCCCGAGATCGCGCACCGACCCCTTCAGCGCCGCCTCGCCCCCGCCGTCGTTCTGCTGCTGCCGGCGCTCGATCAGCATCCGCGCCCGGTGCGCGAGGTCCTTGAGCAGGATCGGCTTGGCGAGGAAGTCGTCGGCGCCGGCCTCGATCGCCTTTGCGCCCTGGGCCTTCTCGGCCGCCACGATCACGACCGGCATCCCGGAAAGCTTCGGGTGCGCGCGGATCGCCTTGCACACCTTGATCCCGTCCCTGGCCTCGAGGACCGCGAGGTGCGGGGGCGCCTGCTTGATCCGCTCCAGCGCCTGCGCGCCGTTGGCCGCCGTCATCACCGCGAAGCCGGCCTTCCGCAGGGCTACCTCGACGATGCCGAGGGTTCGCGGATCGGCGTCTGCGACGAGGACGGTTGGCTTGGGCATGACCGGCTACAGGCTACCGGCTACCGGCCACCGGGGCCAAACAACTACGACTTCCGCTTCCCGAATAAAAGGCCCGAGAGGACGCCGCCGCCAGATTTCTGTGTCTTTCCGCGCCTTTGCTCGATCAGGCGCAATTCGAGGGCGGCGTCGGAGTGGTTGGGATCGATCTCCAGCGCCTTGCGGAAGGCGTCCACCGCCGAGTCGGGGTCCTTGGTCCGCCACAGGACGCCGGCCACGTAATAGGTGCGGGCCGTCGCTCCCTGCGCGCGCAGCGCGCGGTTGATCAGCGAGGCGGCCTCTTCTTTCGTCGCCGCGGTCGCCTTCGGATCGGCCACCAGGGCCCACGCCAGCGCCGCGAGAGCGTCGCCGCTCGCGTCGAGGTCGACCGCCCGCCGCAGCTTGGTGAGCGCGCCCTCGAAGTCGCGCTTCTTGAGCAGCACGTCGCCCATCTTCATCGCCAGGATCGACTCCTCCTTGCGGTTGCCGGACTTGGTGTTGCCCGCGTTCTTGTTCTGCGCGTCGTACTTGGCGCGCAGATCGGCAGTGGAGATGCTCTCGTACGCCTCCTTGAGCGAGCCGAACAGCGACTGCAGCTCGGGCGTCAGCGCGGTCAGGCCGGGCTTGCTCGCGGCGTCGGGGTGGAACCGCTTGGCGAGCGCGAGGTAGGCCGCCTTGATCTGGTCGGCCGGCGCCTGCGGCGAAACGCCGAGCCGGGCGTACGCGTTCTGTCTCTGCGCGAGCTTGGCCCGCGAGCGCACCTCGTCGACGAAACGCAGATCCTCGTCGGAGAGCTTCGACTCGTCGAGCTGCAGCCGGCCGGGTCGCGACGCGGGCGCCACGACCGCGCCCTCCGGCTCGGTGGCCTGCGCCGGCAGGTTGCCGAGGTTCCGCATGCCCCGCGCCATCAACTTCTTGCGCAGGTCGCGGTTGCGGGGGTCCTCGCCCCCCGATGGCTCGCGGTGCAGCGTGTGGTCGAAGGTAGGTTCCTCTCGCATCAAGGTCTGGCTCGCCGTGTCACCCCCCTCGCTCGGGTAGCTGCGCGGGCGGTGGTCGATCTCGAGCGGCTCCTCCTGCGGCTCGATCGGCGCCTCCGAAAGCTGCACGTCGTCGAGCGAGAGCGCCTCGAGGCGGCGGACGGCCTCCGCCTCGTCGCGCGGCCCGAGGCGCGACCCGAGCGGCCGTTCGGAGAGGAGGTTCGGCTCGGCGAACGGGTCCGACGAGACCGGCGGCGGCTGCGGCATCTGGTGCAGCTCGTCGGGCCGCAGCTCGTCCTCCGCGGCAGGCTCGGGCAGCGGCTCGAGGATCGGGTCGTGCACCGGTTCCGGCTCGAGGATCGCTTCCGAATCGAGCGCCTCCGGCTCGGCCTGCGGCGCGGCGCCCGCCGTCGGCTGGGGCTCGGCGCCGCCGGCGAGCAGCATCGCGACCAGCAGCGCCTCGGCCCGCGTCTGCGGCAGCCGCGAGGCCTGGACGAACTCGTCGAGCCGCCGCGGAAGCGCGAGCAACGCGGCGGCTCGCCGATCGAGCGCCCCGAGCGTGACCCGGCCCTGAAGCTCGGGCCAGTCGAGCGAGAGGCGCGCGGGGGTTCTTCCCAGCCAGTCGAGCACTTTCTTCCGCCGCACGGCGTGCTGGTCCTGCTCGAGAGCATCGACCAGGCAGGAGACCGGGTCGACCACGACCTCGCGCGCCCACGGCGGCGGCGGCTCCCAGCCGCGCCAGTCGTACTTGCCGCTGGTGAGCAAGAGCAGCGTCTTCAAGTTCGCGGTGTGCTGGGCGCCGAGCGCGGTCCGGAGCTGATCGGGCGTGAGCAGCCCCTTGGCGATGAGGATCTCGCCGTGCCGCTGGTTCTTCGAAGCGGCCTCCTCGCGGCTGGAGTCGATGTCGAGCGCGTCGACCCAGTCGTTGGCGAGCAGCACGTGGGCGAGCGTCTGGAACCCCTTGAACGACGCGGTGCCGCACATGTCTCCGGCGCGGAAAAAACAGCGGATTTCGTTCGAGGTTTCGAGCCAGAGCGTGCCGCTGGCGCGCGAGCGGAACACCGCGGCTACCAGCTCGGGCGCGCTCGTCTCGCCAAGCTCCCCTTGTGCGAGCGACGGCAGGAGCTCGAAGGTGTCCACGGCGGCATCCTACCCGGTTTCACTGTGCGTTGGCCGTGCGGATTTGTCGGAGCGCCTCGTACATCACGATGCCGGCGCAGGTCGAGAGATTGAGGCTGCGGGCGGACGGCTCGGGGATCATCGGCACGCGGACCCAGCGGGCCGGGAAGCGGTCGAGCGCCGATTGCGGGAGGCCGTCGACCTCGTCGCCGAGGATCAGCCAGTCGCCGGCGTCGAACCGCGCTTCCCAGAGGCCGGTCTTGCCGCGGCCGGTGAAGAGATGAACGTTCCCGGCCGTGAGCTTTTCGGCCTCGACGAGCTCGTCGAACGACGACCAGGTGGCCGCGTGCACCTTGTCCCAGTAGTCGAGCCCGGCGCGGCGGAGGTCCTTGTCGTCGATGCGAAAGCCGAGCGGAGCGACCAGATGCAACCGCGACCCGGTGACCGCGCAGAGGCGGGCGACGTTGCCGGTGTTGGGAGGGATCTTCGGCTGGACGAGGACCACGTTGAGCCGCGCGAGCGCAGGCTCGAGAAACAGTGTATGCGGAGCGGGCATGGCGGGCATCGCGATCATTGCGAATCCGAACGCGCGCCGCAACCGCGAGTGGCCGCTCGCCGCCCAGCAATTGCGCAAGGCCGCGCCCGGCGCCCCGCTGCTCGAGACGCGCAACTCGGAAGAGCTCTCGAAGGCCGCTCGCGCGCTGGCCGCCGATCGGCCGCGGGTCCTCGCCATCGCCGGCGGCGACGGGACCGTGACACACACCGTGACCGCCCTTTCCCGGGCGATGGACGGGAAATTGCCGCCGCTCGCGCTCCTCGGCGGCGGCGCCTACGACTCGCTCGCGCCGCTCGGCGGCGGCGGCGACGCGGAGGATCGCCTCAAGCGCCTTTCCGAAGCGGTCGCCTCCGGAAACGAGCTGCGGACCGTCGAGCGGGACACCTTGAAAATCGACGATCGCTGCGGCTTCCGCTTCGGCGTCGGCCTGCCGGTGCGGTTCATCGAAGCCATCTACGCGACCGGGAACACCGGGCCGTGGGCGAGCACGCGCGTCCTCCTCAAGACGTTGGTGTCGTCTCTGGCGATGGGCCCGTTCGCCCGCAGGCTGTACGCGCCGATGGACCTGCGCGTGCGTCTCGACGACGAGGAGTGGCCGCCGGTCCCGATCTACGGCCTCGTCTGCTCGTCGGTGGCCGAGGCCGGTTTGGGCCTCAAGCCGTTCCGGCGCGCGACCGAGCAGCCCGGAGCGTTCCAGGCGCTCGGCCTGACCGCCGGTCCGCGCGCATTCGCGCTGGAATTGCCGCGGCTTTTGATCGGCAAGCACGCGCGGCGCGATCGGCTGATCGAGGGCGTCGGCGAGCGGCTCGAGGTGTCGGGGCGAGCTCCCTTGTCGTGGCTCCTGGACGGAGAAATCTACACCAGCGCCAGCGGGCGGTTGACGGTCGGGCTCGGCCCGCGCGTCTCGCTGGTGCGGGCTTGAAGCTGGTCAATCGCCGCAACGCGGCCGTCCTCGCGGAGTCAGTCGAGCGGGCGACGACGGTTTTCGCGCGGCTGCGCGGACTGCTCGGCCGCGACTCGCTCTCCGGCGCGCTGGTGATCGAGCCGTGCACGTCGATCCATACGTTCTTCATGAAGTTCGCCATCGACGCCGCCTTCCTGACCGCGGAGGGCCGCGTGATCAGGGCGATTTCCGCCATCCGGCCGTGGCGCGCGACGCGCATCTACCTGAGCGCCGCGAAAGTGGTCGAGCTACCGGCCGGCACGCTCGAGCGCACCCGGACGACCGAGGGCGACGTGCTTGCCTTCGAGCTTTGACCCGGGCTAGCCTTTTGGCTCCCTCCCATGCAGATCCACCACGCCGCCAAGTCGGACGTCGGCATGAAGCGCGACAACAACGAGGACAACCTCCTCGTCTTCCCCGAACAGAACGTGTTCGCGGTCTTCGACGGCATGGGCGGGCACGCCGCCGGTGAAGTCGCCTCGGCCATCGCCGCCAACGAGGTGAAGGAGTTCTTCGACTTCACCGGCAAGGACGAGGACGCGACCTGGCCGTTCAAGGGCGACCGCGAGAGGACCTACGACGAGAACCGCGCGGTCACCGCGATCAAGCTCGCCAACGCGCGGATCATCGAGCAGAGCGAGCAGGACGGCGCGAAGAAGAACATGGGCACCACCGCGGTGATGGTGCACTTCGTCGAGCGAGACGGGCCGCGCGCCCTGGTCGCGCACGTCGGCGACAGCCGCGTCTACCTCTTCCGCGGCGGCGCCCTGCAGCGGATCACCATCGACCACTCCCTGGTCGAGGAATACCTGCGGATGGGCAAGATCACGCAGGAGGAAGCGAAGAATTTCCCTCAGAAAAACATCATCTTGCGCGCGCTGGGACAGCAGAAGCAGGTGGACGTCGAGATCAACGTCTACCAGCCGCTGGCGGGGGACATCTTCCTGCTCTGCTCGGACGGGCTGTCGGGGATGATCTCCGACGAGATGATGCAATCGATCGTGGCGAAGAACGCCGG
>JAIVGS010000024.1 GCA_020201435.1 Myxococcales bacterium
CTCCCAGAACATCAGTCGTGGCGGCGTCTTCGTCGCGATGGCTGCTCCCCCCGCACTCCATGAAATCGTGGAGCTGGAGTTCAACATCCCCGACGGTGGCGGCCCTCTGCGAACTCGCGCAGTCGTCGTGCAACGGGTACTCGCGGACGAAGCAGTCGAGTTTCACGCCGGCGCAGGTATGCAGTTCATTGGCGCCGACGACTTGTTCCGGCAGCGGATCGACGCGTGCCTCGATGGCCTGCTCGCCATGTCACTTACCGGCTAGTGCGGTAAAATGCGAGTCATTTCGCGACGGTGAGCGCGTTATCGATCGGCAAGAATGGCCGCCGGGAATCACGGTCAGCTCGACTCCGAGTGCGTCCGTCGGGAAGGGTCAGGACGGCGGTGCGGCTGGTGGCGCTCGAAAAAATCGCCCGCCACGCAGGCGCCCCGGCGTAACCGGCGACAGGCTGCGATCACTCCGCGATCAGGGCTTTCTGGCGTCGTCGGCTGGTTCGCTTTCCGCGACCGGGCTGTCGCGCCAGATGCCGTCCTTGTACTCGCACCCCTCTTCCTTCTGCTTGCGCTCGCCGACGGGGCCGAGATTGCCCGCGCTGCCGAGGTTGGGCGGTTTAGGCTCTTTCGACGGGTCGTCAACGCCGATGCGCGGATCGGGCCGCTTGATCGAGGCCATGGAGTCCTCCACCCGCCAAGATGGGGCGGAAAACGACACCCGCAACCGGGAGCCGGGCTGGAGCTCGATCGACCGGCCGGGCCCGGAACCTTCGTACGGCTCCTCGCCTGCCTGCGATTCCGCCGTTGACGTTACGAGTTGCGCCGCTCATAAGTCCGCGCCGTTCTTCACCTTTTCAGGAGGTCCCATGTCGATCGGACGGTGTCTGGTGCTCTCGTTCCTGATGCTCGCCCCTGTCGTCGCTCGCGCGGACGACGACGACGCGAGGTCAGGATATGTCGACCGGTTCGAAATCGTCTCGACTTATGACGCATACGGCGGCGCGTCCTTTGGCAACGTCGGTCCGTATCAGGTGATCGTCGCCATCGCGCACGGCAAGCTCGATCCGTCGCATCCGGCGAACGCGGGCATCGTCGACCTGAACCTCGCGCCGCACGACAAGAACGGCCTGGTCGACTACAGCACCGACGTCGTTATCCTGCGGCCCAAGTCGGCAGCGAATGCGAGGCGCGTTCTCTTCTACGACGTCGTGAACCGCGGGAACAAGGTCGTGCTCGGGACGTTCGACGGCGGTAGCGGCGCGAACTTCAACGCGGGCTCGCAGGGCAATGCGCTCCTCTTGCGCATGGGTTACACCATCGTCTGGAGCGGTTGGCAGGGCAACCTGCCGCAGAGCGGCCAGGGCGACACCAAGCCCATCGGCGTGAACTTCCCGACCGCGACCAATCCCGACCGCTCGTCGATCACCGGCCAGACGCGCGAGGAGTTCATCCTCGATTCGCTCGATGCGTCGTCCGGCCCGGGCCTCAAGAACGGCGTGGCGACGGTTACGCTCACGTATCCGGCGGCCACGCTCGACCAGTCCAACGTCGTCTTCAACTGGAGGCAGACGTGGAAGACTGCCGACGGCGAGACGTTCGACAGCCCCTCGACTCCGGTGCCCGCGGCGAGCTGGACGTACGTCAACGGCGGAAAGCAGATCCAGTTCACACCTCCGGCCGGATCTGACCTCGGCTCCATCTTTACCTTCATCTATCCGGCGAAAGATCCCAAGCCGATGGCGATCGGCTTCGCCGGCGTGCGCGACCTGATCACGTTCCTCAACCGCGCCAACAAGGATCACCAGGGCAACAGCAATCCGCTCAACGACATCCAGTTCGCGCCGTGCGAAGCGCAGCACTGCAACCGCAGCAGCAACTTCGAGGTCACCATCATCGAAGGGGTTTCACAGTCGGGCCGCTTCACCCGCGACTTCTTGTGGCAGGGCTTCAACCACGACGGCCGCGGCGACGGCGACGCGGACGACGGCGGCGCCGCGCACACCGTCTTCAACGGAATGTTCCCGATCATTCCGGCGTCGCGAAAGACCTACACCAACTTCCGGTGGTCGCAGCCGTTTCGCTGGTCCAAGCAGCACGAGGACCACCTCCAGCCGGGCGATCAATTCCCGTTCGCCTATAACGTGATCACCGATCCGGTGTCCGGTAAGACGGACGGCATCCTCAATCGGTGCCTCCAGAGCAATACCTGTCCGAAGATCGTGCAGCTCGACGGCGGCTTCGAATACTATGGCGGCCGCGGCACGCTCGTCTCGACCGACGGCAAGGGGCACGACCTGACGTTGCCCGACAACGTGCGGCTCTACATGGTGCCGGGCACGAATCACGGCGGCGGCGCGGGAGTCGCGGCGCCGTCGACTACGCCGAACTGCAAATACGAAACGAGCGTCGTGATGGAGAGCACCATCGATCGCGCGCTGGTGCCGGTCCTCGAGGACTGGGTCGGCAAGGGCGTCGCGCCGCCGGCGTCCGCTTATCCTTCCGACGGCACGCTCGCGCCGATCAACGACCAGAGCGCAATCGGATTCCCCGATCTGAGCGGTATCGGTTATCCATATCCAGCGGACACTTACAACCAGCTGTTCGTCACCGATTACTCGCAAGCGGAGCCGTCGGTCGATCTCTCGAAGCCGTACGAGGTGATGGTCTCGAAGACCGATTCCGACGGCAACGAGCTCGCGGGCGTTCGCGTTCCCGAGGTGGTGGTGCCGCTCGCGACGTATGCCGACTGGAACGTGCGCACGACCAATCATACGCCGGGCGAGGGCTGCGGTTCGCTGGGGACGACGATCCCGTTCGCGCGGACCAAGGCCCAGCGGATGACGAACGGCGATCCGCGGCCGTCGTTCGAGGAACGCTATTCGAGCCAGCAAGACTACGTGAGCAAGGTCCAGGCGGCTGCGCAGGCGCTCGTGGCTCAGCGGCTGCTGCTGCAGGAGGACGTGCAGGTCTACGTCACGCAGGCGCAATCGCAGAAGGTCGTTCAGTAGGAAACCGCGGGGGCAGCGCAGTCGCCGCTGCCCCCGCGCCACCTGGTTCGCGGACGGCGCCGTTCGCTGGTGGAACAGCGCCGCGACCGCGACACAATGACGCTCATCATCCGACTGCTGCGGTCCGCTTCAAGGGCTCGACTGCCCTAATGACGCTGAGCCCATTTTACGCGACCCGAAAGTCCCATAGTCGCGGCCCCTGCGTTAACTCCCTCTCTCGCCTCTCTCCCCGCGAGAGCGTTCGAAACCCGTATCAGACGGGCACCCCGGAGGACACAGGGGTGTTTTCGATGGGTCCCGGTCGTTGTGCGAACAACCCGAGAATCGGCCCGATCGCGCCAAGTACGCGGTATTCAGCGAGGAATCGGCGAAAGGCCGCGAGGCTGCTGTGTTAAGCAGCGGCGCGACTTGTTCGATCTGGTAGAGGAGTTGGCTCCCCGAGCTGGGTTCGAACCAGCGACCCACGGATTAACAGTCCGTTGCTCTGCCAGCTGAGCTATCGGGGAACAAGGCCGGCGGGGGCACGTATCTACGGTAGAATGAGACGGTGCGCAAGCCGGAACCGCTGCGAGATGGCGACCCGATCGACGTCGTCGCGCCCGCCAGCGCGTTCGACAGGGAACGGTTCGAACGGGGCGTGCGAGCGCTCGAGAGCATCGGGCTGAAACCGCGCTACAACGATGAAATCTTTGCGAAAAACGGCCACCTCGCGGGCGACGACCGGAGGCGTTTCGACGAGCTCGAACGAGCGCTGCGCAGCGACAGCAAGGCGGTGATCCTCGCCCGCGGCGGCTACGGGCTGCTGCGATTCGCGACCCGCATCCAGCCCGCCGACAAGCTCGTCATCGGCTACAGCGACGCGACGATCCTCCACGAGATCTGGCGGCGTGCCGGCATCCCCTCGATCCACGGCCCGATGTGCACCCAGCTCGGCGAGGATCCCGCGGCGCTCGCGCGGCTCAAGGCGCTCCTGCACGGCGACGACGCGGGCGCGATCGAGTGGGAGCCGGACACCGCGCGCGGAGGCATCGCCCGCGGCGTGCTCGCCGGCGGCAATCTCGCGACGCTCGCCTCGCTCTGCGGCACGCCGCTGCAGCCGCAGTTTCGCGACTGCATCGTGCTGCTCGAGGATCTCAACGAGCCGCCCTACCGGCTCGATCGACTCCTGACGCAGCTGCTCCTGAGCGGGTCGTTCGTGGGCGTGAAAGCGTTCGTCTTCGGCGACCTGACCGCGCCCGGAGAAGATCCGCAGGGACGCAGCGAGGTCGTCGCCGAGCGCCTGCTGCCGTTGAACGCGCCGCTCGTGTTCGAGGCGCCCTTCGGCCACGCCGGCCGCAACCAGCCGGTCCTCTTCGGCGCACAGCACGAGCTCGACGCGGGGTCGGGACGTCTCGCGATCTGCTAAACGGAAACCATGCGCATCTACCTGCTCGGCATCGCGGGAACCGGGATGGGGTCGTTCGCCGGCCTCCTGAGAAAGGCCGGCCACGAGGTTTCCGGGTCCGACGAAAACGTCTACCCGCCGATGAGCGACAAGCTCCGCGACTGGCAAATCCGCGTTTTTACACCGTATTCCGCGACCAACTTGAATCGGGCGGACATCGATCTGGCGGTCGTCGGCAACGTGATCCGGGCCGACAATGTCGAGGCTCGCAAGGTGCGCCGCGAAGGCATTCCGCACGTGAGCTTTCCCGAAGCGCTCGAGGATCTCTTCCTGAGCACGCGACATCCGGTCGTGGTCGCGGGAACGCACGGCAAGACGACGACGACGAGTTTGCTCGCGCAGGTGCTCGCGCACGCCGGGCGCGATCCGTCGCTTCTCGTCGGCGGCGTGCCTTTGAACTTCAACGAGGGTTTCCGACTCGGCCGCGGCGACGAGTTCGTCATCGAGGGCGACGAGTACGACACCGCGTACTTCGACAAGGGCCCCAAGTTCCTCCACTACCGCCCGCGCACCGCGGTCTTCACCGGCGCCGAGTTCGACCACGCCGACATCTACCGCGATCTCGCGCACTACGAGAGCGCGTTCGAGAAGTTCTTCGCGCTCTTGCCGCAGGACGGATATCTCGCGGCATGCAACGGATTCGAGAACACGGGACGCCTGGTGCAAAAAGCGAAGTGCAAGGTCGAGACCTACTGCGCGCGCGAGGACGTCGATTCGGACTGGAACTCACGCTGGGTGAACCTCGGCCCCGCCGGCGCGACGTTCGAAGTCGATTACCGCGGCACGTCCGAGATCCGCGTCACGCTCCCCGCTGCCGGCCGCCACAACGTCGAGAACGCGCTCGGCGTCTACGCCGCCTGCCGCGCGCTCGGCTTGAAGCCGGACCAGATCGCTGCCGGCTTCCAGAGCTTCCGCGGCGTCAAGCGGCGGCAGGAGTTGAAGGGCGAGATCCGCGGCATCGCGATCATCGACGACTTCGCCCATCACCCGACGGCGGTCCGCGAGACGATCGCGGCGGTCGCGGCGCAGTATCCGGGGCGTCGCGTGATCGCGGTCTTCGAGCCGCGCAGCCAGACCGCGATGCGCAAGATCCACGGCGACGAGTACGCGCACGCGTTCAAGGGGGCCGCGGAAGCGATCATCAGCCAGCCGACGGCGATCGCGAAAATCCCCGAGGCCGAGCGCGTCGACGCGAAGAAGATGGCGAGCGACATCGCGGCGAGCGGGACGCCCGCGCGGTGGATGGAATCGCCGGACGCGATCGTCGCCTGGCTCGCGAAAGAACTGCGCAAGGGCGACGTCGTGCTGGCGATGTCCAACGGCTCGTTCGGCGGACTGCACGAGAAGCTGCTCAAAGCGCTGACATGAAAGACGTCTGCATCGCCGCGGCGCAAGCGGGCGCGAAAGTGCTGCGCGATCTCTACCACCGGCCGCGCGACATCCAGTTGAAGGGGCGGATCGATCTCGTCACCGACGCCGACAAGGCGTCCGAGGAGACCGTGCTTCGCAAGCTGCACGAGCTCGCGCCGGGCGTGAAGATCCTCGCCGAGGAGAGCGGCGAGCACGGCAAGGGAGATGCGCGGTTCATCGTCGATCCCCTCGACGGCACGACCAACTACGCCCACGGCATTCCGCTCTTCTGCTGCACGGTCGCGTTCGAGGAAAACGGCCGGGTGGTCGCGGGTTGCACCGTCGATCCGCTGCGCGACGAAGTCTTTCGAGCCGCTCGCGGTGAAGGCGCGTGGCTGGGCTCACGAAAGTTGCAGGTCTCGCCGGCTCGCGAGCTGGAATCGGCGGTGGTCTGCACCGGCTTTCCCTACGGCAATCGCGAACGGCTGCCGCACATGGCGGCGGTCTTCGCGCGCTTCACCGAAATCGCGCGCGGCACGCGGCGGCTCGGGAGCGCGGCGCTCGACCTCGCCTACACGGCGGCGGGACGGCTCGACGGATTCTGGGAGATGGGCCTCGCTCCGTGGGACGTCGCGGCGGGGCAGCTGCTGGTCGAGGAAGCCGGCGGGCTCGTCACCCGATTCGACGGGTCGCCCTTGACGCTCGACGGACGAGAGATCGCCGCGGCAGGACCCAACCTGCACGCGGCGATCCTCGAGGTCATCCGGGTCACTTCGGCGGCGACGCTTCCTTCTGCGCGTTGACGTCGTCGCGGCGGTTCTGCTTCCACGCCTCTTCGTCGTGACCCATCGCCTTCGGCTTCTCGGCGCCGAAGCTGATCGAGGTGATCTGCTCGCTCTTCACGCCGAGGTCGGCGAGGTACTTCTTGGCCGAGTCCGCGCGGCGCTGGCCGAGCGCGAGGTTGTACTGCTCCGAGCCGCGCTCGTCGGCGTTGCCCTCGATGCGGACCTTCAGCTCGGGATGCTGGGAGAGGATGTTGGCCACGCTGGTCAACTTCTCCTGCGCGTCCTTGGTCAGGGTCGCCGAGTCGAACTCGAAGAAGACGCTCACGCCGCGGAGCTGCTCGAGGGCCTTGTCGAGGTCGGCCTGGCCCTGGGCGTGGAACTGCTCGGCCGGCGTCATCGTCTTGCTGGCCTCGGTGGCCTGGGATTCGTTCTTCGGCTGCGTCTGCTGCGCGCTCGCGTCAGGCGCCGGCTGCGCGTGGCTGCAGGCGACGATGCCCGCCGCGACGGCGACGGTAAAGAGGTGTCCAGTGTTGGTGGAAAGCTTCATGGCCGTGCCTCCGAGAGGGTGCTGTGCTGGCGAAAACAACCGCCAGGCACCGCGTATGCCCGCCCGGCAGCCGCCGCGCAACGAAATCTGCGCGGTCGCACGAAGACTACGGCCGGTGATCGTTTGAGGTCAAACGAATTGCGACAGGCTTAAGCCGTTCGTCTGCGACCGGTCAGCGCCATCCAGGCGAACAACACGATGATCGCGCCGACGATCGAAGAGATCCACCCGCCCGGTGTGAAGCCCCACGAACCGTCGGCGGCTGAGTTGCCGCCCCAGATCGCGTGGCCGATCAGCCCGCCGACCAGCGAGCCGACCATCCCGAGGATCGCCGTCGCCAGCCATCCCATGTTCTGGCGGCCAGGATAGATGGCGCGCGCGAGAAGGCCGATGATGAGGCCGAAGATCAGGAATCCGATGATGTGCATAAATCTCCCGCGAAAGAGTGTCGGGGATCACGCTATGCACGTCGGCTCAGCGCGGCACGAACGCGTGTCTCAGGCGAGCGAGCAGGACGAGGCTTGCTCCCACGGCGGCGCCGAGCGCCCACCCGGCGAGGACGTCGGTGGGCCAATGCGCGCCGAGGTAGACGCGGGAGATCCCGACGACGAGCGTGACGACGATGGCGATCGCCGACACCCGCGGCGCTGCCCAGGAGAAGACGGCGGCCGCCGCGGCGGTGTCGCTGGCGTGCGTCGAGGGAAACGACTGGCCGGCGCCGCAGCCGATCGGATGCTGGACTCTTTTCGGGTCCCACGCGCAGGGCCGCACGCGGGCCGCTTCCGGTTTCACGATGCGGACCGAGACGAGGTCGGCGGCGCCGATCGCGGCGGCGAACAGGATCATCGCGAGCCAGCCGTGGGGCGACTTGCGCCAGAGGTAGATCGCGGCCAACGCCGCGAGCACCACCAGGAACCCGCGGTGCGATGCGACTTCCATCAGGTGGTCGAGCCAGGGCGTGCCGGGCCGGTTGAAGAACGCCAGCAGGTCGAGATCGATGGGCGGCGGCTTGACCAAGGAGCCGAAAACGTATCACTTTCCGTGAGGTTGGAAAAAAACGAGCCACTCGCGGCGGGTCCCGTGCTCGGGAAACGTCTCTGACGACATGGACGGATGTCCACCTCTGGATCGGCTTCGCGAGGAGGCCGCGCACCTCGCGACGTGCGACGAGTGCCGCGAGAAGCTGGCAGCGCTCGAATTGCTCGAGGCGCCGGAGACGCCGGAGGAAGCGCGCGTCCTCGATCGGCTCACGGCGAATCCGCGACGCGTCCTCGCGGCGGCGCGGCTTCGGGCAGGGCCGGAGGCGCTGCGACTGCGATCGAGGCCGCGCTGGATCGCGGCCGGCGCGATCGCGGCGGCGATTGCGGCAGCGGTCGTCGTCGCCGCGCTGCGAACAGCGCGCGATCCGGCAAAGGTTTTGCGCGACCTGCAGGGGTCGACTCGGCCGCTGGAGGTCGCTCTCAGCGACGTCCCCTACGCGCCGTACCAGCCGCAGCGTGGCGCGCGCAGCACGGATTTCGACGCGTCGCTGAGCAAGCTCCTCGAGGCGCGCGAGGGGCGTCGACCGGGAGCGGAGCGGGCGCTAGCGGTCTTCTATCTCCTGCGGGCCGAGCCCGGCGATGCGGCCCGCGTTGATCAGGCGCTCGCGCAGGCGGGCGATTCGGCCGAGGCGGAGAACGATCGCGGCGCGGCCGCGTTCGCGCGCGGCGACCTGATCGCGGCGCTCGAGCACTTCGCGAAAGCGGGTGCCCGGTTCAACGAGGCGGTGACGCTCGAGAACCTCGGTCTGCGCGAGCGGGCGGCCGCGCTGTACGCGGCGTTGCCGCAGTCGCAATGGACCGCGGAAGCCGGGGACCGCGCACGGCGCCTTCGCGCGCCTCTGCCGGCGCCGCAGCCGTCGCGGCGGCGCGAGGCGTACCTCGCGTTGCTCGCCGCGCGGACGCCGGAAGAGCTCGCCGGCGCGGAGGCGGCCGCGCAGGACATGCCGGACCTGCTCGCGCTGGCGCGCAAGCTCTCGCCCTCCGAGCTGCCGGAGCACGCGCGGCTGTACGTGCTGTATCGATCGCTGCGCGACCGAGCGATGTCGGGCGGCGACGTGCGCGAGGTGGAGGATTTCGCGCGCCTGCCGCGCGTCCAGGCCGATCCGCTGCTGTGGGCGCCGGCGCTGCAGCTCGCGGCGTACGTCCACGGCGCGCGCGGCCAGTGGCGCGAGGTGGAGAAGTACGACGCGTCGATCGCCGGCGCGTGCAGGGTGCGCGGATGCTCGACGGCGAACGAAGCGATCGCGCTCGACGAGCTGGCCGACGTGGCGCAGCGGGACGGCGATTACGCCGCGGCGGAACGGTTCCAGGATCGCGCCGAGAAATTGCTGCTCGCCGCCGGCGACCCGCTGCTCCTCGCCGAGCTGCACCGCAAACGAGCGTCGCTGCTCGACGAGCAGAACCGGCACGACCAGGCTGCGCGCGCGATCGTCCTCGCGCTCCGCGAGCTCGCGCCGTTCGCGGTCGATGCGCGCGGCAGGGCGGCGTTCGCCGTCGCGCTCGAAGAGGCGGCGGCGATCAGCGAGCGCGATCAGCGTCACGCGGAAGCCGAGCTCTCGGCCGCGGCGATCGACTTCGCGCGGGCGGCTGGAGATCGCGATCTCGAAGTCGACGCCGAGGCGCATCTGGCGACGAACGCCGCGGCGCGCGGCGAAGATGCGCGCGCGCAGCTGCGGCGCGAGATCGCGCGGCTTTCGGAAGCGGGCCACTCGCCGTTCATCCTCCTGCGGCTCCTGGCGGAAGCGCAGCTCGCCCACGGCGACGCATCGGGCGCGCTGGCGACGGCCGAACAGGGTCTCGCGGCGACTCCCGGCCGCGAATGGACCGGGGTGCAGCTGCATCTCGTCCATGCCCGGGCGCTCGAGGCGCTCGGCCGCGATCCGGGCGATGAGCTGTCGCGGACGGTCGACGACGTCGCGCGCGATCCCGGCGAAAATCCGGCCGAGATGCTCGAGGAGACGCGCGATCTCGTCGCCGAGCTGTCGCGGTCGGCGAAGACGGCGGACGACCTCGCGGTGCCTCTCGACAAATTGCGCGCCGCCGCGCTCGGCGTCGCGCCGGCCGGGGCAGGATGGTCGCGTGCGTTGCCGAAAGGGACCTGCGTGAACGTCGTCGTCGGCGGCGTGCAGAAGACGGCCGGCGTCGACTGTACTGAACTGTGGACGCTCGCTGCCGACTTCCGGGCGGCGCCGCGCATCGTGACCTCGCTGTCGCGGCTGCTCGCGCCGGAGCCTCGGGTCAAGAGCGCGCTGTTCGTCTCCGCGCAGACCACCGGCGACATCGCCGCGGTCGCGACCCCTTTGCCCGGCGCCGAACAGGAAATTGCGGCGTTGCGCAAGCTCGCCGCCGTGACCGAGCTCTCCGGCGAGCGCGCCACGCCCGACATGGCCTTGCGACTCGCACCCCGCCAGGACCTGTTGCACTTCGCGGTGCACGGATTCGAGGGCGGGTTTCTCCAGCTGGCCGGCGAAGGTGGCCGCCTCGCGGCGCGCGACGTCGCGGAGACGAAGTTGCCCGGCGCGCGGGTCGTGCTGTCGGCGTGCGAGTCCGCGGCGCCCGGTCCGCGCGGAATTTCCTGGGCTTTCGCGCGGGCGGGCGCGTCGGTGATCGCGGCTGCCGAGGGCAAGATCGACGACGCCGCCGCCGCGCGCTGGTCGGAGCGTTTCTACGCCGCGCTCGGAAACGGCCTCACTTTTTCGCAGGCCGCACGCGAAGCCGAAAAAGACTCTCCCACTGCGCGCTTCATCGTGGTGAAGTAGGGCCATGTCCGAGCTCGATAAGGTCGCCGAAACCAGCATTTCGTTCCTCTTCACGCGCTGCCAGGCCCACCTCGATGGAGCCGATCTGATCGTCGCGGTGCCGGCGCCGCAGGTGACCTGCCGCGCCGCCGGCGGGCCCGGGCTGAAATGGGAGAAGCAGCCCGCGCATCCGCACGCGGTCGTGATCGACTGCGCTCCGGGGGAGCGACAACGCGGCGATCGGAGCGAGTATCCTGTCTCGCAGGCGTACGCGCAGGCGGTCGAATTCCGCTTCCGCGGCGGAGTCTGGTACGGACGCATCCCCCTGCGCGGCCACTGGGCCCTCTGCGTGCAGGGCGCCGTGCGCTCGCTCACCGGACTGCCGGCAGCGTGGACCTCGCACGAAGTGATCCTGGTCGAGACTACGTACGACCAGCCCGAGCATGCCGCGCAGACGCCGGACGATCGTTCGTACAAGAACGGCGCCGGACCGGTGAATGGCCCGCACCTGCCTTATCCTTGAGACGGTGTTATAGGAGCGTCCATGGCGCGGATGGTGAAGTGCGTGAAGCTTGGGCGCGAGCTCCCCGGGCTCGAATTCAAGCCGTTCAACAACGAGCTCGGCCAGCGCATCTACGACGGCGTCTCTCAGGAGGCGTGGAAGATGTGGCTGGAGCACTTCAAGATGATCATGAACGAGTACCGGCTGGCCGGCGGCTCGGAGCAGGCCAACCAGGTCCTGTTCGATCAGTGCGAGAAGTACTTCTTCGGCGAAGGCGCGCAGCTTCCGCCCGATTACAAGCCGCCCGCAGCAAAGGGATGATCCTTTTAGTCTCTTGTTACGAGCTCGGCCGGCAGCCGGTCTCGGTTGCGAAGGCGCTGGCCGCGCTGCAGCAGGCCGGGTTCGAGACGGCGGTGCAGGACGTTTCGCTCGACCGGCTCTCGCCCGATCTGGTGCGGAAGGCGGACCTGGTCGCGATTTCGACGCCGATGCACACCGCGCTGCAGCTCGGCGTGCGCGTCGCGTCGAAAGTGCGGGAGGAGAATCCGTCGGCGCGGATCGCGTTCTTCGGTCTCTACGCCGCGCTCAACGCCGAGCATCTTCTCGCCCGGCACTGCGACGCGGTGATCGGCGATTCGACCGGCGATCTCGTCGCGGTCGCAGGCGGTAGGCGGGCGTCGATGGAATTGCCGCGCACGCGCGATGCCACGGTGCCGTCGCGCAGCGCGCTGCCGGTGCTCGATCGCTACGCGCGGCTGGAAGTGTGCGGCGAGACGCGCGTCGCCGGAGCGGTTTCCGCGTCGGAGGGCTGCAAGCATCTCTGCCGTCACTGTCCGATCGTCCCCGTCTATCGCGGGAAGTTCGTCGCGACGCCGCTCGAAGCGGTGATCGCCGACGTCGGACAACAGATAACGTCGGGAGCGCAGCACATCACGTTCACCGATCCCGATTTTCTCAACGGGCCGACGCACGCGCTGCGGGTCGCGCGCGAGCTGGCGCGGCGGTTTCCGGAAGTGACGTTCGACGCGACGATCAAGATCGAGCATCTGCTGCAGCACCGCTCGCTCCTGCGCGAGCTCGTCGAGTGCGGGCTGCTCTTCGTCACCAGCGCGGTCGAGTCGCTCAACGACGAGGTGCTTCTGCGGCTCGACAAGGGCCACACCGCCGCGGACGTGCCCGAAGCGCTTCAGGCGGTGCGCGAAGCCGGCGCGGAGCCGCGGCCGACGTTTTTGCCCTACACGCCCTGGGCGCGGCTCGAGGACGTCCCGGCGCTGTTCCGCTTCGCCGACGAGCAGGATCTCGACGTCGACCCGGTCCAGTTCACGCTGCGCCTCCTGCTGCCGCCGGGATCGCTGCTCGTCGATCCGTCGGCGCCGTGGCTGCGGTCGTTCGACGAGAAAGCCTTCACCTGGACCTGGGAGCATCCCGATCCACGCGTCGACGAGCTCTGGCGTCGATCGTCGGCAGCCGCCGCGGCCGGCGCGACGGTCGACGATCTACGCCAGCTGGCCGGCCTGCCTCGCCGTGTTCCGCGCGATCGGATGAAAGCGCCGCGCCTGACCGAGCCGTGGTTCTGTTGAGCGGAACCGACGGCGGGCCAGGTTGGCCTGCTCTAGAAGAGCTCGAGCGCGCGAAGTCACGCGACGGGGAGCCGGGGGGTGACCACGGCTTCGATGCGGGCGCCGGCTTTTCGCAGAGCGGCTTCGACCTCCTCCGGCGTCTCCCCGCGCGCGAAGGCGAAGCCGAGGTAGGACGCGCCTTCGGGCAGCGGGACGAGCTCTTCGCGCAGGTGCGCGGTGATCAAGACGTCCTCGATCAGCGGCACCCTCGACGCGTCCTCGACGCCGCGGACTTCCTCGAGCACGCCGCGCTTTCGGATCGGCAGCATGAGCACGCCGGCGGCGCGCTTCTCGCGCGGCGGCGGATCGGCCGCGCTGCCGAGCGCGTGACGGAGGATCAATTCCTCGAGCGTCACGCCGACTCCGAAGCGCAATGCGCGGCCGCAGAGGCCGCCGATGCTGCGGGCAGCGATCTCGAGGATGCGCGGCCCGTCGGGCGAGAGACGCAGCTCGGCGTGGATCGGCCCCTCGCGCAGGCCGATCGCGGCGCATCCCTCGCTCACCGCGCGCGCGACCGCGTCCTGCACCGCCGCGGGATGGCGCGAGGGAGTGACGTAGAGTGTCTCCTCGAAGAACGGCCCGTCGAGCGGGTCGGGCTTGTCGAAGAGAGCGAGCACGTGAAGATGGGCGCCGACCAGGAGCCCCTCGAGCGCGGCTTCCGGACCGGGGATGAACTGCTCGATCAGCACGCGTCCGAGATCCGGATCGCGCCGCTCCGCGACGTCCGGCGAGCGCAGGAGAGCGGCGACGCGTTTGATGGCGGTGCGCAGCTGATCGCGATCGTCGGCGCGAATCACGCCGCGGCTGCCGGACAACGTCAGCGGCTTGACCACGCAAGGAAAATCGCGCCAGTCGGGGTCCTCGTTCAGCGGCACGACCGCGAATCGCGGGACCGACAGGCCCGCGGCGCGCAGCCGCTCGCGGCTCTGCGCCTTGCTTCGCGCGGCAGCGACCGCTGCCGGCGGGTTGTGCGGCAGGCCGAGCTTTTCCGCCGCGAGCGCCGCGACCAGGGCGGTGAGATCGTCGACGCCCAGGATCGCCAGCGGCTTTCTCGAAGATACCTCGCGGGCCAGCTCGTCGGCGGCGGCTTGCGCGTCGCGAAAGCGCAATGAGACCGGAGCGGTCTCCCAGATGTCGGCGAGCTGGTGGCAGACGTCGCTCGCGGCGATGACCTCGACACCGAGCTTCGAGGCGGCGGCGATGAAATCCTCGTTGCGGTATCCGCTCCTGGGCAGGACCAGCACGACCGAAGGCATGCCGGGAGGATAACGCCATCGGTCGCCGATCGGATGTCCGACACCGATCCGAGATCGCGGCGGGTCTTTTGCGCGCCGGCCGTCTTCACGTGCGGACCCAGCCCGAGGAGCCTCATGGACCGCAGCACCGCCCACGCCCAACGCGAGGAGATGGCCGCGCCGCCGCTCTCGCTCGTCTGGAACAACGGCGCCGTCGAGCTGAGCGACGCGATCAACATCGGCGCCAATCCCGCCAACCACGTCGCGCTCGAAGATCGATTCGTCTCCGGATTTCACTGCCGCGTCTTTCCCGCGACCGGACGATGGCGGGTGAAGGACCTCGGCTCGACGAACGGCACGTTCGTCGACGGGCTGCGCGTGTCGGAAGCCGAGCTCGACGCCGGCGCGCGGCTGAGGATCGGCACCCATGAGTTGCGCATCGAGGACGTGACGCCGCGAAAGATGCCGTCGCTCCCGGGCGTGGTCACGCGCGATCCCGCGCTGGCGCCGGTGCTCGAGCTGCTCAAGCGCGCCGCGCCGTCGGTGCTGCCGGTGATGATCCTCGGGGAGAGCGGGACCGGAAAGGAAGTCGCCGCGCGCGCGGTGCACGAGCTCTCCGCGCGCGGAGCGGGGCCGTTCGTGCCGCTCAACTGCGGAGCGATCTCGCGCGAGCTCGCGGAAGCCGAGCTGTTCGGCCACGAGAAGGGCTCGTTCACCGGCGCGATCACCAGCGCGCCCGGCGCGTTCGGCGCCGCCGACGGCGGGACGCTCTTTCTCGACGAGATCGGCGATCTCCCGTTGCAACTTCAAGTCAAGCTCTTGCGCGCGCTCGAAGCGGGTGAAGTGAAGCCGGTCGGCGCTCCGCGGCCGCGCGCGATCGACGTGCGCGTCGTCTGCGCGACCCACCAGGATCTGCGCGTGAAACTGGGCGACGGCTCGTTTCGCGAGGACCTCTTCTATCGATTGCGCGGGGTCACCGTCGAGCTGCCGCCGTTGCGCGCGCGCCCGCAGGACATCCTGCCGCTCGCCGAGCATTTCCTTCCTCCGCGCTGCATGCTCGCCGCCGACGCCCGCGCCGCGCTGTTGTCGCACCGCTGGCCGGGCAACGTCCGCGAGCTGCGCCACGTGATCCAGCTCGGCGCGCTGCTCTCGGATTCTCCGGTGCTCCGCGCCGGGGTGCTGCACTTCGAGGGGCAGCCGACGTACTCGCCGATCGTGGCCGACCGCGAGATCGTCGACACCGCGATCGAGCTGCGCGGCCGGACGCTGGGCGAGCTGGAAGAGCTCGCCATCCGCGGCGCCTTGAGACGCCACGACGGCAACCGTCACGCGGTGGCCGCCGAGCTCGGAATCGCGCGCTCGACATTGCTGCGCAAGCTCGACCAGCTCGGCCTGCGCAGCCCGGACTAGGGCGCGAAGCCGCTCGAGTGCTGGAACACGTTCGGCTTGCGGTAGATGGCGAGGATGATCGCGCCCTCGTCGCTGCGGGTCTCGTGGACCGAGCCCGGCGTCCGCCAGACGAACTCGCCGGCGCGGGCGATCCCTTCGTGATCGTAGAACGAGCCGGAGAGGACCCAGGTCTGCTCGATCTCGGGATGCTTGTGGATCGGCAGCCGCGTCCCCGGCGCCCACTTGAGCAGGCAAGTCATCTCGCCTTTCGACGGGTCTTCGTAGAGCACCTTGATGCTGATGCCCTCGAACTGGGTCGGCTTCCAGTCGATCGCGTCCGGCTTCACGTACGTCGAACCGTGCGGCGTCGGTTCCAGCTTCATGCGGCTACTCCGTGCCGAGGTACGTGTACCCTCGCATCGTCTGCTCATAGAAATCGGTGAGCAGCACGCTCTCCTTCGGCTTCACCTGTCCTTCGCGCACCTTCGAATCGAGCGCCTGCTTGATCCGCTTGGCGAGATCGCTCGGCTCGTACTGCACGCGCTGCAGCACGCGCTCCATCGTGTCGCCGGGGATCACTTCCTCGATGTAGTAGTCCTCGGGGTCGTCGTCGTCGACGAAGACGTGAACCTCATGGACGCGCCCAAACAGGTTGTGCATGTCGCCCATGATGTCCTGGTACGCGCCGGTCAGGAACATGCCCAGGTAGTACGGCTCGCCGGGCTGCAGCTTGTGCAGCGCGATCGTCTCGTCGACCGTCTCGCCCTCGATGAAGGTGTCGATCTTGCCGTCCGAATCGCAGGTGATGTCGACGATGGTCGAATCGCGCGTCGGAGTCTCGGTGTGCCGATGGACCGGCACGATCGGGAACAGCTGGTTGATCGCCCAGTGGTCCGGCGCGCTCTGGAACAAGGAGAAATTCGCCATGTACTGATCGGCGAGCTTGTCGTCGAGCCCCCGGGTCGGACCGGGCACCCGCTTGCGCTTCTTGTTGATCTCGACCAGCCGCCGGCACAGCCTCCAGAAGAGACCCTCGACCGCCGCGCGCTCCTCGAGGCCGAGGATGCCGAGCTTGAACATCGTCAGCGCCTGTTCCTTCTTCGCGACGGCATCGTTGTACGCTTCGCCCGAGTTCTTCGGCGAGAGCGAAGTCACGATCTCGCGCATCTCGCGGACGATCGGCGCGTCCACCTCGGAAGGAACCGGCGCGCTGGCGTGCTCGGACATCGGCGCGTCTTCCTGCACCGCGCCGTTCTCGCCGAACTCGATGTGACCGAAGACGTTCATCAGCAGGCAGGAGTGGTGCGCGGTCAGCGCGCGGCCCGACTCGCTGACCAGGTTCGGCTCCGGCACGCCCTCGTTGGTGCAGATCTGCTGCACGGTGTAGACGACGTCCGCCGCGTACTCGTCCATCGTGTAATTCAAAGACGAGACGTACGCCGTGCTGCGCGCGCCGACGTAATCGACGCCGAGCCCGCCGCCGACGTCGAAGTACTCGAGGGCCAGGCCCATCTTGCGCAGCTTCGCGTAGAACCGCGCGCCCTCGTTGACGACGTCCTTCACGGTGCGGATGTCGGTCAGCTGCGATCCGACGTGGAAGTGAAACAGCTTGGCGGCGTCGGTGCGGCCGGCAGCCTTCAGCATCTCGACCGCCTTGATCAGCTCCGGCGTCGTCAGACCGAACTTGGCGAAGTCGCCCGACGACGACTCCCACTTTCCCGTACCCTTGGTGGAGAGCTTGCTGCGCAGCCCGATCAGCGGCTGCACGTTCATCTCGTCCGCGAGCCTGAGCAGATGCGGCAGCTCGGAGAGCTTCTCGATCACCACCAGGATCTTGCGACCGAGCTTGCGGCCGAGCAGCGCGAGCCGCAGGTACTCCTCGTCCTTGTAGCCGTTGCAGATCGTCAGCGCTTCGGGATCGGTGTTCAACGCCAGCACGATCAGGAGCTCGCCCTTGCTGCCGGCTTCGAGACCGAAGTGATACGGCGCGCCCGCGTCGAGGATCTCCTCGACCACCTCGCGCATCTGGTTCACCTTCGTCGGGTAGACGCCGAAGTACGAACCCTTGTAGTTGTGCTGCGCGATCGCCGCGCGGAAGACGTCGTTGAGCTGCTTCACCCGGCTGCGCAGCACGTCCTGGAACCGCACGATGCAGGGAAAGCCGAGCTTGCGCTCGCGGATGTCGTCGACCACGTCCATCAGGTCGATCATCGGCCCCGGCTGGCCGAACGGATGGACGACGAGGTTCCCCTTCTGGTTGATGCTGAAGTATCCCGCGCCCCAGCCCGGGATGTTGTAGAGCTGGAGCGATTTCTCGATCGACCATTCCTGGGACATTCGTTCAAGCGGATCTGCCACAGCGCGGCCAGCGATCACAAGATGCGTTTCAAAAAAACTTCACCGCTGGTCCGCGTGATCGACGGCGCGCTGCCGGATGCGCTGGTGACGCGGGCGCGGCGCGCGATCGCGCGGCTGGGAAGCGAGCGCCTGCGCGAGAGCTATTTCACGACCTTCTGGCTGGCGCGAGCAGCGCTGCCGGCGAACGTGATCGAGGAGTGTGTGCTCGCGCTGGCGCGTAAGGTTCGCTCGAAGTGCGCCGGCTACGAGTGGTGGATCGGCCGCGCGTACGCCCACCGGATGCCGATCGAGTTTCACTTCGACCACGACGTGAAGGGCGGGTCGGTGCGCAATCCGCTGGTGTCGACCGTGTTCTTCTTCAACTCGGTGCGCGGCGGCCGGTTGGCGGTCACCGATCAAACGCTGTCGAACATCGAAGCGGATCGACTCGAGACGGTGAAGCCTCGCCGCAACCGGTACGCGATCTTCCGCGGAAACCTGTTTCACGGCGTTCTGGCCGGTCCGAGGGGCCGCCTGCGCATCACCCTGGTGGTGAACTTCTGGGCCAGGCGGCCGACGGAAGTCCCCACCTGGAGCGAGAGCGGCGTCTATCGCGGGTTATAAAGGAAGCGATGCATCTCGCGGGCATGACCGAGCAGTCCTTGATCGAGCGCGGCGTCAAGCAGGCGCACGCGCGCGCGCTGGTCTCGTGGTTCGCCGGCCGGGCGACGAGGCCTCGCGCGGCGGACGCGTTCGACGACCAGCTGCCCCGCAGCGAAGCCGTGCGCGATCCCGACGGCACCGTCCGGTTCGCCGTCCATCTCGACGAGAAGACGATCGTCGAAACCGTCCTGATCGAACACGCCTCGCGCCGGACCGTCTGCCTCTCGTCGCAAGCAGGATGCGCGCGCGGTTGCGTCTTCTGCGAGACCGGCCGGCTCGGCCTGCAGCGCAACCTGACCGCCGCCGAGATCGTCTCGCAGTACGCGATCGTCGCGCGCTGGCTGAACGACAGGCCGCGCAACGTCGTCTTCATGGGGATGGGCGAGCCGCTCGACAATCTCGCGGAAGTGCTCGAGGCGATCGAGGTCCTGACCGAGCGCGCGGGATTCGCGGTGCCGGAACGGCGCGTCACGGTGAGCACGGTCGGCATCGTGCCGAAGATGGCCGAGCTCTACGCGCGCACGAAGGCGCAGGTCGCGGTCTCGCTGCACGCTCTCGAGCCGCCGGTGCGAAAAGCGTTGCTGCCCGTCGCGCGCAAGTGGTCGCTCGAACGGTTGCGCGAGACGATCGCGACCGCGCCGCGCACGGTTTTGCTGCAGTGGACGTTGATCCACGGCGTCAACGACGCGCCGCAAGACGCCGACGCTCTCGCGCGCTTCTGCAACGGCCTCGACGTGCGCGTGAACCTGATTCCGCTCAACCCGGGGCCGATTCCGGAGCAGCGCGCGCCGCCGCTGGAAGAGTGCCGCGCATTCCAGAAGCGGCTCGCCGACGCGGGCGTGCGCGCGATGTTGCGCATGCCGCACGGGCAGAAAGTCGGCGGCGCGTGCGGACAGCTCGCAGGCGCTCTCAGAGCTCGCGCTTCCGCATCCGCTCGATGATGCCGGCGCCGACGCGCAGCGCGTTGGCCATGATCGTGAACGTGAACGGGGCGCTGCCGCTCGAGCAGAACGAGCTCGAATCGGCGACGTAGAGCCCTTTCACGTCGTGTGCCTCGCAGGCGGGGTTCACCACCGAGGTCGCGGCGTCGACGCCCATCCGCGCGGTCCCGCACTGCAGCACGGTGTAGACGCGCTCGTCGCTCGTCTGCCCCTGTTTCGTCGCGCCCGAGGCGGCCATGACTTCACGTGCGCGCGCGGCGAGCTTGTCGGAGGTCGCCAGGCTGTCGGGATGCACGCCGATGCGGACGCGCGCAGCCGGCTGACCGGCGGGGTCCTTGACCTCCGGATCGAGCGACACCTCGCATCCCGCGTGCGGCGCAAAGTCGCTGAAGGACTCCCACTCCAGCGTGCGCGTCTCGTGGAAGAACTCCCGCATCCGTCGTTTCAACTCCGCGCCGAACGCCGGCGGCCCGGACGGGTTCCATGCCAGCTTCTCGGCCTCGAAGATCGGATTCGGGTGCGGGCGCTGGAAGAGGATCACGCCCTCAGGCTGCTCGACCGCGCGGTCGATGAACGGAAGTCGATCCGACGGATCCGCTCCCCCGCGGGGGAAGCGGCCGTAGCCGGAGGCGAGCGTCGCGAACATGAGATTCTTTCCCAGGAGGCCGGACGAATTCGCGACCTCGCTCGCGAGCAACAGTCGCGCCGTCTCGATCGCCGAGCAGGCGACGGCCACGACGCGGGCCTTCGCGCGCTGCTCCCGCCTTTTCTCGTCGAGAAACAGGACGCCGTTCGCGCGACCGTCGCCGGCGAGCAGGCGCGTGACGCGGCACCCCGCCCTCAGCGTCAGCCGCGCGTCGCGCAGGAACGTTTCAAGCGTCGACGATTTCGCCCCGACCTCGCAGCCGTAGCTGCCGCAGAAGCCGCAGTACGTGCAGGCCTGGCGGCCGCGAAAATCGCTGCTGAGGATCGCGCGCGGAATCGGAAGCGCTCTCAGCCCGGCCTTGCGCGCGCCGTTCTCGATCCACGCAGCCGACGGATGCGCGAGCAAGGTCGAGATCCCGATCTCGCGCTGCACCTCGTCGTAGTACGGGTTCAGTTGCTGCAGGGAGATCGGCCAGCCCGGCAGCTCCTT
>JAIVGS010000309.1 GCA_020201435.1 Myxococcales bacterium
GCGTGAAGAAGGGCGAGATGGTTTCGATCCTCGCCGGCACGCGCGTCGAATGGACCGAGTGCGACCTCGGCATCGCGTTCTCCGGAGCGATCGCGGTCCCCATCTACCAGTCGAACACGCCCGAGGAATGCCAGTTCATCCTCGGCAACTCCGGCGCGGCCGTGGTCTTCGCCGAAGACGCGAAGCAGCTCGGAAAGCTCAAGGCGGAAAGAGCGCGGCTGCCGAAAGTCCACCACGTGGTGGTGATCGACGGCGAAGGGGAGGGGGACTGGGTCCTCTCGCTCGCGCAGCTGAAAGCGCGCGGGCGCGAGCAGAAAGCGAAGACGCCGGACGAGCTGGACCAGCGGATCGCCGCCGGCCGCCGCGACGAGCTCTCGACCCTGCTCTACACCAGCGGAACGACAGGGGTTCCCAAGGGCGTGATGATCAGCAACGACAACCTCATCTTCGCTTCCGAGGTCGTGGTCGGCACCGGCCTGCTCTCGCGCGACGACAGCCACCTGCTGTTCCTGCCCTTCGCGCACTCGTTCGCGCAGATCATCAAGGCGGCCTGGTTCGGCAGCGGGATGAGCATGATCTACGCCGAGTCGGTGGACAAGCTGGTGGACAACGCCGGCGAGACCTCGCCCACCGCGCTCTCGGCGGTGCCGCGGGTGTACGAGAAGGCGTTCAACTCGGTGATCGCCTCGGGCATGGCCGGCCCCGGTCTCTCCGGCGCCCTCTTCCGGATGGCGATGCGCGAGTTCGAGCTCTACGCCAAGGAGAAGGCTGAAGGCCGGACGTACAATTCGATCGCCTTCACCATCGCTCGAAAGCTGGTCTTCCCGAAGGTGCGCGAGAAGCTGTCCAAGCGGTTCGGCGGGCGGATCGACAAGTTCGTCTCGGGCGGCGCGCCGCTCGCGCGTAAGATCGCGTATTTCTTCGATCTTCTCGGGTTCAACATGCTCGAGGGGTATGGACTGACGGAGACCATCGCGGTCACCAGCGTGAATTTGCCCGGACAGAACAAGCTCGGGACAGTCGGACGGCCATTCCCGGGCGTGGAGGTCAAGATCGCCGAGGACGGCGAGATCCTCATGCGCGGCCGCAACATCATGCGCGGCTATCTCGGGCTGCCGGAAGCGACCGCCGAAGTGATCGACAAGGACGGCTGGTTCAAGACCGGTGACATCGGCGAGATCGACAAGGACGGGTACCTCAAGATCACCGACCGCAAGAAGGACCTGATCAAGACCAGCGGCGGAAAGTACATCGCGCCGCAGGCGATCGAGGGCGCGCTCAAGACGCAGAGCGAATTGATCAGCCAGGTGGTCGTCATCGGCGACAAGCGGAAGTACGTCTCGGTGCTGATCACCGTCGTCGAAGCGGAGGCGAAAAAGCTCGGCAGCAAGGAGGCCGTGCAGCAGAAGATCCAGCAAGCGATCGACAAGCTCAACGGCACGCTGCCGTCCTACGAGACGATCAAGCGGTTCACGGTCCTCGACAAGGATTTCTCGCAGGAGACCGGCGAGCTGACGCCGACCTTGAAAGTGAAGCGCAAGGCGGCGACGAAGAAGTTCAAGGCCGAGATCGACGCGATGTACGACGGCGAGTCCGTCGACTGAAATCGGGGACACTCGATTGGGACACTCGATTGGGACACTCGATTGGGACACTCGATTGGGACACTCGTTGGTGACAGTCAATCGCGAGTGTCCCCAACGAGTGTCCCCAAAGCACCTCTTACCACCCCTCCACTGACGACGACCTCGGCGTGCTCCACTCCGGCGTGGTACGGCAGGTGATCGGGATCGCTCGTCGAAAAGATCACTAGATCCGCGCGGTTGCCGATGGAGAGGACGCCGCGGTCGTCGAGGCGCAACGCTCTGGCGCCGCCGGCCGTACAGGCCCAGAGCGCTTGCGCGGGGGTCAAGCCGGACAAGAGGCACCCGGCGGCGAGCAGCATCGAGACGCTCTCGATCCGCTGACTGCCCGGGTTCAGGTTGCTCCCGAGCGCGACCGGGACGCCCGCCTGCAGGAACGGCCCGGCCTGCGCCGCCTGCTGCCGTAGAAAGAACGCGGCCAGCGGCAAGAGCACCGCGGTCGTACCCGCGCGAGCGAGCGCCGCGATCCCTTCCGGCGAGGTCTGTTCCAGATGGTCCGCGCTCGCGCAGCCGACGTCGGCCGCGAGCTGCGCCCCGCCCCCCGGCGTCAACTGGTCGGCATGGAGATGCGGCACGAGACCCGCGCGGGCGCCCGCCTCGAGCGCCGCCCGGCATTCCGCGGCAGTGAACGCGCCCTGCTCGAGAAACGCGTCGCACCCGCGCGCCCCGAGTCGCGCCGCCTCCGGCGTGAGCTCGTCGACCACCTGCGCGACCCAACGGGCCCGGTCCATCCCCGCCGGAACGGCGTGCAAACCGAGCAGCGTCGGGACCACGCCGTCCAGGGACAGCGCGATCCCGAGCAGCCGCAACTCGTCCGCGACCGACAGGCCGTAGCCCGTCTTCACCTCGACGGTCGTGACACCGGAGCGCAGCATCCGCGCCCGCCGCTGCCGCGCGCTCTCGAGCAGCGCCTCATCCGAAGCCGCCCGCGTCGCCTCGACCGTGCTGCGGATGCCTCCGCCGCGGGCCGCGATCTCGAGATAGGTCGCGCCCGCCAGCCGCTGCGCGTGCTCGCCCGCGCGATCGCCGGCGAAGATCAGGTGCGTGTGCGGATCGACGAACCCCGGCGTCACCAGCCGCCCGCGCGCGTCGATGACGTCGTCGGCACGAGGCGCCCCCGCCGACGGTCCGACGTAGACGATCTTCTCGCCCTCCCACGCGACCGCCCCGTCCTCGATCAGGCCGAGCGGCGCGTGTCCGGTCGCGGCCTGCGCGCCGGTCATCGTCGCCACCCGCGCATTCCGGACGATGAGCATCAGCGGGTGATCCCGGGGATCGACACCCCCCGCTCGCGGGCCACCCGGATCGCGTCCTCGTATCCGGCATCTGCGTGTCGCACGATGCCCATCGCCGGATCGCTGGTCAGGACGCGCTCGAGCCGCTTCGCGGCCGACGGCGTGCCGTCGGCGACGATCACCTGCCCGGCGTGGAGCGAATAGCCGATGCCGACGCCGCCGCCGTGGTGGAACGAGACCCACGAGGCGCCGTTCACGGCGTTGACCAATGCATTCAAAATCGGCCAGTCGGCGATCGCGTCGGACCCGTCCTTCATCGCCTCGGTCTCCCGATTCGGGCTGGCGACGCTGCCGCAGTCGAGGTGATCGCGGCCGATCACGATCGGCGCCTTCACCCGGCCCGAGGCGACCAGCTCGTTGAACAGCAGTCCCGCTTTCGCCCGCTCGCCGTACCCGAGCCAGCAGATCCGGGCCGGAAGGCCTTGGAATTTAACCCGTTTCCCGGCGAGCTCGAGCCAACGCCGCAGGTGCGGCTTGTCCGGAAAGGCGTCCATCAGCGCCTTGTCGGTGGTGAAGATGTCCTGCGGATCGCCGGAGAGCGCGACCCATCGGAACGGCCCCTGTCCCTCGCAGAAAAGCGGCCGGATGTAGGCCGGGACGAATCCCGGATACGCGAACGCGTCGCGGACGCCGCCCTCTTCGGCGAAGGCGCGCAGGTTGTTGCCATAGTCGAAGACGTGCGAGCCGCGGCGGCGCAGCTCGAGCATCGCCTCGACGTGGCGGGCCATGCTCTCGATCGACAGCTTCTGGTACTTCGCCGGATCGCGCACGCGCAATTCGAGCGCCTTTTCGAGAGGCATGCCGGCCGGGACGTAGCCGTTCAGCGGATCGTGCGCGCTCGTCTGGTCGGTCAGGAGGTCCGGCGTCACTCCGCGGCGGACCAGCTCGGGAACGACTTCCGCCGCGTTGCCGACGACGCCGATGCTTCCTGGTTCCCCGCGCGCCACACGCGCGAGCGCGTCGTCCAGCGAGGGCGCCAGATAGTCGAGATACCCCTGCTCGACGCGACGCCGCGCACGCGCCGGATCGACCTCGATGCCGAGAAACGTCGCGCCGCACATCGTCGCCGCGAGCGGCTGAGCGCCGCCCATTCCGCCGAGGCCGGCGCTGACGATCAGCCGTCCGGAGAGGTCGTCGCTGCCGAAATGCTGCCGCCCCGCCGCGGCGAAGGTCTCGTACGTGCCCTGAAGGATCCCCTGGGTGCCGATGTAGATCCACGATCCAGCCGTCATCTGCCCGTACATGATGAGGCCGGCTTTTTCGAGCTCGCGAAACTTTTCCCAGGTGGCCCACTTCGGAACCAGGTTGCTGTTCGCGATCAGGACCCGCGGCGCATCGGGGTGGGTGCGGAGCACACCGACCGGCTTCCCGCTCTGGACGAGCAGCGTCTCCTCGTCCGAGAGACTCTCGAGCGTCGCGCAGATCCGGTCGAACGACGCCCAGTCGCGCGCGGCCTTTCCGCTGCCGCCGTAAACGATCAATTCCTCGGGCTTTTCGGCGACTTCCGCGTCGAGGTTGTTGCAGATCATGCGCAGCGCCGCCTCCTGCACCCAACCCTTGCAGGAGAGCGCGGTGCCGCGCGCCGCCTTCACCGTCCGTGTCATGGCGGATGCTTTTACTACGGACTATGTTCCCGGCAGGAATGCGCCGGCTTTGCCGGCGCGCGGACGGAGGCCGAAGGCCGAAGTATGGGAGACGCGTGGCAGCAGAATCTGATTGAAGACGACGAGGAGCGGCTGCTCGCTCTGCTGCGCGCCGCGCGCCGCGTCGCGGTCCTCGGGATCAAGACCGAGATGGCCCGCGGCCAGCCGGCGTACTACGTGCCGCAGGCGCTGCAGCAGATGGGCCTCGAGATCGTGCCGGTGCCCGTCTACTATCCGGACGCGGTCGAGATCCTCGGCCAGAAGGTCTACCGGAAAGTCGCCGACGTCCCCGGCGAGATCGACATCGTCGACGTCTTCCGCCGCTCGGGGGACGTGGCTGGTCATTTGCCCGACCTGCTCGCCAAGAAGCCGCGCGCGGTCTGGTTGCAGAGCGGAATCCGCGACGATCGGACGGCGGAGGCGCTGGCCCGGACTGGCATCCTCGTCGTGCAGGACCGCTGCCTGATGGTCGATTACCGCGAGGTCGCGCGCAGCGCCGCGAGGTAGCGCGCGTCGGTGCCGCAGCAGCCGCCGCGCAGACGGGCGGCCGGAATTTTCGCCGCCCAAACGGCCGGATCGACGATGCCCGCGCTGTCGGGCTTCACGACGTCGGCGCCCGCGGCATCTGTAGGCCAGGGTGTGCAGTTGTATCCGGCGGCTGAGGCGCCCGCGTCGCGCAGCGCCTGCAGCGGCGCTTTTTCGAGAGCACAGGTGATCGCGATCGGAAGCTGCGTACGCGCGACAGCCGTCTTCACTGCCGCGAGCGCCTGTTGCGCGGAGGTCGCCGATTCGAGCCAGATCGCGTCGGTCTCCCGCAGCTGATCGATCTGCCTCGCGAGGTCCGGCAGCCCCGCCCAGAGCGAACCGGCGACGTGCTTCGCGCCGCTCTGCCGGGCGAGCCTGACGGCCGCGGCCGCTTCCTCCGCGGTCGCGCCGGTGAAGGTGTTGGTCAGTACGACCTGCGCCCCCGCCGCGACATGGGCGAGATGGACTTCGCGCACGAGCTCCGGGCGGGTCAGGTTCCACTCCGGCGCCCGTCCTTTCAGTCCCTGCCCGATCAGCGCGGTCCCCATCGCCGCGTCGAGCAGCAGCGACTCTGTGCGAAGGAAGTCCAACTAGATCTCGACGGCGGCCTGCGGCTGCGGGGCTTCGACCCGCCAGCCCTTGGCCGCGAGCCGTGCCCGCTGCGCTTCCAGCGAGGCCGGCTCTCCGTGGACGAGAAAAACGCGCCCCGGCGGCGCCGGCGACTTCGCCAACCACCGCTCTTCCTCGCTCCAGTCGGCGTGTGCGGAAAAGCCCGACATCTGCATCACGGTCGCGCGCACGGGGACCATGCGCCCGTGCATCTTGATCTCCTTCGCGCCGTCCTGCAGCCGCCGCCCGCGCGTCTCTTCCGCCTGGTAGCCGACGAGCAGAACCGTCGCTGCCGGGTTCGGCAGGTGGCGCTCGAGATGACCGAGAATGCGTCCACCCGTGGCCATCCCGCTGGCCGCGATCACGGCGAAAAAACCGCCCCGATCCAGGAGCTTCGCCGACTCCTGCGCGCCGCGGACGAACGTCAGCCGAGCCGGCGTCAGCGGGCGCACCTGCTGCGCGAGAAGCTCGCGCACTCCTTCCGACTGGTCCTCGGGATGCTTCAAATACAGAGGCGTCGCGTCGGTCGCCATCGGGCTGTCGACGAAGAGCGCGA
>JAIVGS010000134.1 GCA_020201435.1 Myxococcales bacterium
CCGCAGCGCTGCGCTCCTGCGCGCGCCGACGGTCGGAGACGCCTACAAGCTGAACACCAACGGGGCAGGGCGGGTCGTCTCGATCGCGGTCAAGGACCGCAGCGCGCTCTTCCTCGGCGGCACCTCCGCCGATCTCGCGCTCTGGTTCGAGCTCGAGACCGGCGAGTTCGCCTCGACGACCTGCTACGCGCCGGGTCCGCCGCCCTGGCTGCCCCGGCATCCCGCGGCGTCGTTCGCCGACTGGAACTGGACGCTCTCCCGACCCGATGCGATCGCCCGCCTCGTTCCCGAGGATCGCGAGCCGGGCGCGGTGCCGCGCTACGAGCTCGGTCCCACCTTTCCTCACAAGCTCGTGCCGGGCAAGCATTTCTTCGAGGCGGTCCGCAACTCGCCGGCCTCGACGATCCTGGCGGTGAAAGTCGCCCGCGCCGCGGCGCAGGCGCTCGCGCTCGGCCAGAGCGGGAAGACCGATCTCCTCGCCCTCGCCGTCTCGGCCGTCGACGGCGTCGGCCACCAGTTCGGCTCGCTCGCCCGCGAGCGCGTCGACACCGTCCTGCGCGCCCACGACGAGCTGTCGTCTTTCCTCGACGAGCTGCGCGGAAGACTCGGCCCCCGGCTCTCGATCGTGCTCACCGCCGACCACGGCCTGACGCCGATGGAGGCCGATCAGAAGCGGCTTCGCGTGACCCAGGGCGGGACGGAGAGCATCGACGCGCTGATCGACAAGCTCAACCGGGCGCTCGACGAAGCCCTCGGTCCGCGCCGCGAAGGCTGGGTCGCGACCATCGACGGCAGCACCGTGACGCTGCGGCCGCCGTTCCCGCCGCGCGCCGTCCAGCTCGCGACCGACCTGCTCCGCCGCGAGCCCGGTTTCTGGCGGGTGGTGCCGTTCAACGAGATCGACCAGGCCGAGCCGGCCATCCGCCACGCCTACCATCCGGGCCGCAGCGGCCAGATCCTCCTCGTCCCCCGGCCGCTGTGGGCGCTGAAGAAAGCCAACGACGGCGCCGACCACGGCTCGCCCTGGAACGACGACGCGCTGGTGCCGCTGATGATCCAGGCGCCCGGCTTCCGCCTGCGCCGCGATGCGGTGTTTCGTGCCACGCAGATCGCGCCGACGATCGCTGCACTTCTCGACACGCCGCCGCCCGCCGCGGCGCTCGATTCGCCCGCGATCGAGCACGAGTGAGCACTTCACTCCCGGTGCGGTCGGCAACCCGGGGTGAACGAACTAACCTTCGTCCGTGGAGATCCGCCGCGAGAGCCCGCTGCCCTCGTACCGCGATGAGCTGATTCCGTCGCAGCGCGCCGCGCTCAAGACGGCGTCGCTGGTCGCGGCCGGCCTGGTGATCGCGTTTTCCCTGTTGGATCGGGCGCTTTCGCCGCACTGGGCGGGGCTGGTCGCGGTCCGGTTCGCGGCGTCGGTGTTGCTGCTCCTCTGTGCGCGGATGGCGGAGAAGGGGCGCGGAAATCCGATGGCGCTCGCGGCGGCTGCGGTCGCGATCATCGGCGTGACCATCGACGCCGCAATGTTCGCCACCGGCGGCGCGGCGAGCCCGTACCTGTTCGCCGTGATGCTGGTTCAGGCGGGGGTTTCAATCATCATCCCGCTGCGGATGTCGCAGGCGGTGGTGCTCAACCTCGAGGCGCTCGCGATCGTCCTCCTGCCGCTCGCGCTCCGGCCGGTGACGGAGGCGAACCGGCTGATGCTCGTCGTCGCGGCGTCGTACCTCGCAGCGATGCTGGTCGTGAGCGTCGCGGGCGCTGCCGTCCAGGATCGGCTGCGGCGGCGCGAGCACCAGGCCCGAGCGGAATTCGCCCGTCATTTCGGGCTCTTGAACCTCGGCACGCTGGCGGGCGGCCTGGCCCACGAGCTGTCGAATCCGCTGAACGCGCTCGGGCTCCAGGTCGAGATGCTGTCGAAGGATCCGTCCGGCGTCGAGCGGCGGGTCGAGAAGCTGCGCGGGTCGGTCGAGCGGATGCGCAACATCCTCGAGGCGATGCGCAACGGGGCGCGCCTGACCGGCGGCGAGCGGCGGCAGGTCGAGCTCGCGCACGAGGTCGACCTGGCCTTCACGCTCATGGAGGGCCGCCTCCGCCACCGGGCCTCGCTGGTGCGGGCGTACGCGGACCTGCCGCCGGTGTTCTGCCAGCCGACGCTGCTCGGGCAGGTGCTGGTCAACCTGCTTTCGAACGCCGCCGATGCCGTCAGCGGCTGGCCGAATCCGCGCATCGCGCTGCGGCTCCGCAGCGAGGACGGCGTCGCGCTGATCGAGGTCGAGGACAACGGCCCCGGAGTGCCCGACGACCTCGCGACCCAGATCTTCGAGCCGTTCTTCAGCACCAAGGGCGATGCGGGGAACGGGCTCGGGCTCTGGATCTCTTCCGAGATCGCCCGCGTGCACGGCGGGACGCTGTCGGTGCACCGCGGCACCTCGGGCGGCGCGCTGTTCCGGCTGGCGCTGCCGATCGACGCGCGGACGACGGGGCCGTTCGAGGAGCCCGAGATGCGCCAGTCCGCGCACGCCTAGTGCTTCGCTCCCGCGTCGGGCGTGGCTTGGGCCGAGACGTTGACGCGATAGAGGCCGCCGGGGACCTGGTCGGCAAGCCACACGCCGCACAGCGTGCTGCCCGGCCTGAGCGCGCGCAGGACGAAACCGTTGCCGTCTTCGCTGAACTCGGGCCTGACCACGCTGACGTCGTCGCAGATCACGCTCGCGGGCGGCTTGGTCTCAATCGGCGCGGTGCGCCCGACGACGAGATCGAGCGTGACCGTGCCCGCCGGGTCGGCGGCGAGCAGAACGGCGAGGATCGTCCACCCCATCGTCAACGCAGTATGCCGAATCTCTTGGCGACGAAATAGGCGACCAGCGCGACCAGCGCCCAGGTGACGACCTTCGAGATCAGCGACTCCGGCTTTTTCGGGCCGGCGCCCGCCACTGCCTGGAAGCCGCCGCGCATCTTGCTCAGGAAACCGCCGCCGCCGATCGGCTCGGCAGGGGCGGCCGGCGCCGGAGCGGGGGACAGGTCCCGGTCGCGGCGCTTCTTTTTCTCGGGCTTGCGCTTCTTGGAAACCGGCATGCCCCCGAGTCTAACCGAGCATCGCGAGATCGAGTTGGCGAGGCGAAGAAGCACTACGACGAGCGCGCTGGCGGGCCTGGTCTTCCACGTCGCGGTCGTCGACGTGTGGAACCGCCTCAACGTGTCGACGCGCCAGGTCGCGGGCGAGGTGAAGTGGGTTAAAGTGCGCGCCCCATGACCCTGCTCGCTCTCTTGATCGCGGCCCAGCCCCTGCAGCAGCTTCCGTACACGCCCAGCCTCGACATCGCGGCGATGGACAAGACCGCCGACCCGTGCACCGACTTCTACCAGTACACGTGCGGCGGCTGGATGAAGCAGAACCCGATCCCGCCCGACCAGTCGAGCTGGAGCGTGTATGGAAAGGTGACCGACGAAAACCAGCAATATCTCTGGGGAATTCTGGAAGACGCGGCGAAGAACGGGCCGCAGAAGATCGGCGACTTCTTCGCCTCTTGCATGGACGAGCCGGCGATCGAGAAGCTCGGCGCAGCCCCTCTGACGGCAGAGCTCGGCAAGATCGATGCGGTGAAATCCAAAGTCGATCTCGTCGCGCTGCTGCCGCTTTTGCATCTGTCGACCAGCGGCAAGGGCCTGATGTTCGGCTTCGGCAGCGACCAGGACTTCGGCGACGCGACGCAGGTGATCGCGTTCCTCGACGCGGGCGGGCTCGGCCTGCCGGACCGCGATTACTACTTCAAGGAGGACGCGAAATCGAAGGAGATCCGAGACAAGTACGTCCAGCACGTCGCGGCGATGCTGAAGCTCGTCGGCGACGAGGACCCGGTAGCCGGCGCGAAGACCGTGATGGCGATGGAGACGGCGCTGGCGAAGGCGTCCTTGACGCGCGTCGATCGGCGCGATCCGTACAAGCTCTTCCACAAGCTGGATCGCAAGCAGCTCCAAACGCTGACGCCGTCGCTGCAGTGGAATCGCTACCTCGACGCGGTGGACCTATCGGGCGTGAAGGTGGTCAACGTCACCGAGCCCGAGTTCTTCAAGGCGCTCGACGGCATGATCAGCGGCGAGACGCTGCCGCACTGGAAGACTTACCTGCGCTGGCACCTCGCGTCGACGCGCGCGCCGTATCTCTCTCGCGCGTTCGTCGACGAGAATTTCAACTTCTATTCGAAGACGCTGCGCGGCGTGACCGAGCTGCCGCCGCGATGGAAGCGCTGCGTGCGCAACGTCGATCGACTGCTCGGCGAGGCGCTCGGGCAGGAGTTCGTCAAGCGGACGTTCTCGGCGAAGACCAAGGAAGACACGCTCAAGATGACCGAGCTGATCGAGACCGCGATGCAGGAGGAGATCGAGCGGCTCGACTGGATGACGGCGGAGACGAAAAAGGCCGCGCTGACCAAGCTGCACGCAGTGCGCAACAAGATCGGCTATCCCGAGAAGTGGCGCGACTACTCGTCGGTCGAGGTGAAGCGCGGCGACTATTTCGGCAACGTCGAGCGGGCGACGGTGTTCGAGTCGCGCCGCCAGCTGCGCAAGATCGGCAAGCCGGTCGACAAGACCGAGTGGGGCATGACGCCCCCGACCGTCAACGCCTACTACAACCCGCAGATGAACGACGTGAACTTCCCGGCCGGCGTGCTGCAGCCGCCGCTCTACGATCCGAAGCTGGACGACGCGCCCAACTACGGCAACACCGGCTCGACCATCGGCCACGAGCTGACTCACGGGTTCGACGACGAAGGACGGCAGTTCGACGCCGAAGGCAACCTCAAGAACTGGTGGTCGCCGCAGGACGCCAAGGCCTTCGAGGAGCGCGTGCAGTGCGTGCGCGATCAATTCGCGCAGTACACCATCGTCGACGACATCAAGATCAACTCCAGGCTGACCAGCGGCGAGGACGTGGCCGACCTCGGCGGGACGCTGCTCGCGTACATCGCGTGGAAGAAGGACGTGGCCGGCAAGGAGCTGCCGAACGCGGACGGCTTCACGCCCGATCAGCGCTTCTTCATCGGCTTCGCCCAGTGGGCCTGCGAGAACCAGCGGCCGGAGAATCTCCGGGTCAGCGCGATCACCAACCCGCACTCGCCGGGCAAGTACCGGATCAACGGGATCGTCGCCGACCTGCCGCAGTTCGGGCGCGCGTTTTCCTGCAAACAGGGCGCGCCGATGGTGAGGGAGAAGGCCTGCCGCGTGTGGTAGCCTGACGGTACATCGCGCGGGGGTTTTCGATGAGGACCGTCGCGTTCGTCGCGCTCTGCTGCGCGTGCGGCACGACCGCCGAGTTCACCCAGGTCGATCGGGACCGCGTCCAGCACATGCTTCGCGACGTCTCCGACGACGTCAGGGAGCACTACTACGACCCGCATTTCCAGGGGATCGACTGGGACGCCCGCGTCGCCGTCGCGCGCCGGCAGATCGACCAGAGCGATTCGTTGAACCGCGCGATGTCGCACGTCGCCGGCGTCCTCGAGTCGCTCGACGACTCGCACACGTTCTTCCTCGCGCCGGCGCGTCCGTTCCGGCACGACTACGGCTGGCGGTGGCTGGTGGTCGGCGATCGCTGCCTGATCACCAGCGTCCGGCCGGGCAGCGACGCGGAAACCAAGGGGCTGAAGCGGGGCGACGAAGTGCTGGCCGTCAACGGCTATGGCGTCGGGCGGGACAGCCTGTGGAAGATCGAATACGTCTACAACTCGCTGCGCCCGCAGGTCGGGTTGCGGCTGGTGGTCAAGGACCTCGCAGGCAGGGAGCGGCAGCTCGACGTGATGGCGAAGGTGGAAACCATCGTCGGCGGGGGGCGCGGCGGCGCGCTCGACTACTGGGACATCGTGCGCCGGCTGGAGGACCGGGCGTACCGGATGCGGGCGAAGCTCGTCCGCTGGCGCGACATCGCGATCATGAAGCTTCCGATCTTCGATTTCTCCGAGCAGAAGATCGCCGAGATGATCGACGACATCCGCGGCGCGCGAGCGCTGATCCTCGATCTGCGCGGCAACTCCGGCGGGAAGGTCGACACGCTCAAGGCGCTGATCGGCTTCCTCTTCGGCAGGGAGGTGAAGATCGCGGACCGGGTCGAGCGCGAGAGGATCGAGCCGATGATCGCGCCGGCGGTGGAGGGCGCGCCGTTCCGCGGAAAGCTCGTCGTGCTGGTGGACAGCGCCTCGGGCTCGTCGTCCGAGGTGCTGGCGCGCGTCGTGCAACTCGAGAGGCGCGGTCTGGTGATCGGTGCGAACCCACCGGTGCGGTTCCCAGTAGAACATCGCCGGCCGCGCCGACCAGCGGCCGGCCACCCAGGCGAAGCGCACGTTGTTCCAGTGCCAGTAGCCAGGGATCCAGATCGCCCCGGCGAACGGCATCGGCGGCTGGTACTCGGCCATCGGCGCCGGCGGGGGTTGCATCGTCCACTGGTCTTCCATTGCCGGAGGCGGCTCGGTCCAGGGCACCGCGGCCTGCGGCGGCTGCGCCGGATACCAGTGACCTTCGTAGAACGCCCAGGAGCCGTGCTGGTTCTCCCAGCGCGGCGCCTCCCAGACGTATCCGGGCGCCGGCGGGTACGCCCAGTGGCCCGGCACCCAGACGTGCTCGTATCCGCGCGGCATCCAGAAGCCCGCGATCCACGCCGTGCCGGCCGCGTGCGGCCCCTGCGGCTGCTCGTAGCGCGGCGGCGGCGGAGGCCGGCCGGGATTGCCGTGCACGCGGTGGCGCCAGTCGTCCTCGCGCTGCTGGACCTGCGGCGGCGGCGGCCGGTACGGCTGCGGCTGCTGCTGCGGTTCCGGTGGTTTCTGCTCGTCGTTGCCGTAGTAGTTGAACTGGTTCCCGTCCACCGGCTCCTGCGGCGGCTGAGGCTGCGGCTGCGGTTGCGACTGCGCGAGCAAGACGATGGCGACGAGGATCGGCATGCACCGTTTCTATCGCTGCTCCGTTCGTCGACAAAATTTTCCGCGGCCGGACGCTCGGCGCGACCGTCGACGCGGCGCGCCTCAGAGCCTCGTAGGCCGATCTCGCCGCGGGAGGGACCGCTCGACACCGGGACGCGGATGAACCGGCCGGGCTCAGCGGCTGAACGCTACCAGATGATCCGCAGCGAGAAGCTCGTATAGGTGCCGGAGGTGCCGTCGGCGACGACGACGTGCGTGCTGCCGGAACCCTGCAGGAACGCAAGGTCGAGCGGCGACGGGAAGAAGACGTTCGACGGCGGATCGTATTGTCCCGGCTGGGGCGAGGAGGGCGCGCCGTCGCCGACCTGCGTGAACGCGCTCGAGACGTCGACGCCCGCGGTTCCGGCGGTGAAATAGCCCACCTGCGTGCCGTTGGTGACCCAGAGGTTGCCTTGGCCGTCGAAGCGGATCATCGGCGGGTAGGTCTGGAAACCGGTGTTCCCGGCCAGCGCCCCGCTGCCGAGACCGCTGCCGACGTGTCCGGCGATCCGCGTGAGCGTGTTGTCGGCCTCGATCCGCACGATTCCGGGGACCGCGGTGCCGTTCACGCCGTTGTTGTTGAAGTCTTTTCCGCAGAACAGGGCGCTCACGTACAGCCGGCCGGACGGGTCGAAGGCTACCTGGCAGCCGGGCTCGGAGTAACAGGACCAGAACGTCGGCGGATCGCTGCAGGTCGGCGAGTACGGTTGGGCCGGCGGCGGCTGGAGCGCCTTCGTCATCCCCGGGAAGAGCAAGGAGTCGATGATCCGATTCGCCGGGTTCGGATCGAGATTCACCCGCCGTACCCCGCTGAGACTCGAGTAGTCGCCGAGATACAGATATCCATTCGCGACGGCGATCCGGGTGGGAGCGTAGAGCGCGGCGTTGATCGCCAGCCCTCCGTCGCCATTGTTGGGCGGCGTCGGCGAGGGGTTGCCTCCGGCGATCAGCGAGACGGTGCCCGAGGCGAGGTCGATGACGCGGATTCGGCTCGAGCTCGTATCCGCGAAGTAGAGCCGGCCGCTGCCTTCGTCGAGCGCGAGGCCCCACGGCTGCATCTGAGCGCTGAGCGCAGGACCGCCGTCCCCCGCGTAGCTGCCGCCGCCGGTTCCCGCGATGCGCGTCACGATGCCCGCGCGGTCCATCCGGTAGATGTGCCAGTTGTTGTCGGAGAAGTAGAGCGTGCCGTCCGCGGCGGGGGCGAGCCCCCGCGGCACGCCGATGGCGAAGAGCGATCCCGGGACGCGCTGGGTCGACGAGGCGGAGCCGTTGACGTGCGCGTCGTTGACCGCCGTAAAGACCCGGTTCGCCGGCCCCGTCGTGTTGAGCGCGAACGAGATCGGGCTGCCCGGAATCGGGTCGCCGTGGATGTCGGCGAACGAGGCGAAGGCGCCGTACTGGCCGACCTCGAGGCCAGGCCGGAAGGTGACTGCCGCGACGCCGGAGAGCGTGGTCTGGACGCTGGCGTTCGAAAGCGAGGCGCCCGCCAGGCCCGCCGGGTCGAGGGCGAAATTCACCGTATAGCCGGCGAGCGGGTTGCTCGATCCGTCGGAGAGCGCGACCGCGATCGGGAGCGGAGGAACCTGATCGACGTAGCTCGACTGGACGCCGCCGCCGGAGAGGGCGAGCGAAGCGGTGCTCGCGGAAGGGGAGCCGGCGGTGGAGATCATCCGCAGCGCGTAATTGAGGTTGTCGGCCACGATCAGATCGCGGCCGTTGGGCGCGAAGGCGATCCCGAAGGGAGTGCTGAAGGTCGCGCTCGACGCCGGTCCGAAGTCTCCGCCGCCGCCCGTGGCGCCCGTGCCGCCGATGATCTGCAGTCGGCCGCTGGCGCCGTCGATCCGGCCGAGGACCTGGTTCGACGGTGAGCTGAAGTAGAGGTTGTTCTTCAGCGCGCCGCCGCCGTCCCTGGCGTTGTCGAAGGCGATCAGCGGCGCCGAGATGAACCGCGCGCCGAGCGCCGAGCCGCCGCCGAGGCCGCCCGCGAGAGAGCCGGCCACGAGCGCCATCGTCCCGTCGGGTAGCACGCGGCCGATGCCGTACACCGCGGAGCTGAGCTGCGCGCCGCAGAACCGGCCCGACACGAAGAGATTGCCCTCGCCGTCGAATGCCAGCGAGGCGGTATTGTCGCCGTTGCCGCTGTTCAAGTCGAAGTAGACCGTGGTCGGCGAGGCGCAGACCCCGGGAGGGATGGCGGTGGTGATGATGCCGGTGTTCCCGTCGATCTTGCGGACCAGCCCGTGTCCGACGTCGGTGACGTACACCGACGGATTGGGCCGTTCCGGGCCGACCGCAACCGACCCGGGAGACAGGATTCTGGCGGAGCGTGCGGCTCCGCCGTCGCCGTAGGGCGGGATGTTCGGCGCGTTGGCGTCGCCGGCGAGGGTGTCGATCAGACCGGTCGAGAGCTGCACCATGCGCACGCGCCCGTTGCCCGTGTCGGCGATGTAGAGGATGCCATTCGTCTCGTCGAGCGCGAGGCCGTGCGGGGTCTGGAGCGAGGCCGCGGTCGCGGGTCCGCTGTCGCCGCCGAAGGTGCAAATGGTGCCGGCCACCAGCGTCATCACGCCGGCTGGGGAGAGCTTGTCCACGTGGCAGTTGTAGGAATCGGAGAAGTAGACGTCGCCGTTGGAAGCGACGGCGACGCCGGTGAGAGAGCCGACCCGAGCGGCGGGGCCGGGACCGCCGACGCCCGAGCCGCCGAGGGTGTGGGTCTCGTTGACCAGCGGAATCACCGTGCCGGGGTCGGGCGCGTCCGCCGTCTCGGTCACCGCCAGCGTCGGCGGGAACGCAGCGCTGACGCCGACGCTGAAGACCTGGTCGGCGACCGCGCGCCCCAGCGTGAGCGTGAACGACGCGTTGCCGCTCGCGTCGGTGACGGCGCTCGCCGGCGTCGCCTGCGCTCCGGGCGGCGGGGTGATGGTGACGGTTTGACCGGCGCTCGCGCCGGTCGTCAGGTCCAGCACCTGGATGACGAGCGGATTCGGCAGGGCCTGGTTCGGCAGGGCGTGCTGCTGTCCCCCCGACCCGAGCGTGATCTGCAGCGTGGACGTCTGGCAGGAGCCGCTCCGGCATCTGAGGCCGGTGCCGCAAGGAGTCCCCTCGGGCTGATTCATCGCCACTACGCAGACCGGCGCACCGCTGGTGCAGTTGGTCGCGTACACCTTGCAGGGATCGGGGCTCGACGGCGGGGCGGCGTCCCCGGTTGCGCCGTCGCAGTTCGCGCCGGACACGCAGGGACCGCAAGCGCCGTGCAGGCAGACGTCGCCGGCGCCGCAGGTCGCGCCGTCGCCGAGCACCGCTCCGCTGTCCGAGCAGACGGGCTGGCCGGTGCCGCACGAGATGGTTCCGAGGTGGCACGGATTCGCGGGCGGGCACGTCGCTCCAACCGAGCATGGGTTGCAGGTTCCCTGGAAGCAGTACTTTCCGGCGCCGCAGCCGCTGCCGTCGGCCAGGTTGCTGCCGAGATCGCCGCAGACGGGCGCTCCGCTCGAGCAGCCGATCGCGCCCGTGTGACACGGATTCGACGGGGTGCACGATTGCCCCTGACCGCAGACATTGCAGTCTCCCGCGCCGTCGCAGACGCGGTTCGCGCCGCAGGCGGCGCCGGGCGCGCGGTTGGTCTGCTGGTCGACGCAGACGGGCTGCCCGCTGCCGCAGGCGATGCTCCCGAGGTGACACGGATTCGACGCTGGCGTGCAATCCTGTCCGGCGGCGCAGGCGTTGCACGAGCCGGCGAAGCAGACCTGGTTCTGGCCGCACGCCGTGCCGTCGGTCTTCGCGGTGCCGAGGTCGGTGCAGACCGGCCGGCCCGTCGAGCAGGAAGTCGCGCCGGCGTGGCACGGGAAGCCGGTTGGATCGCACGCCGTGCCCGCGGTACACGCGCCGCACGCGCCCGCGTTGCAATAGAGGTTCGAGCCGCACTGCGTGCCGTCGGATACGACTTCGCCGCTGTCCTTGCAGAGCTGGGTTCCGGTCGAGCAATCGGTGATGCCGCTGTGGCACGGATTCGCGCCCGCGCAGACAGCGCCGCTGACGCAACCGACGCACGCACCGGCGCGGCAGACCCGATCCTGTCCGCACTGCACGCCGTCCGGGAGCGGGTCGGCGCCGGCGACGCAGGTCGGCGTGCCCGAGGCGCAGGAGACCGTTCCCTGGCGGCAAGAGTCGGAGCCCGGCCGGCAAAACATTCCCCCGATGCAGGCCGAGACGCAGACGCCGGCGGAGCAGATGTGGTTCGCCCCGCAGGAGATGCCGTCGATCGCGTTCCCGGACGAGGCGCACATCGGCGCACCGCTGCTGCAGTTCACCTGTCCGACCTCGCACGGGTTGGGCAGGTCGCACCGGGCGTTCGCGACGCAGGACCCGGGCCCGGCATCGGGCGGCGCGACGGTGACCCCGTGTTTCGCCAGCGCGATCGCGAGCGCGACCTCATGGCCGCCGCCGACGAAGACGTTTCCGACCACGGCGAGGATGTAGTCGGGGAACGACGCCTCGACGCGGTTGTAGAG
>JAIVGS010000135.1 GCA_020201435.1 Myxococcales bacterium
GTTAAGAGGGTGCGCGGTTGGTTCGGGCCGTTCAGGCTGGAAAAACAGGTCGGGCGCGGCGGCCTCGGCGCGGTGTATCGCGCCGTCGACACGCGGACCGGGGCGACCGTCGCGCTGAAGATGCTGCCGCCGGGCAGCGATCCGAGCGCGGCGCGGCGGCTGGACCGGGAGTTCGAGGCGCTGCGGCACCTGCATCATCCGAACATCGTGCGCGTGCTGGATCTCGGAGAGGACGAAGGTGTGCCGTGGCTGTCGATGGAGTACGTCGACGGCATGGTGCTGCGCGACTGGCTCAAGGTCGCCAGCGCGCCGCAGCTCCTCGAGCCGATGCCGGAGCGCGACGCGCCCGAGGGCGTGGACCTCGACGTGCTCTTCGAGGAGCCGGATTCCGGGGCGCTGCTGGCGGTCGCCCGGGCGCGGCGGCTCAAGCTCGAGACCGGCATCGAGGCGATGCTCACCGACGACGAGCAGGTCGAGCAGAACAACCCCGACCGGCTCGTCGCGCTCTGCGAGGCGCTGGCCCAGGTGTGCGACGGGCTGTCGTTCATCCATGCGCGGGGGCTTTTGCACCGGGACGTGAAGCCGTCGAACATCCTGGTGACGCCCGAGCGGCGTGCGATCCTGGTCGATTTCGGGCTCGCCAAACGTTTTTCGGACGACCAGATCACCGACCATGGGCGCGTGGTCGGGACGTACCGGTACATGTCGCCGGAGCAGGCGCGGGGCGAGGCGCTGGATCGCCGCAGCGACCTCTATGCGCTGGGTGTGACTTTGTACGACCTGATCGCCGGGCGGCCGCCGTTCACGCAAGCGAACCAGCTCGAATTGCTGCAGGCGATCGTGCACGGCGAGCCCCCCGAGCTGACCCGGATCAACCCGGGCGCGCCGGAGGCGCTGGCGGGGCTGACGCGGCGGCTCCTCGCCAAACGGCCAGAGGACCGGCCGGAGCATGCCTCGGAGGTGAGCGTTCTTCTGCGCGCGATCGGCCGCGGATTTGCCGGGTTTTCCGAGCCGCTCTTCGTGCGGCCCACCCGCGAGCAGCAGCCTTGAGATAGGCTGCGCGCTTTCGAGGGGGACCGATGCTCTTCAAAAAGCTGTTCAAGCTGCTCGTGGTCGGCGGTGCGATCCTCGGCGGCGCCACCGGGTGCGCGGCGAAAGCGGCCGGCGCGGAGAAGAAAGCGGCTGCGCCGGATGCGGGCACTGCCGCCGACGGAGGCGCGGCTTCGAAGGACACCGGCGGAGGCGCTTCGGGCTGGTGATCGTCCGCGAGGCGTGGGCGTTTCGGGCCCGGGTCGAGCGCGAGGCGGCTTTTCGGTTCGCCCGGCTCGCCGAGGAGATTTCCGCCTTCGACCCGGATTCGCCGGTGCCCGCGATGATGCGGAAGGCGGCCGAGGACGAGCGGCGGCACCTCGCGCTCTGCGAAGAGCTTGCCGGGGGACCGGTCGAGGGCATCGCCGGAAGCGATCGGATCGCGCCGCGATCGCTCGGGCCGCGCGAGGCGGCGCTGTACGAGACGGTCGCGGCGTGCTGCATCACCGAGACGGAGAGCGTGGCGACGGTGACGTCGCTGTTGTCGGAGGACGCGCTTCCGCGGGTGCGCGAGGTGCTCCACGAGATCGCGCGCGACGAGGTCTCGCACTCGCGGATGGGGTGGGCGCACCTCGCGCGCGAGGCCGGTGAGCTGGAGGTCGGGTTTCTCTCGCGCTGGCTTCCGTCGATGCTCGCGGGAGCCGCGGGGAGTGCGTTCGAGCCGTTCGAGGCGGAGATGGATTCCCCGGAGCTTTTGAGGCACGGCGTGCTGCCGATCTCGCGCAAGCGGTCGACGTTCGTGCACACGCTTCGCGAGGTCGTCTTTCCGGGACTCGAGCAATTCGGAATCTCGACCGACGCGGCGCGCGCGTGGCTCAGCGAGCGGTCTCCCGCAGCCGGCGGCGCAGGTCTTCGGTGAAGCCGCCCTTGAGCCAGCGGTGCTTCCAGCCCTTGATCGAGAGCCAGACGGCTCCCGTGACCGCCAGCGCGATCGCGTAGGGCCATTTTCGTTGGTGATCGAGCGCGACGAGGACGATGGCGAGGGCGATCCAGGCGGCGGCGGGATTGTGCTCTTTTCGCAGCGCGCGCCGCCAGTCCCACTCCCGGAAATCCGCAGGGTGTCCCCGAATTCGCGGCCAGAAGCGCGGGACTTTCGAGCAGTAGTCGTCGAACTGCGGGCCGAAACGGTCGCGCAGGAAGCCTTCCTCGGCGGCGATGATCGCGCGGTACTGCACGGCGAAGAGGGCGGCGACGATCACCAGCAGGAGCGGGTCGTGGGCGATCAGGCAGAGGCCGAGGACGATCCCGAGGTTGCCGAGGTACAACGGGTTGCGCGTGAATGCATAGGGACCGTGCGTGTTCAGCTGGGTCGCGATCAGCTTCTCGTTCTGGCCGGAAGTGCCGTCGGGGACCTGGCCGAGCACCCAGGCCCGCAGCGCCTGTCCCGTGACACACAGCGCGAGGCCGGCGACGAGCCACGCCGGTGACGCCGGGCCGCGGCTCCGCCAGGCGAGGAGCCCGGCCACGATCAGCAGCGGCACCGGTGTGAAGCTGCGCCAGCGGAACAGCAGCCGGCCTGACTTTTCCAGGAACATCGCGGCCGTGGGTATCACCCTGGAAGGCCGTGCTACAAGGCGCGGGTGTCCGATTATCGCCGCCTGATCGGGTCGGTGCGGCCGCATCTGGCGCTCTTGTCCGGCGCCATCGCGGCGATGGTCGTGCTGTCGGCCGCGACCGGCGCTTTCTCCTGGCTGGTGGGCCCGATGTTCCAGTTCGTCTTCAAGGGAGGGGCGCTCGATCCCGGCGCGCTGCGGACGGCGCTGCCGTTCCTGCGCGACGCAGGCAGCCTCTCCCGCGAGACGGTGCTGCGGGCCCTACCGATATTGATTCTCATTATCGCTATCATCCGCGGGATCGCCTACTTCACCCAGTTCTACTGCATGGGCATGCTCGGGCAGCGCGTGGTCGCCGACCTGCGGCTCGAGCTGCACCGCAAGCTGCTGCAGCTCGCTCCGGCGTTCTTCGCGCGCAGCGCTTCGGGCGATCTGCTCTCGCGGTTCTCGAACGACATCGCGCAGCTCGAGTTCGCGGTCACCTACGGGCTCGCCGCCTACCTGCGCGACGGCATGCAGGTGCTGGTGCTGCTCGGGGTCTCGATCGCGCTCGACTGGCGGCTGGCGCTGCTCGCGTTCGTGGCGGTGCCGCTGACGGTGTTCCCGATCGTCCGGTTCGCGCAGCGGCTCAAGAAGATCGCCACCCGCGGGCAGGCACAGATTGGTACGTTGTATACTTTGTTGCACGAAGCGCTGCAGGGCGTTCGAATCGTCCAGTCCTTCGGCATGGAGAAGTACGAGCGCGAGAAGTTCCACGCCGAGCAGGAGCGGTTCCTGGCGACGATGCGGAAGAGCTTCTTCGTCCGGGCCATCTTCACCCCGACGCTGGAGCTGATGGCCGCGATCGGCATCGCGGCGACGGTCGTGTTCGCGGCCCGGGCGGTCGCCTCGGATCAGCTCCAGCCCGAGCGCGTGATCTCGTTTCTCGCCACCATCGTACTTTTGTATACCCCGTTGAAAAGCCTCGGGGGCACCGGCCAGGGCGTGACCCAGGGGATGGCCGGAGCGCGGCGGCTGTGGGAGGTCCTCGACGAGCCCGTCGAGCCGGTGCCCGGCGCGGTCGAGCTGCGGCGATTCGAGCGCGAGGTGCGGTTCGAGAACGTCTCGTTCCGCTATCGTTCGCCGGGACCGCTGGTGTTGAGCAATGTCGACCTCACCCTGCGGCGCGGAGAAGTCGTCGCGCTGGTCGGGCCGTCGGGCGGCGGAAAGACGACGCTCTTGAGCCTGCTGCCGAGGTTTGCCGATCCGTCGGAGGGACGGATCACGCTCGACGGCCGCGACCTGCGCGAGGCGACTCTCCCGTCGCTGCGCGCCCAGATCGCGCTGGTCGCGCAGGAGACGTTTCTCTTCAACGACACGGTGCGCGCGAACATCGCGTACGGCCTGTCGGATGTATCGACCGCGCGGCTCGAGGAAGCAGCGCGGGCCGCGCGTGCCGACGGGTTCATCCGCGAGCTGCCGCAAGGCTATGACACGCCGGTCGGCGAGCGCGGCGTCACGCTCTCCGGCGGCCAGCGGCAGCGGATCGCGATCGCCCGGGCGTTGCTCAAGGACGCGCCGATCCTGCTCCTCGACGAGGCGACCAGCGCGCTGGACACGGAGAGCGAGCGCGAGGTCCAGCGTGCGCTCGATCGACTGATGGAGAAGCGCACGTCCCTGGTGATCGCGCACCGGCTTTCGACGATCCGCCACGCGACACGGATCGCGGTCCTGTCCGACGGACGGATCGTCGAGCTCGGCACCCACGACGAGCTGTTGGCGCGCCGCGGCGATTACGCCCGTTTGTACGAAATGCAGTTCGCGCCGCTCGCGGATGCCGGATAGACTGACAGCGTGGCGCCGCGCGCTCCGGCCAAGAAGCGGACGTTGCTCGGGTATCTCGAGCGTGGGATCGCCATGCTCCATCTCGACGCGCGCCGGCCGGGGGTGGCGGTGCCGAGGCAGTACGCGCACGATCCGCATCTGCGGCTGAACCTGAGCTACCGGTATCAGATCCCGGATCTGGAGGTCGGCGACGAGCAGGTGCACGCGACCCTGTCGTTCGGCGGGCGGCCGTTCCATTGCATCGTGCCTTGGGAGGCGATCTTCGGAATCACGTCGGAGACGGGCGACGGCCAGGTGTGGCCGGAGGACTTGCCGGTCGAGGTGGTCGAGGCCGCCGCGGAAACGGAGTCCCGCCGCGGACCATCGCTGGCGGCAGTCGAGGCCCAAGAGGAGCCGCCCGACCAATCTCCCTCGACGGCGCGCGGACGTCCGAACCTGCGGCTCGTGCGCTAGAGGTCTTTCGCCGCCTCTTCGTCGCAGACGACCACCGCGCGGCCGGCGGCCTTGCGCAGCCATTGGGCCGGGCAGCCGACGAGATCGTTCGCGCCCTTCATCGCCTTCGCCAGGACCGCCGCTTTCGACGCACCTTTGACCTGCAGGACCACGGTTCGCGCGGTGACCAGCAGGAACGGCGTCAGCGTGATGCGCTCGACTTTCGGCTCGACGTGCTCCGGCGCCTTGACGTGCCGGACCAGCTCCTCGTCGCCGCGGTCGGCGCTCGACGGAACGCCGGCGAAGAGCGAGAGGATGTGCCCGTCGGGTCCGAGGCCGAGCAGCATCAGATCGAGTCGCGGCGGGATTCCGAGCGCCTCGCGAGACTCGCGCGCCGCCCGCTGCGCCTCGGCCTCGAGGTCTTTCGCTTCGCCCCGCAGCCGATGCACCTGTCGCGAATCGATCGGCGTCTTGTCGAACAGCTCCTGCCGCGCGATTCGATAATTCGATAATTCGTGATCGGGCGGCACCGCGCGCTCGTCGGTAAAGAAGATCTGCAATTTGTCCCAGGGGATCTTCTGCGATCTGACCAGCTCGGCGTAGAGCGGCGACGCGGTCGAGCCGCCGGTCAGCCCTACCGCCGCCCTGCCGCGCGCCGCGATCGCGCCCGCCGTCGCCTCGATGAACAGCTCGGCGGCGGCACCGGCGACGTCGGGGACGACGGCGATCTCGCTCATTCATGCCTTCCCTTGCGGCAACAGCTTCACCGCCGCCTGCACCGATTGCGCGTAGAGATCGTCGATCCCCGCGAGCAGCTTCAGCTCCAGTCCGAGCAGCCGTCCCGGCGTCTCCGGCGGCAGCCGCACGCGGTGCGCGACGTAGCCATCGTCGTCGCCCTTGACCTCCGCGATCAAGAGGCCCTTGTCGCGCCGGAAGTTGAACGTCGCCGGCGGCGCTTCGAACTCGAACAGCGCGACGTGGCCGAGCCCGATCGGCGCCGCGCGCGGGATCGCGGTCGTCACCGTCGTCTCGTTCTCGAAATCGTCGGCTTCGCCCTGCACTTCGACGGTCGTGTCCAGCCGCTTGATCCGCGAGGACATCCAGCCCGCCAGCAACAGCCCTTCGGCGCCGATCGCGCCGGCGCAGACGACGCGCGCGCGCTTGACGTTCCCGCGGTGCTCGCGAAGATTCGGCAGGTCGAGGCACTCGGCCGCGACCGATTGCCAGGGAAAGATCCGCGCCCACGCCAGGTCGCCGATGGGCGCGCCGCGGGCGATCAGCCGCGCCTGCTCGACCAGATAGGTGGGTGGCCGGGCGCCGGAATCGGTGATGATCCGATCGGCCGATTCCACCGCCCG
>JAIVGS010000025.1 GCA_020201435.1 Myxococcales bacterium
GGTCGAAGCGGTGGCGGGCAAAGTGCTCAGCGAGCACGGCGAAGTGACCGCGGTGGTGACCATCCTCCACGACCGCACCGAGGCGCTGGAGAAGGCGCGGCTCTACGAGCAGGTGAAAGCGGCCAGCGAGCAGCTGGAGGAGAAGGTGCGCGAAGCGACCGCCGAGCTGGTGCGCCGCAACGAGCTCCTCCAGCGGCAGCACCTCGAGCTGGAGCAGGCCTCGCAGCTCAAGTCGCAGTTCCTCGCCAACATGTCGCACGAGTTCCGCACGCCGCTGAACGCGATCCTCGGCTACACCAGCATGCTGCTCGGCGGGGTCTCCGGCGAGATGTCGCTGCCGCAGAAGCAGAAGCTGCAGCGGGTCGATTCGAACGCCAAGCACCTGCTCTCGATCATCAACGACATCCTCGACATCAGCCGCATCGAAGCCGGGAAGATGCCGCTCCACTTCGAGGAGTTCGAGCTGCACGTGCTGCTCGGCGAGCTGCTCGCGGAGGTCGAGCCGCTGATCCAGAAGGCCCGGCTGCAGACTTTGACCGAGCTGGCGCCGGCGCTGCCGCCGCTCTACAGCGACCGGCAGAAGGTCAAGCAGATCGTGCTCAACCTCCTGACCAACGCGATCAAGTTCACGCCGCAGGGATTCGTCAAAGTGCGCGTCCGGTCGGACGACGAGCGGCGCGAGCTGTGCATCGCGGTCCAGGACACCGGCATCGGCATCGCGCCGCAGGATCGCGACAAGGTGTTCGAGGACTTCCGGCAGGCGGACAACTCGGTGACGCGCGAGTACGGCGGCGCGGGGCTTGGCCTGGCGATCTGCCGGCGGCTCGCGACCATGCTCGGCGGACGGATCGAGCTCGAATCGGACCTCGGACGCGGCTCGACCTTCACCCTGTGGATTCCGCGTCGAGGAAAGCGGCGATGACAGCGACCGAGACCGTTTCGAAGAAGCCGCTGGTGCTGGTGGTCGACGATTTCGCCGACAACCGGGAGATGTACTCCGAGTACCTGAGCTACTCCGGTTACGAGGTGATCGAGGCGCGCAACGGCAAGGAAGCGATCGACGCGGCAAACTCGCGGCTGCCGGACATCATCATCATGGATCTGTCGCTGCCGGTGATGGACGGCTGGGAGGCGACGCGGCGGCTGAAGGCGGACGAGCGGACGAAGAAGATCCCGGTCGTGGCGCTGACCGGGCACGCGCTGGCGGGGCACTCGAAGGGCGCTCGCGAGGCCGGATGCGACTCGTTCCTCGCCAAGCCGTGCCTGCCGGACCAGCTGGTGGCGGAGATCAAGCGGATGCTCGAGACCGGCAAGGCGAACATTGCGAAGGGGAAGAGGTAGCGGATGCCTGAATTGAAGAAGACCGCTTCGAACAAGGGCCCCGCCGCGAAGAAGAGCGCGAAGCCGGCGCCGGCGCGCGCGGCTTCGAAGAGCCCGCCGCGGCCGGCGTCCGACGACGACAATGGCGCCACCGCCCGGTCGGCGGATGCGCGCGGCAAGTACGTGTACTGCATCATCCAGGCGAGCGACCCGCTCAAGTTCGGGCCGCTCGGCATCGGCGTCGAGCCGGCGGACGTGCATACCGTGAATTACAAGGACATCGCCGCGGTGGTGTCCGACACGCCGATCGAGGTGCACGACCCGACGCGCGAGAACGTGCTGGCGCACGAACGGGTGAACGAGACGGTGATGCGCAAGCACACCGTGATCCCGATGTCGTTCGGCACCGTGTTCAAGACGCGCGACGACATCGTCGAGCTGCTGCGGTCGGCATACGACGCGTTCCACGACGTGCTGGTGAAGATGGAGGACAAGCTCGAATTCGGCCTGAAGGTCCTCTGGGATCGGGACGTGATGGTGCGCGAGATCGAGCGCGCGGACGAGGACGTGCGGCGGCTGAAGCAGGAGATCTCGGCGCAGAAAGGCAGCACGTACTTCGCGCGCATGCAGTACGGACGGCTGGTCGACGCGGCGCTGCAGGCGCATTCGGAGAAGTATGTCGCCGAGATCTTCGAGGCGCTGCGCGACGTCGCGGTCGCATCGCGGGCCAACAAGCCGATCGGCGACAAGATGATCATGAACGCGGCGTTTCTCGTCGCCCGCGAGAAGGAGCAGGCGTTCGACGCGCGGGTGAAGGAGATCGGCGCCCACTTCGACAAGCTGACGTTCAAGTACACCGGGCCGTGGCCGCCGTACAACTTCGTCAACATCCGCCTCAAGCTGGAGCGGGCGAAGGAAAAGTAGATGTTGATCGTCGACCGCATGCTGGTGGGCGGGATCAAGTTCGTGCTCGGCAAGATCGCCGCCGCGGTCGACGCCGAGCTGAACGACGACTCGCGCCTCCGCGAGGAGCTGCTCGCGGCCCAGATGCGGCTCGAGCTCGGCGAGATGACGCCGGAGCAGTTCGCGGCGTTCGAGAACGACATCCTGGCGCGGCTCCGCGAGATCCGGGAGCGGCAGCGTGGTGTCGAGCCCGCGCCCGGCGAGATGAAGGTGACAGGCGTAGAGGCGACGGCGTACGACTCTACGGAAGAGTGACCCGCTACACGTTTTTCGCCGGCAAGGGCGGAGTGGGCAAGACGACCTGCGCGGCGGCGGCTGCGCTGGGTTCGTCGCGGCACGCGCGGACATTGGTGGTCTCGACCGATCCCGCCCACTCGCTGGGCGACGCCTTCGAGGTGCGCCTGGGGGCGGCGCCGCGCGCCGTGCGCGGCCGGCTCTTTGCCGCCGAGATGGACGCCGATCGCGCGCTGGCGCGGTGGCTGGGTGCGCGGGAGCGCGCATTCCGCGAGATCGCCGCGCGCGGGACGTACTTCGACGACGAGGACATCGATTCGCTGTTCCGGCTCTCGCTGCCGGGTGTCGACGAGCTGGTCGCGCTGATCGAGCTCGAGCGGCTCGCTTCCGGCTTCGAGCACGTCCTGGTCGACACGGCGCCGACCGGCCATACCCTGCGCCTGCTGGAGATGCCGAAAACGCTTGGCCATCTGGCCAAGGTGCTCGACGACCTGCAGGCCAAGCACCGGGCGCTGGCCCGGTCTCTGCGCGGAACCGTGCGCCGCGACGCCGAGGACGCCGTGATCGACGAGCTGCAGGAGCGAGCTGCGGCGTTGGGCGGCCTGCTTCGATCGGCGGAATTCCAGTGGGTGACGCTCGCGGAGGAGATGTCGCTGCTCGAGGCGCAGGACGGGATCGGGGCGCTGCGCGCCGCCGGGATGCGGGTCACGCGGTTGATCGCGAATCGGCTGACTCCGCGGTCGGATCGGCGCTGCTCGCTGTGCGCCGCGCGGCGTCGCGAGGAGGCCCGCGTGCTCGCGCAGGCGAAGGAGCTTCGGCTGCCGATCGCGGCGGTCGCCGATCAGGACGCGGAGCCGCGGGGGCTCCGGGCGCTGGCCGAGATCTCCGCGGATCTGGCGCGATCTCTTGGTCATTTGACCAAAACGACCAAATCGTCCACGCCACCTGCTCGGGAGAGTGCTGACGGCTCTCTTGGTCATTTGACCAAGGAGATCCTGCCGGCCGGACTGCGGCTGCTTTTCGTCGGCGGCAAGGGCGGGGTGGGAAAGTCGACTGCCGCCGCCGCGCTCGCGCTGGCGTCGGCGGACAGCGGGCAGCGGACGCTCCTGCTGTCGACCGATCCCGCGCACTCGATCTCGGACGTCCTGCGCACCCAGGTCGGCGACCGCGAGGTCGAGGTGGCGCCGCGGCTCTGGACGCGCGAGCTCGACGCGGCGCAGGCTTTCCGGGCTCGACGCGAGCGATATCGAAGCGCCGTCGACGAGCTCTTCGACGCGCTGCGCGGCGGCTCGTCGTTCGATGCACCCTACGATCGCGCCGTGATGCGGGACCTGATCGAGCTGGCGCCGCCGGGCCTCGACGAGCTCTTCGGACTGTTGGCGGTCATCGACGCGCTGCAGCGCGTGGACGTGGTGGTGGTCGACACGGCGCCCACCGGCCACGCCCTGCGCCTCCTCGAGCTGGTGGCCAAGGCGCGCGAGTGGATCCAGGTCCTGCTGCAGATCCTGCTCAAGTACCGGCGCGTCACCGGCCTTGGTCGTCTGGCCAAGGACCTGACCGACACCGCGCGCGAGTTGCGCGAATTCGAGACATTGCTGGGCGATCCCGTTCGCGCCGCCTTCCTCGTCGTCACCCGGGCGGCAGCCCTGCCGCGCCTCGAGACCGGGCGCCTTCTCGCGGCTTTGCACCGCCTCCGGGTGACCGTTCCGGCGGTCCTCGTCAATGCGCTGACGCCGCCCGGCTGCTCGCGATGCGGGCAGTCGGCCAGGGTGGAGGCCCGGGAGATGGCCGCACTGCGTAAAGCTCGTCGCGGCTGGGCTATGCTGGGTGCGCCGGCGGTCGCGCCCGGCCCCCGCGGCCTCGACGCACTCCGCGAATTCGGGCGCACCTGGACGAGGAGCGAATGAGCACCGCGACGTATCTCTACTGCCTGGTCCGCGCCGAGAAGGCGCCGTCGCTCCGCGGCGCTCCCGCGGGCCTGCCCGGAGCAGGGAAGCCGCGCGCGATCGACGCCGGCGGCGGCCTCTGGCTGGTGGCGGCTGACGCCCCGCTCGACCGGTACGGCGAGAAGCCGATCGAGAAGGGCCTGCAGGACCTCGCCTGGGTCTCGTCGGTCGCGGTGCCGCACGAAGCCGTGATCGAGCATCTGGCCAAAGCCGGCACCGTTCTTCCGATGAAGCTGTTCACGCTGTTCAACTCCGACGATCGCGCGCTCGAGCACGTCGCGAAGCAGCGGCGGCGCATCGACCGGCTGGTCGAGCGGATCGAGGGCCGCGAGGAGTGGGGCCTGCGGGTGACGCTCGACGAGCTGTCGGCGATCGACAAGGCGCGGGCCGAGGCTCGCGACGTCGCCGAACGGGGATCGCCGGGCGCCGCGTTTCTCCTGCGCAAGAAGAAAGAGCAGGACGCGACTCGCGAGCTGCTGCAGAACGCGCGCGACCGCGCCGATGCGCTCTACGAGGAGCTGTCGAAGAAATCCGACGACGCGCGCCGCCGGCCGCCACCGCCCGGCGAGATCGGCAAGCGCGTCCTGCTCGACGCCGCGTTCCTGCTCCGCCACGGAAGGACGAAATCGTTCCAGGCGGCGGTCCGCGCGCAGGCGAAGAAGCTCGCCGCCCACGGGTACCAGCTCACGCTCACCGGGCCGTGGCCGCCGTACAACTTCGTGGTGGACCGCCAGCCGTGAAGAAGCGATCCGAAGCCGAGGAGATCATCGAGCACGCCGACGCGTCGCTGCTCGAGATCATCGACCACGTCCTCAACAAGGGCGTGATGGTGCACGGCGAGGTCATCCTCGGAGTCGCCGGCGTCGACCTCGTCTACCTGCGGCTCAGCGCGCTGCTCTGCGCCGCCGACAAGCTCCTGCCGGTGCGCGAGAAGTGATCGGCCTCTACGCCATCGTGCTGGGCGCGCCGAACGGCGGCGTGGGCGCGCGGGGCGAGTCGCTGCACACCGTCGCGTGCGGCGAGCTCTCGGCGCTGGTCGGCGATCCGCCGGCGCCGCTCTCCGTCGACGCGCTCCGGGCCCACGAGGCCGCGGTCCGCCGCATCGCCGAAGCCTGCGATGCATGTCTCCCGGCGCGGTTCGGCGCGACGTCGCCGAGCGAAGAGGCGCTCCAGCGCGAGCTGATCGCGCGCACAGCGGAGTTGATCGAGGCGCTGCAACTCGTGCGGGGCCGCGAGCAGATGACCCTGCGGGTCCATCGGGCAACTGGCACTGGACGCGAGAGCGGGGCCGAGATCATGTCCCGGTCCCCGTCGGCAGGATCGGGGACGCGTTACCTCGAGGCGCGGCGCCGCGCGCGAAAGTTGCCCGAGCTCGACCCGCTGCGTGTCGCCCTGGAGGCGCTGACCCGCGCCGAGCGCGTCGAGCGCCACTCCGAGCCGGGTCTCCTGGCGAGCGTCTACCACCTGATCGACAAGGGGACGGCGCCGCAGTACGCCCGTATCGTCGAAAGTCTGAAGCTCGAAGGACTGCGGATGGTCGTCAGCGGTCCCTGGCCGGCGTGGTCGTTCGCGCCCGAGGTCGCGGCATGAAGAAGAAGGACGTCGTCGCGATGCAGGTGCGCGAGCTGGAGTCGCTGCGCAAGGAGATCGAGCGCCGCGTCGACCAGGCGCCGCGCTGGAACGCCGACCCGAAGGACGTGCAGAAATCGGTCGCGCGCCTGGTGCTGGCGCTGATCGAGTTCCTGCGCAAACTGCTCGAGAAGCAGGCCATCCGCCGCATGGAGTCGGGAACGCTCACCGCCGAGGAGACGGAAGCGATCGGCCTCGCCCTGATGCGGCTCGAGGAGACCGTCCACGATCTGGCGCGGCGATTCGGCCTCAAGCCGGAGGACCTCAACCTCGATCTCGGGCCCCTCGGGCGCTTGATCTGATCAGCGCCTTCAACGATTCGATGGTGTCGGCTTCCTCCGGCTTCTTGTCGGTGCGCCAGCGGGCGATGCGCGGAAACCGCACCGCGATCCCGCTCTTGTGGCGTGTGCTCTCGGCGATGGCTTCGAAGTGCAGCTCGAAGACGTGCACCGGCTTGACCGCGCGCACCGGCCCGAAGCGCTCGAGCGTGTTCTGGCGGATCCAGCGATCGAGCTCGTCGATCTCCTCGTCGGTGAGGCCCGAGTACGCCTTCGCCACCGGCACCAGCTCGCCCTCGCTCCAGACGGCGAAGGTGAGATCGGTCATCAGAGTCGCGCGCCGTCCGTGGCCGGGCTGCGCGTAGACGAGGACCGCGTCGATCGAGTACGGGTCGATCTTCCACTTCCACCAGTCGCCGCGCGGGCGGCCGACCCGGTAGGGCGAGTCCCAGCGTTTGAGCATCAGGCCTTCGACGCCGCGCTCGCGGGACCCGCGGCGCAGCGCGCGCAGCTCTTCCCACGAAGGCGCATCGATGGAGGCCGAAAGCCCCAGCCGCTGGCTGCGTTCCGCGACCAGCGGCTGCAGGATCGCCCGCCGCTCGCGCAGCGAAAGCTCGCGCAGGTCGCGCCCTTCGTGCTCGAGGACGTCGTACGCCATGAACGCCGCGGGCGCTTCGGCGAGAATCCTTTCGGTCAGCTTCTGCCGCCCGATGCGGCGCTGCAGGACCGAGAACGGCATCGGCGCACCGCCTTCGAAAGCGAGCACTTCGCCGTCGAGGACGGTGCCCTCGGGCAATGCCGCCCACACGCCGGAAAGATCGGGAAATCGGTCGGTGATCAATTCCTCGCCGCGCGACCAGAGGTACGCTCCGCCGGAACGGCGCACGATCTGGGCCCGGATTCCGTCCCACTTCCACTCGGCGAGCCAGGAGACGCGATCGCCGAGCGACTCCGGCTCCTCCTCGAGCGGCGAAGCGAGAAAGAACGGATACGGCCGCGAGACGTCGGCGTCGGAAGCGCCGGCCCTGATCAGCGCGGCAAACGACTCCGCCGACGGCTCCCACGCGCCCATCAGCCGATGGGCGACGGTCGCCGGCGGGAGGCCCGCGTGCTGCGCGAGCGCGCGGATGGCGAGAGTCTCCGAGACGCCGACGCGCATCTCGCCGGTCAGCAGCTTGGCCAAGAGGTACATCTCGCGGCGCTCGAGCGAATCCCAGAGCGCCATCACCGCGCCGCGCTTCTCGTCCTCGGAAGCGTCCCGCAGCGGAAGCAACGTCCCTTCGATCAGGCTCGACAGCGACGGCGGCTCGGCCCGCGCCCGCCGCTCCGCGCGCGCGGTGTCGATCATCAACGCGACGGTCTCCGCGAGATCGCCGACCAGCGAAAAGCATTCCTCCGCCATCCATCCCGGGACCTGTGCGCGCTCGCAACCCCAGACCGCGAGCAGCCGCGGCGCGATCAGCCGCTTCAGGCGCCGCCCGGTGAGGAAGAAGAGGCCCCACGCCGAGTCGGCCGGCGGAGCGTCGGCGAAGTAGGCCTGCATCGCAGCCACCTTCGCGTTCGTCGACGTCGTCGCGTCGAGCGCGTCGTAGAGCTGCGCGAACCGCCGCATTCAGGTCCCTTCCGGATCGAGCGGCGGAGCGGCGACGCCGATCGGCGCCGCCTCGACGCCGGCTTCGCGCAGCCAGCGAACCAGCGCGTCGCGATGCCCATGCGTGGCGAGCACGCGCTGCGCGCCGGTCTCCCGGATGGTGCGGAGCACGCCCGGCCAGTCGGCGTGATCGGAGATGACGAACCCGCGATCGAATCCGCGCCGGCGGCGGGTGCCGCGGATGCGCAGGAGACCCGAAGCGAACGCCGATTCGAAGGCGCGAAAGCGCTTCATCCACGGCGTGCCGCGGGCGGTGATCGGAGCCAGGATCAACTCGCCCGCGAACGAGCGCTGGTCCTCGATCAACCGGGTCGGCAGCAGCCGCACCCCGGCAGCCCGGTACACCGCCGCGAACGGCTCCACGGCGCCGTGGACGAACGCCGGTCGATCGGTCAGCGCCGCCAGCTCCCCAAGCAACCGCTGCGCCTTGCCCAACGCGTAGCAGAAGAGCAGCGACGCCTTGCGCGAATTTGAAAGCCACCACGCGGCGATCTCGCGCGCCACGTCGGTCGGCGGATCCCAGCGGAAGATCGGCAGCGCATACGACGCCTCGGTGACGAAGACGTCGCACTTCAAAGGCTCGAACGGCGCGCAGGTCGGATCCGCCTCGCGCTTGTAGTCGCCGGAGAGGACCCAGACCCCGTCGGCGCCCTCGGTCCGCACCTGTGCCGAACCGAGCATGTGCCCGGCGGGATGGAACGACACGACGACGTCGCCGATGCGCCGCCGCTCGCCGTACTCCATCGTCTCGACGATCGCGGCTTCGCCGAGGCGCCGGCGCAGCAGCGCCGCCGTGTGCGGCGTGCAGAGATACGAGGCGTTTCCCGCCCGCGCGTGGTCGCCGTGCGCATGCGTGATCACCGCGCGCTGCGCCGGTCCGAACGGATCGAGATGGAACGCGCCGCCGGGGCAGAAGAGCCCCTGCGGCGAGTCGACGATCATGAACGCGAGCTTACTCCAGCGGCGCTGCCTCGCCGGTCTCCGCCGGCACCGCGGCGCGCGGCGCTCCGCCTTCCTTCAGCTCCTCGGCCATGTCCTCCATGACCACGCCGAGATCCTCCAGCTCGTCCTCGGCGAGGAGCTTCTTGACCTGCGGGAACAGCTCGCCCTCCTCTTCCTCGACGTGGTGCTCGACCTGCTCCTTGAGCACCGCGATCTTGGCGTCGAACTGCGCCTCCGCCGGGTCCATCTCCAGCAGGTCGGCGATGATCCGCTTGACCGAGAGGTGCTCCTCGACCGCTTCCTGCAGCAGCTCTTCGGTGCGCGCCGCCTTGGTCGCCGGGTAGAAGTGCTTCTCCTCGATCGTCGCGTGCACCGCGAGATCGTCCGCGATCCTCTCGAACAGCTCGCGCTTGGTCTCGCCGCTCGCCTTCTCGATCTTGTTGAACAGCTCCTTCACTTCCTTGTGCTGCGTCTCGAGCAATTCGATTGCGTTCACGGTAGTCTCCTCGGATGGGCTTCTAAGTTGAGGAGCCCGCCCCCGCGCGGCAATTCGACCGAACGCTCGCCTGGACGGCCGGTCGCCGGCCTGTAGGCCAATGTGTACTTTCCCGGCATGACGAAGCGAGCGGTGTGCCTGCACGGCCATTTCTACCAGCCGCCGCGCGAGAATCCGTGGATCGAGGAGGTCGAGGTCCAGGATTCGGCCGCCCCTTTTCACGACTGGAACCAGCGCGTCGCCGCCGAATGCTACGGACCGAACGGCGCCGCGCGGCTCAAGAACGCCGAGGGCCGGATCGCCGACATCGTCAACAATTACGTCCATCTCTCGTTCAACTTCGGCCCCACCCTCCTGGCCTGGCTTGCATCGCAGGCGCCGGAGGTCCTGCGTCACGTGGTCGAGGCCGACGCGCGCAGCGTCCGCGACCGGGGAAACGGCAACGCCGTCGCGCAGGCCTACAACCACGCCATCCTCCCGCTTTGCAACGACCGCGACTTGCGCACCCAGATCCGCTGGGGCGCCGCCGACTTCCGCCACCGCTTTCGCCGCGAGCCGCAGGGGATCTGGCTGCCGGAGACGGCCGCCGATCTGCGCACGCTTCAGGCCGCGTTCGACGAAGGCCTGCGCTTCACCATCCTCTCGCCCGATCAATGCACCCGCGTCCGCGCTCCGGGCGGCGAATGGCAGGACGCGCGCGGCGCGCGATTCGATCCCAGCCGGCCGTACAACGTGCGGCTGCCGTCGGGCGACTGGTTCGCGGTCTTCTTCTACGACGGTCCGATCTCACGCGCCGTCGCCTTCGGCGAGGCATTGCGCGCGGGGGACGATCTGGTGCGCCGCATCGACGCGGGATTTTCGGCGGGCCGCGGCCACGACGAAGTCCTCGTCGTCGCCGTCGACGGCGAGACCTTCGGCCACCACCGCAAGGGGGGCGACGAAGCGCTGGCCTCGGCGGTCCGCAAACTGTCGCAGCGCGGCGACGTGCAGCTGGTCAACCTCGGACAGGCGCTGCAGCTCTTTCCGCCGATCCACGAAGCCGAGATCGCCGAACGGTCATCGTGGAGCTGCGGGCACGGCATCGAGCGCTGGCGCGGCGACTGCGGCTGCCAGACCGGTGGAAGGCCCGGATGGAAGCAGGCCTGGCGGGCGCCGCTGCGCGACGCGCTCGATCGGCTGCGCGACCGGCTCGCCGCCTTGTACGAGCGCGAAGCCGGACAGCTCCTGCGCGATCCGTGGCGCGCGAGGGACGAATTCATCGAGGTGGTCCTCGATCCCGAGCGACGTCACGCCGAGGCGTTTCTCGCCCGCCACGGCTTGAACGGCCCCGCGGTGAAAGCGCTGCAGCTGCTCGAGATGCAGCGGCAGGCGATGCTGATGTACACCAGCTGCGGCTGGTTCTTCTCCGAGATCTCCGGCCTGGAGACGGTGCAGATCCTCAAGTACGCGGCGCGGGCGCTGCAGCTCGCTCGCGACTCGTGTGGCGCGGATCTCGAGGACGACTTCAAGGCGGCGCTCGAGCGGGCGCCCTCGAACCTGTCCGAGTACGGCAACGGCCGCCGCGTCTACGAGGAGTGCGTGCAGCCGTCGATCGCCGCGCTGGAGACGGTGGCCGCCCACTCGGCGATCGCCGGTCTCACCGAGGACGTTCCGCGGCGCGCGCGGATCTTCTGCCACGAGGTCCAGACCTCGTTCCGCCGTCGCGAGGATGCGGGGACCGCGGCGCTGTCGATCTCGCGGGTCGAGGTGCGCAGCCTGATCACGCACGAACGGATCGATCTCACCGCCTGCGTCCTCCACGTCTCCGGCGCGGATTTCCGCTGCGGACTTCGCCCGCACGAGCCGGAGCGATTCGCCCGCACCGCCGAGCGGCTGCTGCAGTCGTTCGCGCGGATGTCGCTCGCACAGGCAGTGCGGGAGATCGACCGGGAGTTTCCGGGCCGCGACTACACCCTGCGCGACCTGTTCCTCGACGAGCGCCGCGAGATGGCCGCGCGCCTGCTGCAGGAGACGATGGCCCGCTACGAGAGCGAGTACGTCAACGTCTACGAGCAAAACCGGCGGCTGATCGAGTTCCTTCGCGAGATCGATTCTCCGGTCCCGCGGCCGCTGCAGGTCGCCGCCGACGTCGCGCTGACACACGAGGCGGTCGAGGCGGTCGCCGGCCTGGCCCACGATCCGTCGGCGGCGCAGGCCGAGCTGCTGCGGACCTGCGCGACCGCGCACCGGCTCGGGGCGCGGGTCGATCTCGCCGCCGTTCGCCCGCGGTTCGAGGCGGCGGTGAAGGCCGCCTTCGACAAGGCGCTGGCGGGAAGCCGCGAGTCGGCGTACCAGGCGGCGGATCTCCTCGCCGACGGCGTGCGCATCGGGTTGCACCTCGATCTGTGGGCGATGCAGAACGCGCTCTGGGATCACGTCCGCTCCGGGCATTGGCAGCACGATCGCGAGACGCTCGAGAAGCTCGCCCATGCGCTCTGGTTCGATCCTCCGGTGCTGGCGCGGCGCCTCGAGGCGCGGCGGGAGAGAGCGGCAGGATGAGCGCGCACATCCGCGACTACGCGATCATCGGCGACTGCCGTTCGGCGGCGCTCGTCTCGCGCGGCGGATCGCTCGACTGGCTCTGCTGGCCGCACTTCGACAGCCCGTCGATCTTCGCCGCCATCCTCGACGAGGAACGCGGCGGGCGATTCACGATCGCGCCGGGCGGAACCTTCCGGACCGAGCGCAGCTACGTCGGCGAGAGCAACGTCCTGCGCACCCGCTTTTTCGCGGAGGGCGGCGGCGAGCTCGAGCTGACCGACTTCATGCCGGTGCTCGAGCGGCATGACGCGAGAAAGGTCCTTCGGCCGGAGCATGAGTTGCTGCGGATCGCGCGGTGCCTGCGGGGGGAGATGCAGGTCGAGATCGTCTTCGATCCACGGCCCTGCTACGCGACCGTCCGGCCGCGGATCGAGCGGCTGGGAAAGCTCGGACTGCGCGTCGCGGTGCCCGGCTTCGGCCTGCTCACGCTGCGCACCGACGCGCCGCTGGCCACGGACGGACGGGCGCGGCTGACGATGCGCGCCGGCGACGAGCTGCAGTTTTCGCTCTCGCTCGCGCAGTGCCACCCCGCGGTGCTGGTGCCGTTCGGCGATCGCAGCCGTTGGCTGGAGGACCGCTCAATCGCGCTGTGGCAGAAATGGGCGCGGCAGACCCGTTACGACGGTCCCTGGCGCGACGCGGTCGTGCGCAGCGCGCTGGCGCTCAAGCTGATGCAGTACGCGCCGTCGGGGGCGATCGTCGCCGCGCCGACGACCTCGCTGCCGGAGCGGCCCGGCGGCGACTTGAACTGGGACTACCGTTTCTGCTGGCTGCGCGACGCCGCGCTCACCACCCGCGCCCTCTTCGGCCTCGGCCACCACGACGAGGCCGAGAACTTCATGAGCTGGCTGCTGTCCGCGACCAACCTGTCGCTGCCGAAGCTGCACGTGCTCTACGATCTCTTCGGCCGCAGGCCGGGCCGCGAGCGGATCCTCCCGCACCTCTCGGGCCATCTCGGGGCGAAGCCGGTGCGGATCGGCAACGCGGCGATGGGCCAGGTGCAGCTCGACACCTACGGCGAGGTGATCGAGGCGGTCGCGTATTTCGTCCGCAGCGGCGGCAGCATCGACAACGCGATCGCGAGGATGCTGGTCGGCTTCGGCCGCGAGGTCTTGCGCGACTGGGACGAACCCGACGAAGGCATCTGGGAGATCCGCGGCTACGGCCGCAACTTCGTCCACTCGCGCGCGCTCTGCTGGTCGGCGCTGCAACGGCTGGTCGACCTGCACGAGCAGGGCCATCTGCCCAAGGCGCGGGTCGACGACCTCCGAAAAGCCCGCAACGCGGTGCGCGAGGAGATCGAGACGCTGGGATGGAGCGAGGAGCTGCAGACGTACACCCGCACACTGGCCGGCGGCGACGTCGACGCCAGCCTTCTGCTGTTGCCCTGGTATGGGTACTGCGCGCCGGACTCGCCGCGCATGCTCGCGACCTGGCGGCGCATCCGCGAACGGCTCGACGTCGGCGGCGGGCTCTTCCGCCGCTATCACGGCAAGCTCACCCGGGGCGAAGGCGCGTTCGGCATCTGCAGCTTCTGGGCGGCGGAGTACCTCGGCCTCGGCGGCGGCACGCTCGAGGAAGCGGAAGAGCACTTCGCGAACCTGCTGCGGTACGCCAACGACGTCGGCCTCTACGCCGAGGAGATCGACGCCGAAACCGGCCGCGTGCTGGGCAACTTTCCCCAGGCGTACACGCACGTCGGATTGATCAACGCGGCGCTCACGCTGCTCGAGCGCTCGAAGCGCGGCAAGAAACGGCTGCTGCAGGATCGCGCGGAGCTGCTCCCGGAGGCGCGGGCATGAATTGGTCCAGCTCGCTGCTCGCCGGATTCGTGGGGACGCTGGTGCTCACCTCGCTCGAGGCCGGTGCGCAGCAGATGCACCTCACGCGGATGAGCATTCCCTACCTGCTCGGCACGGCGTTCACGCCGAATCGCGACCGCGCGAAGGTCGCCGGCTTCTTCGTGCACCTGATCAACGGCCAGCTCTTCGCGCTGCTCTACGTCGCGATCTTCGACGCGCTCGGCGAGGTCAGCATCCTGCGCGGCGCGATGATCGGCCTCGGCCACGCCGCGGTCGTGCTGCTGGTCGTGGTGCCGCTCCTGCCGGCGATGCATCCGCGGATCGCCACCCTCGAGCAGGGGCCGACCGACATGCGGCTGATCGAGCCGCCCGGCCCGCTTGCGCTGCACTACGGGCTGACCACGCCGGTGATGATCGTGGTCGCGCACGTGATCTTCGGAATGGTCATCGGCTGGCTGTACCATTTCAGGTGACAACATGTTGTTTCCCGACATGAGCGCGAAGCAGTTCGTGAAGAAGCTGGGCGCGAGGATCCGCGACAACGCGGCGACCGATCGCGCCGCGCAGCTCTCGTATTACTTCCTCTTCGCGCTGTTTCCCTTCCTCTTCTTTCTCGTCACCCTCGCCGCGTACCTGCCGGTGAAAGGCGTGATCGACGATCTGGTCTCCCGCATCGACCCGCTGATGCCCGACGAGGCGATGCAGCTCATCCGCACCCAGCTGACCTCGCTCGCCACCCGGCAGCGGCCACATCTCCTCACCCTCGGTCTGGCCCTCGCCCTCTGGAGCGCATCGCGCGGAGTCGATGCCCTTCGCACCGCCTTGAACCTCTCCTACGACGTCAAGGAATCGCGTCCGTGGTGGCGCACGCAGGGCACGGCGCTGCTCATCACCGTCTGCACGTCGGCGCTGATGCTGCTCGCGGTGATCGGCCTTTCGCTGGGCGGGAGCGCGGGCCTGTGGCTGGCGGCGCACCTGCACGTGGACAAGTTCTGGCCGCTGTTGTGGGACTGGCTGCGCTGGCCGATCACCGCGATCGGCGTGATGATGGTCTTCGCCCTGCTCTATTATTTCCTGCCCGACGTCGAGCAGGAGTGGCGCTTCATCACGCCCGGCTCGGCGATCGGAACCTGCCTGTGGCTGCTCGCGTGCTGGGTGTTCTCGCTCTACGCCGACAACTTCGGCAGCTACGACCGGACGTACGGATCGATCGGCGGGGTGATCGTCCTCATGACCTGGCTCTATGTCACCGGGCTGATCTTCATCGTCGGCGGCGAAATCAATGCCCTGCTCGAGCACGAGTCCCGCGAAGGAAAAGCGAAGGGGGCGCGGGCGCCCGGCGAGGCGCCGCCGCCGATCACCGAGCGCCCCAGCATCGCTGCCCCGGGATCGGTCAAAAGCGCCGAATCTCCGGCATGATGGCCGTAAGGCGTTGAAATTGAACAATGCGCCGTGTTGTCGACTACCACGCGGCTGCTTGCCCGCCCGGATAGCGATGAGCACTCATTGCCGGCTACCCCTTGTATGCGCAGATCCAACTGGAGAGTCTCCCCATGCCCGGTTGTTCGATAGAGCGAGAAGTGATCGGCGGCATCGCCCGCTACCGCGTTTGCGGCAAGTTCGAAGGCGCCTGTGCGTGGGACCTGGCGAGCCGGATCGAGCGAGAGCCGCTCGGCGAGTTGACTCTCGATTTCTCGCAGTGCGGCGAGTTCGTCGACTACGGCATCGCCGTGCTGGCGAACGCGCTGTTGTCGATATCCGACAAGACCGTGCACCTCGAAGGACTCCGCCAGCACCAGATCCGCCTGTTCAGGTATTTCGGCGTGGATGCCGACAAGATCGAGCACCGGCCGGAGCACGCACCGCGGTTCGAGGACGACTTCCCGCTCGCGAGCGAGGTCGCCTGACGATGGCACGGCCGATCTGGAGCGGTTCGATCTCCTTCGGCCTGGTCAGCGTCCCGGTGAAGCTGTTTTCCGCGACCTCTCCCAAAGAGGTCCGCTTCCACATGCTCCACGACAAGGACGGCGCGCGCATCCAGCAGAAGCGCGTCTGCAGCGCCGACGGTAAGGAAGTGCCGTGGGAGCACATCGTCAAGGGATTCGAGATCTCCAAGGGACGCTACGTCACCGTCACGCGCGAGGAGCTCGAATCGTTCAACCCGCGCGCGACGAAGGCGATCGAGATCGAGGACTTCGTCGACCTCGAGCAGATCGACCCCATCTACTACGAGACCACGTACTACCTGGTCCCCGACAAGGGCGCGTCGAAGCCCTACGCGCTGCTCGTCGAAGCGATGAGGAAGACCGGCAAGGTGGGCGTCGCCCGGTTCGTGCTGCGCACCAAGCAGTATCTCTGCGCGGTGCGGCCGCTGGGGAAGGCGCTGGCGGTCTCGACGATGCTCTACGCCGACGAGGTCGTTTCGCAGGACGAGCTCGACGGACTGCCGGACTCGAAGCCGGGCGAGCGCGAGCTGAAGATGGCCGAGCAGCTGATCGGATCGCTCGAGGCCGACTTCGACGTCAAGAAATACAAGGACGACTACCGCGAGCAGGTGCTGGCTCTTCTCGAGCGCAAGGCCGAGGGCGAGGAGATCGTCGCTGCCGAGCCGGCCGAGGCGCCGCGCGGCAAGGTCGTCAACCTCATGGACGCGCTGCAGAAAAGCCTGGCGGCAGCGAAGAAGGGCGAGCTGCGCGAGGCGCAGGAGGCTCCCGCTCGCGGTGAGGTCCGCCACAAGCCGCACGCGCACCATCGCGCCGCGGCGCGCACTGCACGGAAACGCAAGAGCAAGTAAATGGAGGTCAGCATCGAGGGGCGGCGGTTGTCGCTCAGCAACCTCGAGAAAGTCCTCTACCCGGCGAGCGGTTTCACCAAGGCGCAGGTGATCGATTACTACCTGCGCATCGCGCCGGTGTTGCTGCCGCATCTGCGCGATCGGCCGCTGACGTTGAAGCGGTATCCGAACGGAGTCGACAAGCCGTTCTTCTACGAGAAGCAATGCCCGTCGCACCGGCCGCAGTGGGTGAACACCGCGAAGGTGCGCACGTCGTCGAAGGAGATCACCTTCTGCCTCGTCCAGGACGTGGCGACGCTGGCGTGGGCGGCGAACCTCGCCGATCTCGAGATGCACGTGCCGCTGCATCGCCATCGCCAGCCGGATCGGCCGGATTCGATCGTCTTCGACCTCGATCCCGGTCCGCCGGCGGACATCGAAGCATGCCGGGAAGTCGCGCTCCTCTTGAAGGGAATGTTCGACGCGCTCGATCTCCAGTCGTTCGCGAAGACGTCGGGATCGAAAGGCATGCAGGTCTACGTGCCGCTCAATTCCGCGGTGACCTACGACGAGACGAAGCCGTTCGCGCTCGCGGTCGCCGAAGCGATGGAAAGGAAGAAGCCTCGGCTGGTCGTTTCCAACATGAAGAAATCGCTGCGCGCAGGAAAGGTGCTCGTCGACTGGAGCCAGAACGATCCGCACAAGACGACGGTGTGCGTCTATTCGCTGCGCGCGAAGGAGCGGCCGACGGTCTCGATGCCGGTGACATGGGACGAGGTGCGCAAGGGCGCGCTCTCGTTCGATTCCGCACATGCGCTGAAGCGGGTGGAACAGCGCGGCGATCTCTTCGAGCCGCTCTTGTCTCTCGAGCAGAAACTCCCGCGGACGCAATAAAAGAAAGCGGCCCCGCGAGGAGCCGCCTTCCCGGTCCGCCCCGCCTTTGCGAAACTCGTCAGACTGCCGCGTGACCGCGACGCAGCACCGCGAAAATCAGGCTGATGATCGCGAGAACGAGCAGGATGTGGACCCAGGCGCCCATCGTGGATCCCGACACGAGGCCGAGCACCCAGAGGACGAGCAGGATTACAGTGATGGTCCAGAGCATGCCGCACCTCCTTTCGGGAAAGGTAGGTCTCGGCATGTCGGGAAGCGAGCATGCGCGGGCCGGGCGAGCACACGTACGACTGCCAGCAGTGTGGCGCCTGCTGCTGCAATCCGGACGAGAACCGGAGCGAGCGCTACATCGATTACGTTGAAGTGACCAGGCGCTCGGCGCTGGCGAGCCATCCACGGCTCCTGCAGCGGTTGACGGTGGTCAACGCCAGCGGCGAGCGGCACATGCGCCTGCGGGGCGCCGAGCAGCGCTGCGTCGCACTCGAAGGAACGCTGGGCCTGCGCGTCGCGTGCACGATCTACGCGCTTCGGCCGGCGGGGTGCCGCGCGGTGGTGCCCGGCTCGAAAGAGTGTCGCCGCGACCGGCGCGAACGCGGGATCGACTTCGTCAAGTGACGCGGGCGACGGCGACCATGCGCGGCGATTCGAGCGCGTAATCGCTTGCGTCGTATCCGCCGAAGACGCGGTCGAGTCGCAGGCCGGACTCCTCCAGCATGCGGGCGAGCTCGGTGAGCGTGTACAGTTGCAGCGAGTGGCCGGGCGAATCGGTCCGCTCGCCGGACGGCGACACGATCACGAACGAAACCGACAGACGGCTCCCGAGCGCGTCGAATCGGCGCTGCTCGACGATCAGCGTGCCGTCCTCTTCGACCCGCTGCGCCGACGGCGCAAATCCGGCGAGCGCGTACTCGCGATTGAGCAGATCGAGGAGCAGTCGCCCGCGGGGCCGGAGCACGCGGGCGATCTCGCGGAGCACGCGCCGATCCTCTTCGTCGTTCTCGAGGTAGCCGAACGACGAAAACATGCTCACCACCGCGTCGACAGCGCCGTTGCGCAAGGGGAGCGCGCGCATCTCCGCGCACGCCGCCGGCAGGCCGTGGAGCGATTCGCGATCGAGGTCGACCCCGACGGCGCCGAGTCCCCGCAGGTGCCGTCCGCGGCCGCAGCACAGGTCGAGCACGCGCGCTCCATCCTCCAGTTTCAACGCGTTGCGCGCGAACGCCGCCTCACGCGCCGATCGTTCAGGCTCGAACGAATAGAGCCGCGCGTAGTCGCGCTTGAAAAAATCGACGTACCAGCTCACGGCGCGTAGCTGGCGATGCTGCCTTCCTGCTCGACGAGCTGCACCTCGACCACCGGGAATCCCGCGCGCTGCGCGTGCTCGAAGATCATCTTCGCGATGTTCTCCGCGGTCGGGTTGAAATCGACCGCGGCGAACTCCTCGCCGGCGGCGCGCAGCCGGGCGCAGAGCGGATCCTCGCCGTGCAGCAGCAGCCGGTGATCGACGCTCTCGTCGAGAAAGCGGCGGAGCGAGCGCTCGATGGCGTCGAAATCGGCGACCATCCCCTGCGCGTCGAGACCAGCGGAGCGCAGCGTGACGCGCGCGATTCCGTTGTGGCCGTGGAGCCGGCCGCACTTGCCCGGGTACCGCAGCAGGCGGTGCCCGTAACAGAAAGGTAGTTCCTGCGTCACGCTGAACATGCGCTCATCATAGCCCCGCGGCTTTTCCTCTGCTAAGCGAAGCGCCTCACGACGGAGGCCCCGATGAAGCGCGTTGCCCTGCTGCTCCTCGTCTTCGCTTGCGCCACACCGCAGCAGCCCGCGCCGACGCCGCAGGCGACACGGGCCGCTCCGCCGCCGAAGCCGGACGCGCAGACGGCGTGGAAGGCGGTGATCGATGCTCCCGATCGCACCGAGAAGGACAAGGCGCTCGACGCCGGCCGGCATCCCGCCGAGATGCTCGAGTTCCTCGACTTGAAGCCGGGGATGAAGGTCGCCGAGATCGGCGCTGGCGGTGGGTACACCACCGAGTTGATGGCGCGAGCGGTCGGCCCCAGCGGCGTCGTCTACATGCAGAACGACCCTCGCTGGTCGTTTCTCAAGGACGCGATCGCCGAGCGCCTGAGGCATCCGGCCGCGAAAAACATCGTGCGCGTCGACCGGCCGTTCGACGACCCGCTGCCGCCGGAGGCGAAAAATCTCGACGCAGTGGTGATCAACGTCATCTACCACGACGTCGCCAACATGCCGGTCGATCGGGTCGGCATGCTGCGGCGGATCTTCAACGCGCTGCAGCCGGGGGGCGCGCTGGTGATCGTCGACTCGAGCGCGAAGGCGGGAACGGGGTTGCAGGACACTTCCACCCTGCACCGCATCGACGAGCAGGTGGTGCGCGACGAGGCGCAGAAGGCCGGGTTCAAGCTCGCCGCCGAGGGTAATTTCCTCCGCAACCCGCAGGACACCCGCGACTGGAACTCGTCGCCGCAGGCGGCCCAGCAGGCCGGAAAGCGCGGCACCAGCGATCGCTTCGCCTTGCGGTTCGTGCGGCCCGAAGGCTCGGCGCAGCAGATCGTCCCGCCGCATCTGCGGTTGCCGCCGGGCGCAAAGCCGGTGCGCATCAGCGCCGAATTGAGCATCGATCCGACGCAGGAGTCCTTCCACGGCACCGGCCGGATCGAGCTCTCGCTCGCCGCGGCCACGCCGCTGTTGTGGCTCAACGCGCAGGACCTGAAGATCTTGGAGACCGATCCGAAGTCGACGGCGATCGACGCGCAGCCCGGCTTCGTCGGGCTGCAGTTCGCGCAGCCGCTGCCGGCCGGCCCGTCGACGCTCAAGATCCACTGGGAGGGCAAGGTTCCGCAGCGCGAGAGCCAGGGCGCGCACCGGCAGCACGAAAATGGACAGTGGTACGTGCTCACCCAGGGCGAGCCGCTCGGCATGCGGCGCGTCTTCCCCTGCTTCGACGAGCCTTCGTTCAAGATTCCGTGGAAGATCGCGCTGCGCGTGCCCAAGGGCGACGCGGCGTATTTCAACACGCCGATCGAGTCGATCGACGAGGCCGGCGACGAGAGAGTGGTCCATTTCGTCGAGACACGGCCGCTTCCCAGATACCTGCTCGCGTTCGGGGTGGGAC
>JAIVGS010000213.1 GCA_020201435.1 Myxococcales bacterium
GTCCTGCTTTGCGCGAGCCATCTGGATCACCGACTGAAGGTCGTCGCGGTTCTTGCCCGAGACGCGGACCGAGTCGCCCTGGATCGAGCTCTGCACTTTCAGCTTGCTGTCCTTGATCATCTTGACCAGCGCCTTCGCCTTCTCGGCCTCGATCCCCTGCACGAAGGTCAGCGTCTGCTGGACGTGCTTGCCGCTCTGCTCGATCGAGCCGTACTTGAGGCCGCGCAGCGGGACGCCGCGCTTGGCCATCTTTTCGACGAGGACGGTGCGCGCCGCTTCCAGCCGCTGCTCGGTGGTCGAGCGCAGCTTGACGCCCTTCTCCGGCACCGTGACGCGCTCGAGCGACGTCTCGGTGCCCTTGAAGTCGTAACGCTGGTCGATCTCCTTCTTTGCTTGCTGGAACGCGTTGTCGACTTCCTGCTCGTTCACCTTGCTGACGATGTCGAAGCTCGGCATGTCACATCTCCAAAACGACCGGTAACACCATCGGCCGCTTTTCGAGGCCCTTCTTCCAGACCGAGCGCACCGCGCGGCGGAGCGCCTCTTCCACCATCCCGTGATCGGTGCGCTGCGCGGGCGCGAGCTCGGCGAGCGCGTCGAGGGCTGCCTGGCGCGCCTGGGCCATCCGCGAGTCGTCGAGGCCGGCGACGCCCTTGCCGAGGAGCTCGGGGCCGCGGACGACTTCGCCGCTCTTGTGATCGAGGACGCAGAGGCAGACCAGCATGCCGGTCTCGGCGAGGAGCTGGCGGTCCCGCAGCGCGACCTCGCCGACGTCGGCGAACGCGCCGCGGGCGTCGAGGTAGAGGCGGCCGGCCGAGACCGCGCGAGGGACCGCAGCCACGATCTCGTCGCGGCGGAGCTCGACCGCGTCTCCGTCCTCGACCACGACGCACCCGAGCGGATTGAGCCCGGCGAGCTCGGCGGTGCGCGAGTGCGCCGCGAGCATTCGGTATTCGCCGTGGATCGGAACGAAGCTGCGCGGGCGGACCAGATCGATCATCATCCGCTGCTCGCCCTGGCAGGCGTGCCCGCTGGTGTGGATCAGCTCGGTGCTGCCGTGCGAGCTGGAGAGCACCCGGCAGCCGCGCCGGACCAGGTGGTCGACGATGTTGCCCAGCGCGCGGTCGTTTCCGGGGATCACCCGGCTGGAGAGGATGACGAGGTCGTTCTTCTCGAGCTGGACGGTGGGGTGCTCGCCGAGCGCGAGGCGGGCGAGCGCCGAGCGCGGCTCGCCCTGCGCTCCGGTGCAGAGGATGACCAGCTCGCGCGCCGGGAAATGCCCGGCGGCTTCGGGATCGACGAACGAATCCGGCGGGCAGCGCAGGTAGCCCAGGTCCAGCGCCAGCCGCACGTTGGTCTGCATCGAGCGGCCGAGCAGGACGATCTTCCGGTTCTGCGCCAGCGCGGCCCGCACCACGCTCTGCACCCGGTGGATGTTGGAGCCGAACATCGCCACCACCACGCGACCCCTCGCCAGCGGCCCGGCGAAGATGCGGACCAGCGACTCGCCGACCTCGCGTTCGCTGACGCTCGTCCCTTCGCGCTCGGCGTTGGTCGAGTCCGAGAGCAGGCAGGCGACACCCTCCTCGCCCAGCTCGGCGAAGCGGCGGACGTCGAGGAGCTTGCCGTCGACGGGACTCCAGTCGACCTTGAAGTCGCCGGTGTGGACGACGAGGCCCGCCTCGGTGAGCAGCGCGTAGCCGACCGCGTCGGGGACGCTGTGCGGCACCTGGAGCGGCTCGAAGTCGATGTGGTCGCCGACCATCCCCATGCCGCGCGGCGAGACTTCCTGGAAATCCGCGGTGATGCCGTGCTCGGCGAGCTTTTCCTTGACCACCGCGAGAGTGAATCGCGTGCCGCAGACGGTGGTGTCGGGGAATTCGCGCAACAGGTACGGAAGCGCGCCGATGTGGTCCTCGTGGGCGTGGGTCAAGAGCACGGCGTCGACCTTGCCGGCCTGTCGCAGGTAGCTCAAGTCGGGGGCGATGACTTCCACGCCGAGGGCCTGCTCGGCGTTGGGGAACATGAGGCCGCAGTCGATGACGATGCGGTCGCCGCCGGACTCGACGACCATGCAGTTCATCCCGACTTCGCCCAGGCCGCCAAGCGGGATGATGCGGACTGGAGCCGGACTCGCCACGCTCCGGTTCTCCTACGCGGCTCGGTTAACTGCAACTGCGTCTGATTTTGCTTTGCGTGTTAGACAAAGCGCGTGGATCCGCTGGCGAAAGTGTTGAACCCGCCGCAGCTCGAGGCCGTGCGGCACGGCGAGGGGCCGCTCCTGATCCTCGCCGGCGCCGGGTCGGGCAAGACGCGGGTCCTGACGCACCGGATCGCGCACCTGCTGCGGGAGCGGCTCGCGCGCGCCCCGGAGATCCTCGCGGTCACCTTCACCAACAAGGCCGCCGGCGAGCTGCGCGAACGGATCGCGAAGCTGGTCGGACCGGAAGACGCCTCCCGCCTGTGGGTGGCGACGTTTCACGCCGCGGGAGCGCGGATCCTGCGGCGGGAGGCCGAGGCGCTCGGACTCACGCGGTCGTTCGCGATCTACGACGACGCCGATCAGCTCGCGGCAGCCAAGCGGGCGTCGGCCGACCTGGGCTTCGACACCGCGACGGCGAAGGCGCACCTCTCGCGCATCGATCGCTGGAAGAACGCGGGCCTCTTGCCGCCGGAAGTGCGCGTCCCGGACTACGACGTTCCCGGCAAGACGGCCGCGAAAGTGTATACCCAGTATCAAAAGGCGCTGCAGGCTTCGAACGCGGTCGACTTCGGCGACCTGATCGTCCGTGTGATCGAGCTGTTCAGGAAGCGCGAGGACGTCCTGCAGAACTACGCGGGGCGATTCCGGCACGTCCTCGTCGACGAGTTCCAGGACACGAACCCCGCGCAGTACCAGCTCCTGAAGCTCCTCGCCTCGGTGCACGGAAACCTCTGCGTGGTTGGCGACGACGACCAGTCGATCTACCGCTGGCGCGGCGCCGAAGTGGACAACATCCTCGATTTTCCCCGGCATTTCCCCGGAACTCGCACCGTCCGGCTGGAGCAGAACTACCGCAGCTCGCAGCGGATTCTCTCCGCGGCCCACGCGATCATCGAGAAGAACGAGCGGCGGGCCGAGAAGAAGCTCTGGACCGCGGCAGGCGAGGGCGAGAAGGTCCGCGTCGTCCTCGCGGAGGACGAGCGCGACGAGGCATCGCGCGTCGCGTCCGAGCTCTACGAGCAGAACGCGCGCGGTACTTCCTACGCGGAGATGGCGGTCTTCTACCGGGCGAATGCCCAATCGCGTGCGCTCGAGGATGCGCTCCGCGCGCGGCGGATCCCGTATCGGGTGGTGCGCGGGCGCAGCTTCTACGATCGCGCCGAAGTGAAGGACGTCGCCGCGTATCTGCGGCTGTGCGTGAATCCGCGATCGGACGGCGACCTTCTGCGGGTGATCAACGTGCCACCGCGCGGGATCGGCGACACGACCGTAGACCACCTGCGCGCGTCGGCGGCGAGGCAGGGGCTGTCGCTCTGGGAGGCGTTGGGCTCGAACGATCCCGAGCTGCCCTCGAACGCGCGGGCCAAACTGGCGCCGTTCAAATCGCTGATCGACAAGCTGCGCGAAAACGTCTCGGGCAGTGCGGCCGACGCGATCGAGCGTGTGGTCGAAATGACGGGCTACGAAGACCGGCTCAGACTCGAAGGCGAGGAGGGCGAGGACCGCATCGACAACCTCTACGAGCTCGTGGGTGCGGCAAAGGAATTCGACGCCGCGTGGAACGAGGCCTCAGGCCTCAGGCCCCAGACCCCAGGCCCTCCGGCTCCGCCGGTGGAAAAACCACTGGTCCCGAATCCGCTCACGATGACGCGGTCGCAGTACCTCAAGGCGGTGCGCGCGGCGCCGGGCGCGCTCGGCAGTGAGCAGACCGAAGAGGTCGAGGGCGATCGGCCGGACCCGATCGCTGCGCTCGCGGCGGCCGATCGCGACGAGGCGGACACGCCTCTGATCGGTTTTCTCGAGCAGCTCGCGCTGGTGGGGGATGCCGACGCCGCCGAGAGCGGCGATCGCGTTTCGCTGATGACGCTGCACGCGGCGAAGGGCCTCGAGTTCGACGCGGTATGGATGACCGGCCTCGAAGAGCGCGTGTTTCCCAGCAGCCGCTCTCTCGGCCAGACCGGACCGCTCGCGTCCGGCGAGGAAGACCCGAATGAAATCGCAGAGGAGCGGCGGCTCTGCTACGTCGGCATGACGCGCGCCCGCCGAAAGCTGACGCTGACGCTCGCCCGCTGCCGGTCGCTGTTCGGGGAGCTGCGCTTCAACCAGCCGTCGCGATTCGTGCGCGAGCTGCCGCCCGATTTGACCGAGGGCCTGGCCGCGCTCGACCGGCTCTCGCCGATGCAGGAGCGCGCCCGCAAGGACGTGTTCTACGACGATTACGACCAGCGCCCGCGCTACGTCGACGCGCCGCCGCAGCGCAACCGGATGCGCGAGTCGCGGTACGAGCCCGCCTCGAAGCCCGCCGTCAAGCTCGCGGCCGCCGGCGTCGACGCGCTCAGCCCGGGCGCGCGCGTCAAACACCCGACGTTCGGCGTCGGAACGGTGGAGGACGAAGACGGAGCCGGCTTGAATCGCAAGCTGACCGTGCGTTTCGCCCCCGGCGTGGGTCTCAAGAAGGTCCTCGCGCGCTTCGTGGAGCCCGCGTGATTCGCTGGCTGCTCGTGCTCGCGGTTGGACTCGGGTGCGCGCCGAAGAAGATCCGCATCCGTCCGCCGACCTGGCGCGATCTCAGCGACGTCACGTTCCTCCCGTACTCCGGGTCGTCCGTGGAGTCGTTCTTCGACAAGGACGGCAAGCTCTGCCCCCGCTACGACCGGAAGGTCAAACAGGGCTTCGCCGGCTGGCAGAACGAGGGCAGCGATGCCGCCTGCGATCACGACACGTTCGAGGACGGCCTCCACCCGGCGCACCTCGAGCTCTCCTGGTCCGGGGCGATCCCGAACGACGGGACTTACGACCTGCTCGCCGGCGGGTATGCCGTCGGCACCTGGGGCCGTGTGCAGGCGCGCGGGTCCTATTACGGCGACTTCTTCGCCTGGGCCCGCCTCGACGTCGAAGCGAAGTCGGCCCACTGCCATGCCGAGTGGTCGGCAATCCTCGGCAAGGCGGGCGTCACCGGAAACTGGGCGCGGATGAGGGACTTCACCGGCTGGAACGAGATCCCCGACCTGAAGCTCGTCGGCTGCAAGGCCGGCGACCCGCTGACGGTGAGGTTGACGATCAACGCCGACGTCAACCGCGGGCGCGTCGAGGTCGACGCGTTCGGCTTCTCGGTCATCAACGCCGAGGAGATCGACCGGATCTTCGGGATCAGACCCGGTAGTTCAGGTGCGGAGGCAACAGCCAGTCCACGATGAGGCCGAGCAGCACCTGCACCAGCCCGGCGACGAACGCCTGGCCCATGCCGATGTCGTACGCCAGCGTGTAGACGATGAACCAGGCGATCATCGCGATGATCCCCGGGACGACCAGCCACCAGAAGAACGCGAACGGCGTCACCAGCAGCGCGACGAGGAAGGTGACCAGAAGCGCGCGGCCGAGCGTATTGCGCGGGTTGTTCTTCGAGACGACCGAGACCGACGCCATCACCACCAGCGCGTGGATCAGCCACGTCGCAATCTTGACCACGAGCCACGTCATGGCCGGGCATGATAGATCGAGCCATGACTCCCGACATCCCCGTCACCGACGAGCTGTTGCACGCGCTCCCGAAGACCGACCTGCACTGCCATCTCGACGGCAGCCTTCGGCTGCGGACGATGCTCGAGCTCGCCGATACCCAGGGCGTGAAGCTGCCGGCCGACGACGAGGCCGGCCTCGCCAAGGCGATGAAGATCAGCCAGCGGCACGGGAGCCTCGAGGAGTACCTCAAGGGCTTCGAGATCACCTTGAGCGTCCTGCAGACCGAGGACGCGCTCTACCGCACCGCGTACGAGCTCGCCATCGACTGCGCGGCCGAGAACTGCAAGCTGATCGAGGTGCGGTATGCGCCGGTCCTGCACCTGCAGAAGGGCTTGAAACCGACGGTCGTGGTCGAGGCCGTCCTCGAGGGCCTGCGGGCTGCCACCCGCGAGACGGGGATTCTCGCCGGCGTCCTCGTCTGCGGCATTCGCAACATGAGCCCGGAAGTGTCGCTGCGGCTCGCCGAGCTCTCGGTCGCCTACAAGAACCGCGGCGTCCTCGGCTTCGACCTCGCCGGCGCAGAGCACGGAAATCCCGCGAAAGATCATCAGGAAGCGTTCCAGCTCATCCTCAACAACAACATCAATTGCACGGTGCACGCGGGCGAAGCCTACGGCCCCCCCTCGATCGCCCAGGCGCTCCACTACTGCGGCGCGCACCGGATCGGCCACGGCGTGCGCCTGCGCGAGGACGGCGATTTACTGAATTACGTCAACGATCACCGGATTCCGATCGAGTGCTGCCCGTCGTCGAACGTGCAGACCGGCGCGGTGACCGACATGGCCAGCCACCCGTTCAAGTTCTACCTCGACTTCGGCCTGCGGGTGACGATCAACACCGACAACCGGCTGATCACCGACACCACCGTCACCAAAGAGCTGATCGCGATGGTCAAGCACTTCGGCCTGACGGTGAAGGACGTCCGCAACGTCCTCGTCGGCGGGTTCAAGAGCGCGTTCCTCACCTTCCACGACCGCGCCCAGCTGGTGCGCAAGGTCCAGAACGAGATGGACGAGATCATCGCGCGGTTCGCCGCGAAAGACCTGGCGCCGCCGAACGGCGCCCCCTCGCGAGGAAAGACCTCGAAGCCGCCGCCCGCATCGAAGCCGCCCAACTCGAAGCGCGCGTGAAGGTCGCCTGATCGACAGGCGAGTGGCCGCGCGTTGCGGCTTGCGCGGCGGGGATCTACCGTCGGGGCATGCCGGTCCAGAAAACGCTCGCCATGATCCTCGCCGGCGGCGAAGGCCGCCGACTCGCTCCCCTGACGCAGGAGCGCGCCAAGCCCGCGGTGCCGTTCGGCGGGCGCTATCGGATCATCGATTTCGTCCTCTCCAACTTCGCCAACTCGGGCGTCCTGCGGATGAAGGTGCTGACGCAGTACAAGTCGGACTCGCTGAACACGCACATCTCCCGCGGCTGGCGGCTGTCGCACATGCTCGGCCAGTTCGTCGAGAGCGTCCCGGCGCAGCAACGCACCGGGCCGGAGTGGTACCGCGGCTCGGCGGACGCGATCTATCAGAATCTGAACCTCGTCACCGACGAGGAGCCGCAGTACGTCTTCGTCTTCGGCGCCGACCACATCTACCGCATGGACGTCCAGCAGATGCTCGACTTCCACATCGCCCAGAAGGCCGACTGCACGGTCGCGGCGATCCCGGTGCCGATCGAGGAGGCGAGCGCCTTCGGGATCATCACCGCCGACGAGAGCGGCCGGATGGTCGACTTCCAGGAGAAGCCGAAGAGCCCCAAGCCGATGATCGGCAACCCGCGCGCGGCGCTGGTCTCGATGGGCAACTACCTGTTCACGACGGAAGCGCTGGTCCGCGAGATCGTCCGCGACGCGGGGAAGGAGTCGGCGCACGATTTCGGCAAGTCGATCATCAGCGAGATGCACAAGCGGACCCGGGTCGCGGTCTACGACTTCGCGACCAACACCGTGCCCGGCCAGGGGCCCAACGAGATCGGCTACTGGCGCGACGTCGGCGATCTCGACACGTACTTCGAGTGCAACATGGACCTGGTCGCGGTCGACCCGAAGCTCTCGATGTACAACGACCGCTGGCCGATCTACACCGCGCCCGCGTTCACCGCCGCCCCCGCCAAGTTCGTCTTCGCCAACGTCGAGGAGAACCGGATCGGCAGCGCCACCGACTCGGTGGTCAGCGAGGGCTGCATCATCTCCGGCGGGCGGATCAACCGCTGCATCCTCTCGCCCAACGTGCGGGTGAACTCGTTCGCCGACGTGCAGGACTCGATCCTCTTCGAGGGGGTCCGGGTCGGTCGCCACGCCCGGATCAAGAACGCGATCATCGACAAGAACGTCGACATCCCCCCCGGCCTGCAGATCGGCTACGACGCCGCCGAGGACGAGAAGCGCTTCTTCGTCAGCCCGAAAGGGATCGTGGTCGTTCCCAAGGGAATGCGCCTCGCGGGATAGTGTAAAACGCTGACGTGACGAAAGCCGTCTTCCTCTGGCATCTGCACCAGCCCGAGTATCGCGACCCGGCCACCGGGCAGCCGCTGCTCCCCTGGGTGCGGCTGCACGCGACCCGCGCGTACACCGACATGGCGGCGGCGCTCGAGAAACATGAAAAAGTCCGCATAGTTGCGAACTGGGCGCCGTCGCTCTTGCTGCAGCTCGAGGCGTACGCGACGGGCCAGACCACCGACAAGGACGAGATGCTCGCGCGCAAGGCGGTCGCCGACCTGACGCCCGCCGAACGCGCCCACGTGGTCAAGGAGAGCTTTTCGGTCGCGTGGGACCTGTGGGTGAAGCCGGTCCCGCGCTACGCCGAGCTGCTCGCGAAGCGCGGCGCGGACCTGCGCAAGATCGATCTCCTGTCCGTCCAGCAGTCGTTCACCGAGCAGGAATTGCTCGATCTCCAGGTTCATTTCGTCCTCGCCTGGATGGGCTTCGCCGCGCGCCGCGAGCAGGCCCTGGTCGCCGCCTTGATCGCCAAGGAGCGCGGTTTCACGCACAGTGAAAAACTCGAGCTGCTCGACGTCTCGCGCGAGATCGCGCGCCGCGTCGTCCCGCGCTGGAGGGCGCTGGCGGAAAAAGGCATGGTCGAGATCACCTGCTCGCCGCTGTTCCATCCGATCCTTCCGCTCCTCGTCGACACCGACTCCGCGCGCCGCGCGCTGCCGCAACTCGCGCTGCCGCCGCGCTTCCAGCACCCCGAAGACGCGCACGAGCAGGTGAAGCGCGGCCTCGACCGCGCCGAAAAGGATTTCGGCGCGCGTCCTTCGGGGATGTGGCCGAGCGAAGGCTCGGTGTCGCCCGAAGTGCTCGAGATCCTCGGGCAACAGGGCGTCCGCTGGTGCGCGACCGACCAGGGCAACCTCGAGCGGAGCGACGTCGACGAAAAACCGGCCACGCCGCTGCACCACCAGCCGTGGCGGTGCGGGAACGTGGCGATGTACTTCCGCGATCGCGAGCTCTCCGACCTGATCGGCTTCCGCTACGCGAAGAGCGACCCGCAGACCGCCGCCCGGGACCTGGTCAAGCGCGTCGCCGCCGCCGGCGAGGCGACGATGACCATCGCCCTCGATGGCGAGAACCCGTGGGAGCACTACCCGCGCTCGGGCGAGGCGTTTCTCGACGCGCTCTACGGCGAGCTCGAGAAAGGCGAAGTCAGATCGATCCTTCCGCGCGACGAGCCACCCCCCAAAGGCCGCATCACACGCCTGCACAGCGGGAGCTGGATCGACTCCAACTTTCGCATCTGGATCGGCCACCCCGAGGACAACCAGGCGTGGACCCTCCTCGGCCAGGCGCGCGCGGCGCTCGACGAAGCCCGCGAGGTCGCGCCGGAGAAAAAGGAACAGGCCTGGCAGGCCTGCCTCGCCGCCGAGGGCAGCGACTGGTTCTGGTGGTACGGCGACGACTTCACCACCGAAAACGCGCCCGAGTTCGACGCCCTCTTCCGCCGCAACGTCGAGCAGGTCTTCCGCCATCTCGGCCGCACTCCGCCGGAGCGCCTCTCACGGCCGATCATCGCGCCGCACAAGGACGCCTCCCAGGCGAGCGCGGTCATCACCTCTCCGCGGCGGCTGATCCACCCGGTGATCGACGGCTATTCGCACGGCTACTACGAGTGGAGCGGCGCGGGCTTCTACCGCCCCGGGCAGACCCTGGGCAGCTCGATGGCCCAGGGCAAGGGCGCGTTCCTGCAGCTCTGGTACGGATTCTCCGAAAGGGACCTCTTCGTCCGCCTCGATCCGGCCAAGGGCGCCGATCTCCGCGGGGAATTGCGCATCCTCGTCGCCCGGCCCTCCGCCGAGTCGACGCTGCGGATGCCCCTGCGGATGAGCGGCGAATGCCGCGTCACCGACGAGCGCGGGGCGCAGTGTGGCGTCGGCGTCTGTGGTGCTATCGTGGAGCTGTCGATCTCGCTTTCGGCGCTGTCGGTCGCGCCGAGAGAGCAGATCGGCATGCTGGTCCGCTTGATGCGCGCCGAGGTGGAGGTGGACAGGCTGCCCCGCTACGGCGAGCTGACGCTGGTGGTCCCGGACAAGGAGTTCGAGCGGGCCCACTGGCACGTCTAGAGGGATCTTCGTGGAAACCAAGGTCACCCGCGTCACGCAGATGCCCGGAATCGTGGCGCCGGGCAACGACGAGGCCTGCCTGGTCCAGATCTACGGACCGATGCTGGGGAAGAAGTTCGTCCTCGAGAAGGATGAGACCTCGATCGGCCGCGGCGACAACTGCGAGATCGTCCTCGAGCTCGACAACGTCTCGCGCCGCCACTGCTCGTTGCTCCAGAAGCCGGACGGCGTCTTTCTGCGCGACAACGGCTCGACCAACGGGACCTACCTGAACAACGTCGAGATCCGCGGCGAGACCCCGCTCCGATCGGGGGACCTGATCAAGGTCGGCGGCGCGATCTTCAAGTTCCTCTTCGGCGGCGAGCTCGGCTCGATCGAGGCACAATATCACGAGGAAATCTACAGACTTACGATCATCGACGGCCTCACGCAGGTGTACAACAAGCGGTATCTGCTCGAGTTCCTCGACCGCGAGATGGCCCGCTGCGCCCGGCACGGCCGTGCGCTGTCGCTGGTGCTCCTGGACATCGATCACTTCAAGAAGATCAACGATACCTACGGCCACCTCGCCGGCGATTACGTCCTGCGCGAGCTGGCTTCGGCGTTGAAATCGCGGATCCGCAAGGAGGAATGCTTCGCGCGCTACGGCGGCGAGGAGTTCGCCCTCGTCCTGCCGGAGACCGGCCACGAGAACACGGTCTTTCTCGCCGACAAGCTGCGCAAGATCATCGAGCAGCACCAGTTCGTCTTCGAAGGCAAGCACATCCCGGTGACGTTTTCGGCGGGCGTGGCCGATCTCGAGGGCTCGCACGACAACGCGCTCGCCTTCATCAAAGCCGCCGACGCCCGGCTGTACGAGGCGAAACGCCGCGGCCGCAACCAGGTCGTCGGCGCCTGAAAAGCAAATCCACCACGGAGGCACGGAGGCCACGGAGAAAGATCTTTTTACAAAAAGGCCTCCGTGCCCTCCGTGCCTCCGTGGTGAGCTTTTGCTTTTGTATTTTTTGGTAATCTGCGCCGCTCATGCCGCAGCTGCGGAAAGACCCCGTCGTCGATCGGTGGGTGATCATCGCCCCCGAGCGGGCGGATCGGCCGAATGCGCTGTTGCGGCCGCTGCCGGAGCGGGACGGAGAGGCCTGCCCGTTCTGTCCCGGCAACGAGGGCATGACGCCCCCTGAAGTCCTCATCCACCAGACGAACGGCCCGGCGTGGTCGGTGCGGGTGGTGCCGAATCGCTACCCCGCCCTGCGCACCGAGATCCAGATGTCCCGTTCCGGCAACGGCCTCTTCGACACCATGGCCGGCGTCGGCGCGCACGAGGTCGTGATCGAGACCAACGATCACCGCAAGACGCTCGCCGACCTGCCCGCAGCGCAGATCGAGAGCGTGCTCACCGCCTGGCAGGAGCGGATGCTCGACCTCTCCCGCGACATCCGCCTGAAATCGCTCTTCGCCTTCAAGAACCATGGCGGCCCGGCCGGCGCGACGCTCTTTCACGCCCACTCGCAGCTGGTCGCGCTGCCCTTCGTCCCCGAGGGACTGGGCGGCGAGCTGCGCGGCGCGAAGCGCCACTACGACGAAAAAGAGCGCTGCGTCTACTGCGACATCCTCGCCCAGGAATTGCGCGACAAGGAGCGCGTGGTCATCGAGAACGAGGGGGTGGTCGCGATCTCGCCCTACGCCGCGCGGTCGCCCTTCGAGACCTGGGTTTTCCCGCGCGAGCACCGTTCCTCGTTCGAGTCAGCAACCGGACAGGAGATCAAGTCGATCGCGGACGCGCTGCGCACGATGCTGCGAAAGATCGACGTGGCGCTGGACAAACCGGCGTTCAACCTGTTTCTCCACACCATGCCCCTGCGCGAGGCGGCGAACGACTGGTACCACTGGCACTTCGAGCTCAAACCGGTCCTGACGCTGCAAGCGGGATTCGAATGGTCGAGCGGCTGCTACATCAATCCCACTCCACCCGAGGAGGCCGCGGCTTTCCTGCGGCAGACGGAGGTCTAGGCCCGGCCGCCGAAGGCGGCTCAGGGCCTATGCAGGTGCCTGAACAGGATCGCTCGAGGAAATGATGAGAGGTATCCAACCGTGAAAATCCTCTTCGTCGCGTCGGAGGCAGCGCCGTTCGTCAAGACCGGCGGGCTGGGCGACGTGATCGGGGCGCTGCCGCGCGCGCTGGCTGCGCGAGGCCACGACATCCTCGTCGTCCTCCCGAAGTACGGCCAGATCGACGCCCAGGCCCACGGCCTGCGCGACACCGGCCGGCGCGTCGAGGTCCAGTTTCCCAACCTGAACGCGGGCGCTCACGTCCACGTCCATGTCCCGGCCGAACGGCTGCGGTACATCTTCCTCGCCAACCCCTGGTACGACCGCAAGGAGCTCTACGGCGAGGGCGGCAAGGACTACCGCGACAACCACAAGCGCTTCGCGCTGCTCTGCGCCGGCTCGCTCGAGGCCGCGAGGCAACAGAACTTCCAGCCCGACGCAATCCACGCCCACGACTGGCAGACCGCGCTGGTGCCGTTGATCGTCAAGCGCGGCTGGTCGGGCAGGCCCTCTCCGCTCCGCGCCCGCTGCCTGTTCACGATCCATAACATGGCGTATCAAGGCATCTTTCCGCGCGAGGCCATGGCGGATCTGGCGCTGCCCGGCGACCTCTTCAATCCCGACGCGCTCGAGTTCTACGGGAACCTGAACCTCATGAAGGCGGGGCTGGTCTTCGCCGACAAGCTCACCACCGTCTCGCCGACTTACGCGAAAGAGATCGTCGCCAGTCCCGAGACGGGGGCGGGTCTCGAGGGCCTCCTGCGCCATCGCGCGGCGGACCTCACCGGGATCATGAATGGCGTCGACTACGAGCGCTGGAGTCCGGAGAAGGACCCGATCATCGAGCAGCGCTATTCGGCGTCGAACCTCGCCGGCAAGTCGATCTGCAAGGCCGCCCTGCAGCGCGAGCTCGGCCTCGCGGTCGACTCGGAAGCGATGGTCTGCGCCGCCATCGGTCGCCTCGTCCACCAGAAGGGCTACGACCTCCTCGCCCAGGCCGTCCCCGAGATGATGAAGCGCAAGGTCCAGCTCGCGTTGCTCGGCACCGGCGACGCCGCCTTGGAGACCGAATTCTCCGCGCTCGCCGAGGCGTACCCGGGCCGGGTCTCGGTGCAGCTGCGCTTCGACGACAAGCTCGCCCACCGCATCGAGGCCGGCGCGGACGTCTTCCTGATGCCGTCGCGGTTCGAGCCCTGCGGTCTCAACCAGCTGTATTCATTGAAGTATGGCACGCTGCCGCTGGTGCACGCCGTGGGCGGCCTGAACGACTCGATCAAGGAAGGCGAAGTCGGCTGGGGCTTTCGCTTCACCGACGAAACCCCGGAGAGCTTCCTCGAAGCTCTCCACCGCGCGCTGGCGCTCTTCGCCGACGGCGCCCGCTGGCAGGACGCGATGCGCCGCGCGATGGCGCGCGACCACAGCTGGGATCGCGCCGCCGGGCAGTACGAGTCGCTCTACAAGGGTTGAAGGATCAGGGAACGGAAGGGGAAAGGGAACGGTCGGGGCGAAGGTGAGGGTTGAGGGTTTGGCTTGATCCCTTCCCATCATCCCTCGCCCTCAGCCTTTCCTTTTCCCTTTCCGTTCCCTGTCCTTAAGCCCTGCTTTCTTTCGGCAAAGACGAGATGTACTCCTCGACCAGCTGCTTCTGCTTCTTCTCGTCCATGTTCATCTGAACCAGCCGGTTCGCCGCCTCGATCGCCATGTCCACCGTCAGCGCGCGCAGCTCCGCGATCGCCTGCCGCTTCTCTTCCTGAATCGTCTTCCGCGCCGCGGCGAGCAGGTCGTCGCTCTCCTTCTTCGCCGCCGCCATCAGCTCGCCCTTGGCCGCGGCGACCTCCTGCTGGTTGCGGCGGATGAGCTCGGCGGACTCGTTGCGCGCCTTCTCCAGCGCCGCCCGCATCTCGGCCGACGCGGCCTCGGCCGCCGCCCGCTCCTTCTTGGCCGACTCGATCGCGTCGGCGATGGTCTTCTCCCGCGTCTCCATCATCTGGAGGATCGGCCCCCAGGCGAACTTGCCGAGGACGACGATGAGGATCGCGAAGGTGACCGCCGTCCAGACGCTCAGGGCAACGTTGATGTCGGTGATTCCAGCAGCGATCAGCATGTTCAGCCCCTGCACGAAAGGGGGACACACGGCTAGCTGTGTCCCCAAGAGGTTACGCCTTGGTGGCGAGAATGATGCAGACGACTTCGGCGAAGAGCGTCACGCCTTCGATCAGCGCGGCCGCGATGATCATCGAGGTCCGGATGTCGCCGGTCGCCGACGGCTGACGCGCGGTGCCCTCCATCGCCGCGGCGCCGAGCCGGCCGATGCCCCAGCCCGCCCCCAGCACTGCCAGACCGGCTCCCAACCCTGCTGCCAGGTACCCCAGTGAGAATGAATTCATCTTCAGGCCCTCCACTTCAGTGATGCCCGTTGCCCCGGCGGCGGGGAGTGGCATGTTGTCGCGGGGTCAGGGCCCAAGGCCGCCAAAGCCCGTCCCACGAGTCCGAAATCTTCAATGCGCGTGTTGGGTCATCCCGATGAACACCGCGGAAAGCATCGTGAATACATAAGCTTGCACGAGCGCGACGAAGAGCTCCAGCATGAAGATGCCGAGCGCGAACGCGACCGAAACCGGCGCCACCCAGACCGAGATCAAGACCGTCAACGCGATGAGAAAGAAGATCACGATGTGCCCCGCCACCATGTTGGCGAAGAGGCGGACCGTGAGCGCGAACGGCTTGGTGAAGAGTCCGAGGATCTCGACCGGCAGCATGATCGGATAGAGCCACACCGGCACGCCGCTCGGCACCATGTGCGCCCAGTACCCGACGGCGCCCTGCGACCGCATCCCGGCGATCTGCGTGAGCACGAAGGTGAAGAGCGCCAGGACCACCGTCACCGAGATGTTGCCGGTCGCGGTCGAGATGCCGGGGAACCCGCCGTAAGCCGGGATCGGCAACAGGCCGCTCAGGTTCATGAAGAGGATGAAGAAGAACGCCGAGCACAGGTACGGCGTGTAGAGATCGGCGTGGTGCCCGATGTTCTTCACCGAGATCTCGTCCCGGACGAACATCACGAATGATTCCAACAAGTTATAGCCGCCCTTCGGGACCAGGGCGCGCTTGCGGGCGGCGAGCCCGACGACGATCAGAAGAATGCCGGCGGCGATCCACATGTTGATGACGTGCTTGGTGATGTCGAGGCGGACGTAGCGGTTGCCGGCCCAGAAGCCGAGCGGAACCACGGTCTGGTCCTGGACGTGATGGAAGATGTGGTCGGCGATGCTCTCTTCGTGCTCGGCGATCTTCTCGGCGTGGGCGGTCTCCGCGGCCTGCTCGGCAGCGGGCGACGACGGATGTTCCGGCTGGGCGAGAAGCAACGTCGCGAGAAGGACGATCATGTCGTGACTCTCCGGGAATACACGAACAGGACCTCGACCGTCTGGGTGACGGCGTAGACCGCGAAAAACGCGAGCACGTACGCGAGCGCGGAGCCGCCGCGCGCGCCGCTCACCAGCAGCCCCGCTCCGACCAGCACCGCGCGGCAGAGGAATCCGATGGTGAAGCCGAGCAGCACGCCGTTCGCGCCGCGATCGATCGAGGCGACCAGCGCCGCGAGCGCGCAGACCGCGCCCAAAGATGCCGCTACCGCGCCGTGCACCGCCGGCCTCCCGAACGCCAGCGAGACCGCGATCGCTGCCGCGCAAGCCGCCACGCTCGCCGTCGCGAAGGGCCAAATCCTTGGTTTCACTTCTTCTTTCCCATCGCGATCACGGCCTTGAACAACGCGTAGAACCCGGCGCCGATGCCGAGCAGCGCTCCCACCACCAGAAGCCAGGGGTTGGTCCCGAGCTTCTTGTCCAGCCACCACCCGAGCAGCGTCCCCAGCGCGACCGAGCCGGCCAGCTGCCAGCTCGCGTCGAGGTACGGCTGCGCCTTCCGATACGAGCTGGCGACGTCGTCGCGCCCGCCCGGACCGTCGCTGGGCTCACTGCCGGCCATCCGCCGCTCTCCGCAAGGCAGCGCCGAATAGCATGCAGGGGAACGCCACGCAACTGCGGCATGTTATCGTCATAGACCATGCTGCGACCGTCCGAAGGCCTGCTCGGCAGCTCGAAAGCGGCCCGCCGCGCGAACCTCCGCGCCGAGCGGTGGAAGGCGCTCGGTCACACCGTCCGCGGCGTCCGCGCTTTGTTCACCGGCCTGTTCGGCGCGGTGTTCGAGCTGGTCTTGCTGTGCGTGTTGCCGCTGGCCTACCTCGCCGCGGCGTATTTCGCGGTCGATCTTCCCGCCCGCTGGCTCGCCCACCGCGGCGCGTGGGGCGGCTGGGGCCTGCTGATCTTCTCGATTTCACTCGTGATTTCCATCGTCGGCCTGGGCCGCGCGATGCAGAACTCGGAACCGGTCGCCCCGGTCCGTCCCCAGTTCGCCAAGGCGATGTTCCGGCTGTCGTGGATCGCCGCTCTCTTGCTGACGATCGGCGACCTCGCCTTCTAAAATTCTCACCGCGGAGGCGCGCTTGAAGCCGTTACCGTGCCGCTGATAGTGCAGCCCTGAAGGCGAGTATGGTCGCTTCGAGGTCGGTCGGGCCGTGCTCGGAAGAGAGAAAACCCGCTTCGAACTGCGACGGCGGCAGGTAGACGCCGTGTTCGAGCATGGCGCGATGGACCCGGCCGAAGCGCGCCGTGTCGGCCTTCTTCGCGGTCGGATAGTCGTACACCTCGTCGGCCGCGAAGAAGCAGGTCCACATCGAGCCGATCTGGTTCACCTGGGCCTTGACGGCCGCGCGAACGCACTCCTCGCGCAGGCGCGCGCACAGCTCTTCGGTGCGTCGCTCGATCGCTTCCGTGAACCCGGGCTGCGCGACCAGCTCGAGCATCGCGATCCCCGCTGCCATCGCCAGCGGGTTTCCCGACAGCGTGCCGGCCTGGTAGATCGGCCCGTCCGGCGCGATTTTGCTCATGATTTCCTCGCGTCCCCCGTACGCGCCGACGGGCAGGCCGCCGCCGATCACCTTGCCCAGGCAGGTGAGGTCCGGCTCGATGCCGAAACGAGCCTGCGCGCCGCCGCGGTCGACGCGGAAACCGGTCATCACCTCGTCGCAGATGAAGAGCGCGCCGGCCCGCCGCGTCTCTTCCCGCAGCGTCTCGAGAAATCCCTGCCGCGGCACGAGCACGCCCATGTTGCCGACCACGGGCTCGACGATCGCGCAGGCCGTTTCTCGCCCGAGCGGTCCGCGGAAAAAGTCGCGCACCGCGGCAGCGTCGTTGTACGGCAGGACCGTGGTCAGAGCGGCCACCGTTTTCGGCACCCCCGGCGAATCCGGCAGGCCGAGCGTCTCCACTCCCGATCCCGCCCGCACGAGCAGCGGATCGGTCGCGCCGTGGAAACAGCCTTCGAACTTGACGATCCGTTCGCGGCCGGTGAAACCGCGTGCGACCCTCAGCGCGTGAGAGGTCGCTTCGGTCCCGCTCGAAACGAACCGCATCTTCCGCATCGAGGGCACGAGCTGCCGCACTTTCTCGGCGAGCACGCTCTCCCGCGCGGTCGGCGCGCCGAACGAAGTCCCGAGCTGCGCCGCTTCGGCGATCGCCTGCACGATCTTCGGATGCGCATGTCCCGCGAGCAGCGGGCCCCACGAGAGGACGTAGTCGATGTACGAATTCCCGTCCTCGTCGAACAGCCGCGACTTCTCGCCGCGCGCGATGAACAACGGATCTCCGCCCACGCCCTTGAACGCGCGCACCGGAGAGTTCACGCCGCCGGGAAAGAGCTTCTTCGCGCGGTCGAACTCACGCGCCGATGCGTCGGTCTTCATGGCGGGCACGGTTTAGCTCCCGTGCCCGCCACGGTAAAGCGTTACTTCGAGCCGAGCTCGCTCTTCGCGTCCGAGCCGTACGCCGAAAGCTCCATCTCCCAGCGGTCCTCGTCGGACTTGGGGTTCTTCATCAGCTGCTTGACGGTGCCGCCCGGAACCTTCTCGGTGAGCCACCACTCGCTGGTGCCACCGACGTTCGAGAAGACCACGTGCTTGGCGTGGAACGAACCCGCCGGCACGCTGACCGACTCGACGCCCTTGGTCGCCCCCTCGACGCTCTCCTTCGAGAGGTGCTGGGGCGGGTTGTAGTAGCTCGAGTCGTCCATCGGCATCTCGTTCCCTTCCTTGTCGTCGGGGAACTTCGCGCGCATGCGGACGAACTTCTTCTGCGCCGGGTCGAGCAGGCCCTCGAGGACGGTGGTGCGGCTCTCGTCGTCGGTGAACTTGACCTTCCACCACTGGCGGCCCTGCGCGTCGTCGAACAGGTGGGCGCGCTCGATTCCGATCGCCTTGCCGTTGTTGCCCTTGCCGGTCCAGCGCGTGTACTGGCCGGGCTTGTACGGGACCTGGGTCACGTCGTAGCCGCCCGACGAGAACGCGTAGGTGAAGATGAACCCCATGTACATGTTGAGGAAGGCCGGGTTCATCGAGGCCATGCTCATGTTGTTCCCGCCGCCGTAGGACGCCGTCCGCGCGCCGCCCGTTGGAGCGCCGGCATTGCCGACCATGCTGGCGCCGATGTTGCGGCCGGCCTGATCGGAGGCGCCGCCGATGGCCGAGTCGATGACGCTGCAGGCGCTGGTGCCCGCGAGCAGCAGAACGATGGCGTATTTCCGCATCTGTCGAAGCCCCCGTGGAGAGTGTCCGGCTGGTATCCCCGGGCGACGGGGGAAGTGTCAACGTCCACAAACTGGTCACCACTCGCGTGTCAGTGCTCCGTTTGTGTCCATAGCGCTTGAAAGCCTAAATGATTTCAAGATGTGGGATTTGGCACGACATCTGCTCAGCGCGGCGGCAACATTGATCAATGGCCCCAAATGCCACCCTCGCTGGTCCGTGACCGCCGGCAAATCGACCCTCTCCGTCGACGCCATGTCCGGCAAGGTCGACGGCTAACTCCAAAGCGCACTGTGAAGGCGTGAAGCCGCGAAGGTTACGGGCTGGTTGCCCGGCCGCGTCGGTTGCCATGCCCAACGACTTCGCGTCTTCGCGCCTTCGCGGTGAGATTTTGCTTTTCGACTTAGTGCTGGACTGCCCGGCGCTGGGCGTAGCCGCGGTCCCAGACGGCTGCCATGTTGCGCGGGTTGACGGCTGCGCCGCGCGCGAGACGGCGTTCGGCGCGCTCCATCGCGAACTGCACCGCGTCCGGCGAGTCGTGCCGCGGGAGCGCGTCGGTGTACGCCTTGACCGCGCCCTCGTCGTCGCCCAGCTCGGCGAGGCAGTTGCCCTTCTCGAACAGCGCCTCCGCTCCCTGCTTGGCGCCGTGGTACTTGCGCTCGACGCGGTCGTACGCGGCGATCGCGTCCGCGTGCCGCCCCGACAGGTGGAACGTCGCGGCGGAGAGCAGGGCGGCGGCAGCCGCCAGAGACGACCGCGGCCACCGGCTGATCAGCTCGGCGGCCGCCGCACGTGCGTCGTGATATTCGCCCAGCTCGGATAACGCCCGCGCGATCTTGAGCTGCGCGACGTCGGCGCCGGGCCGATCGGGCGCGGTCGCCACCTGGTCGCGCCAGGCCTCAAGCGCCCCGCGCATGTCGCCGATCCGCAGGTCGAGATCGCCGAGCCGCACCCGGGCCTCGAACGCTTCCGGCGCCGTCGGGTACCGCTTCACCAGCTCGCGGTACTCGGTCGCGGCGCAGCGCGGGTCGTCGAGGTGCAGCGCGCAGAGATCGCCGGCCAGCTTGAGCGCGCCGCGGCGGACCGCGTCCGCGCTTCCCGAGTGATCGTCGCGCAGCGTGAGCAGCACCGCGCGCGCCTCGAGAAGAGCCGTCTGGTAGTGGCCGGAGAGCGCGAGGTCCCGCGCCTGCTCGAGCCGCGCCGCGGGCCTGCCGCAGGCGCAAAGAAGGATCAACGCGCAGAGAGAAGTCCTCAATTGCATAGAGGATCGCGTACCATCCCTGAGGAAGGTCCGCAACGGTGCGATCGTGGGTAGGGGTGGGTGCGGAAGTGACTGGAATTTGGGGGAGGGAACGGAAAAGGAAAGGGAAAAGTCGAGCGCGAGGTCTAAGGGCCCAGGACGGGGTGAAGGTTCCTTCCCCACCTTGTCCCTGCCCCAAAATCCCTCGCCCTAAGCGTTCCCTTTCCCTTTCCGTTCCCTTGCCGAAACCCCTGGATTCAAGGGCGGTAATTCTTCGCGACGTACGACGTCGCGTGCCCGAACGCGTCGGTCCACACGATCAGCCCGTGCCCGATCGA
>JAIVGS010000310.1 GCA_020201435.1 Myxococcales bacterium
GCGCGCCGGCGTTTCGAGAAGACCATCCAGTTCCACGACTGGTTCTATCTCGAGCCGGGCTTCTTCTACGCCGAGCACGGCCACGCGCACGATCACTATTCGGTGCAGAGCGACTTCTTCGCCGAGCACGGCGGCGCGCTCGCGCAGCAGGAGATGCAGCTGCCGCTGAGCTCGAAAGTGCTGCGTTACTTCGTCAACCGCTATACCGAGCAGGTCCAACTGCCGGACGACGTCGATACCTGGGGCCCCAAGGAGTACTTCGATTGGGTCCTCAAGGCCGGAAACCCGCTGCGCGTCGCCGCCGATTACTTCGTGATGGTCTTCCGCGTCTTCTATCCGATCGCGCGGCAGACGCTGCGCTTCTCGCGCGCGTTCGCCCGCGGGGTCGACAAGGCGATGGGACTGCAGGCGCCGCCGCACGTGCGCCGGATGTTCACCCGCTTCCAGGGAACGGAGAAACAGGCGCAGCAGCTGGTCGCGATCGCCGCCCGTCCGGGAGAGCAGAGCCTGTTCGACTCGATGCAACTTTTCTATCTCGACCGGATGCTGCTCGCGCTCCTCTGCCTGGTGTGCGCGATCAGCACATCGCAGAGCGTGGAGGGCTTCTGGCCGCGCGCCGGGGCGATCACGCTGGTCGGCGTCCTCTTCGCCGCGCTGAACGCCCTGCTCGGGAGCAAGCGCAAGACCGATGCGCACCCGATGCTGCAGGCGGCCGCGCGCCGTGTCGCGCAGGTGTTCGACGTCAGGTACATCGTGATGGGCCACAGCCACCGCGCGGTCGACGAGGCGGTCGGCAACGGCACCCGCTACTTCAACCTCGGCTCGTGGACCGGCCGCTCGGGTGACGGCTTCCCGCACGTCGTGGTGGAGGGCGGCAAGGCCGAGCTGCGGCGCTGGAAGGGGCCGCGCGTCGTGCAATTGCCGGCGCCCGCCGCCGCCGAAGCTCCGCAGGTAGTGCCGGTTCCCGCTTAGTTTGAATTAAGATACGGCCATGGCCGCAGAGAGCGCGCACAAACCGGCGCTGCTGGAGGTTGCGTCCGCGCTGCGCGAAGTCCATCGCGCGCTGGTGCAGGCGACGCGCCGCGGGTACGAGCGCGTGAACGGTCCGGCGGGCGGCCCGGGGCAGATGCTCAAGCTGCTCACCGAGGACCCGTACTTCGCCTGGCTGCATCCGATGAGCGAGCTGATCGTCGATCTCGATTCACTGCTCACGCAGGAATTGTTGCCCTCCGGAACCGTCGCGGCGGTGCGGATGGAGATCGACCGGCTGACGCAGGCGGGCGACTCGCCGTTCTGGGTCAAGTACGGCCCGCTGTTGCAGGCCGAGCCGGGAGTGGTGATGGCCCACGGCCGCCTGCGCCGCGCGATGAACGCGCTGCCCGAGGCCAAGGCGGGCCTCCACGAGCGCAAGCAGTGGGTGGCGCCGCGGGTCCACGCCAAGCGCAACTCGAGGAGCTAGGGGACACTCATTGGGGACACTCGATGGGGACACTCGATTGGGACACTCGATGGGGACACTCGATGGGGACACTCGATGGGGACACTCGATCGGGACACTCGATCGGGACACTCGATCGGGACACTTCACTCGTCGACCCGGAGCGGGCCGAGGATCGCCGGCCAGATCGCTCTGAGCGCCCGGCGCCTTTCCGCTTCGTCTTTCGCGCCTTTCAGCTTGACGCCCCACGCGGAGATCGCGACGTCGATGTGCGGCAGCCCCGCCTTCGCGAGCTCGTCCTGCGCGGCTCTTGCTTCCATCTGCAGGCCCTCGAGCTCGAACACCATCCGCGGCTGCGGCGCGGCGCGAAACTGTGCGTAACAGGCGGCATTCGTCACCGCCGCACACGACGGTTTCTCGGCCGGCGGCGGGAGCGGCGTGTCGATGAACGCCTCCACCACGCGGACTTCACGCCGCGAAAAAACGAACGCGCGCGCGACGCCCTTGCCGTTCGGCTCGAGCAGCAGCTCGTTCCGGCTCGGCAGCAGCTCCGCGTGCAGCGGACCTTCGGTCTCGACCGATTCCGCGCGCCAGTCGATCTTCTCGATCCGATGCTCGCCGGAATGCAGCGAAAGACGCAGATCCGCCGGCACCGCCACGAGCAGCGCCAGCAGGATCACCCCACCGCCTCGAGGATGCTCTCGAACAGCCGCCGCCCGTCCTCGCCGCCGAGGACGCCTTCGGCGAGCCGCTCCGGGTGCGGCATCATCCCGAGGACGTTGCCGCGCGCGTTGGTGATCCCGGCGATGTCGGCGAGCGAGCCGTTCGGATTGCTCCATGATCGGCGAAAAGCGCGCGATCGCTCCGGTCCGCAGGTAGTCGCCGTACGAAAAGCCGCCGGGCAGGACGACCACGTCGGCGCCGCGCAGGTCGCGGTCCTTGTGCCAGACATACCGTGCCGCGCACCCGAGGACGTGCTTGGCGACGTGGTAGACGTCGTGGTCGCAGTTCGATCCCGGGAACACGACCACCGCGAACAGCATCAGCGCGGCTCCTCGATCCGGTACTCCTCGATCACGGTGTTGGCGAGCAGCTTCTCGCACATCTGCTCGACGCGCTTGCGGGCTTCGGCGGGGTCCTCGTCGTCGAGATCGAGCTCGATGATCTTCCCGAGCCGCACGTCCTTCACCTCGTTGAACCCGAGCGACCCCAGGGCCCGCGTCACGGCCAGACCCTGCGGATCGAGGACGCTTTTCTTCAACGTGACGACGACTCGGGCTTTCACCAACACCTCCGCCTTCGGCTGCGGTCCGCCGGCCGGCAAAGCCGCCCGCCTCCGCGCGCGCACCCTAGTCCCGCTCTGGCGTGGATTCAAGGTGGTAGGCTAACGGCATGCTCGAGCTCCTCGCCGCCGGCGGCGCGCTGATGGGTCGCGCGCTCTTGCAGGCGGCCGACGCAGCCCTGCTCGCGGTCGGTGAGGACGAGGTGCGCGCGGTCAAGACGGAGAACCCGAGGCGCGCGCAGTGGCTCCTCGCGCTGAAACAGCAGCCGGAGCCGACCGCCGCGGCGTTGCGCGGCGCTTCGTCGTCTCTGCTCGCCTTCGCCGCGGTCGCCTGCGCGATCGTCGTCGGCGACATCCTCTTCCGCGCCGGCGTCCACTCGAACTCGCGCGGCACGCTGCAGCTGCTCGCCGGCCTGCTCGCCGGGGTGGTCGCTCTCGTGCTCGATCTCGCGCCGCGCTCGCTCGCGTCGGCCAGACCTCTGCGCTGGGCGCTCGCCCTCTCGGGTGCGGCGTACTTCGTCTGCAGCGTGATGGGCGGGCCGGTGCGGCTGATGCTCAAGGTGTTCGACGCGCTGCTCCTGCGACAAGGTGCGACCGCGCGCTACACGCCGCCGCCGCCGCCGCTGCAGGAGATCGAGAAGATCCTGAGCGACGAGGCCCGCGGCGGCGCGCCAGGGGCGCCCGCGCCGGAGCTGGTGCACGGCCTCTTCTCTTTCGCCGAGCGGACCGCGAAGGAGATCATGGTCCCGCGCACGCGCGTGATCGGCGTGCCGCTGCGCGCGACCGCCCAAGAGATCCTCGACCTCCTCGCCGAGGAGGGCCACACCCGGATGCCGGTCTACGACGGCGATCTCGACAACATCAAGGGCGTCCTGCACGCGAAGGACGTGATTCCGCTGGTCGCGCATCCGGAGTTGATCGTCCTTCAAGACTTGGTGCGGCCGGCGCTGTTCGTCCCGTGGACCAAGCCGGTCGGCGAGCTGTTGCGCGAGATGCAGCAGAAGCGGTCGCTGATCGCGCTCGTCGTCGACGAGTACGGCGGACTGTCGGGGATCGTCACGCTCGAAGACGTCCTCGAAGAGATCGTCGGCGAGATCCGCGACGAGCACGACACCGACGCGCCGACCGCGCAGTTCGGGCCCGACGGCACGGCGGTGGTGCGCGCGGAGATCCGCGTCGGCGATCTGAACCAGTCGCTCGGCGCGTCGCTGCCGGACGGCGGCGATTTCGAGACGCTGAGTGGGCTCTTGAACGCGACCGCGGGCGCGATTCCGCAGACCGGAGATCGCTTCTTCATCGGCGGGCTCGAGCTGACCGTCGTCCAACGCGACGACCGCCGCGTTCGCCTGGTCCGCATCGCCCGCCCGAAGACCGTGCCGCCCCCGTCGATCGGCAAGAAGTAAAACCAGTCTTATCTCTTCTCGAAGACGAGGCGGCGTGCGGTCTGCGTGAAGCCGAGCGACTTGTAGAGCGCGCGAGCGGGCTTGTTCGATTCGCTCACGCTCAGGACCGCCCCCTGCTCCTTCGCCAGCGCGTGTGCGACGAGGGCGCGGCCGATTCCCATCCGGCGGAATTCGGGCACCACCGCGACCTCCTCGATCCCGAGCGTGCGGCCGAGCTGGACGCCCGAGACGTAACCCATGGGTTTTCCTTCAGATTCGGCGACGAGCACGACCCGCCCCTCCTCGCCGAAGAGCTGCGCGATCTCGTCCGCGCGCGACGCGAACGCGTCCGGCGCGCCTTTCCACGCTTCGCCCGAGAGGCGCTCGAGCAGACCCTGATCCTTCGCGGTCCCGGCGCGGATCCGCAGCGCGGGCATCGGCACCTGCTCGATCCCCTTTCCATTCCAGTGCAGCACCAGTTGCGCGCCGGTCTCGACGAATCCGAGCGACGACAAGAAAGCGCGACCCGCTTTCGCGTCCTCGCGCACCCGCGCGCGCAACACCGCACCGGAAGAGAGCGCCGGCCCGGCCAATGCGCGCCCCAGACCCTGCCGGCGCAAAGCGGGATCGACCGCCGCATAGAAGTCGAAGACGCCGGCCTCGCGGAACGCCGCGAACGCGATCCCGTGCAGCGCGCCTTCCTCGTCCTCCGCGACGCGCCACAGCTCGAGCGCCGCGCGCGTTCCGGTCGCGATCACGCCGAGACGCTGCGAAAACGGCTCGACCGCAGAGTCCTGCGCCCGCGCCGCGTCGCAAAATCGCGCCGACGCATCGAGGTCCTCGATGCGGAACTCGCGGACGCTGACGACTCCGCTCAAAGCGAATCTGCGACCAGCTCGGCGATGTCGCGCGCCTGCATCTGCTCGCTGCGTCCCGTCTCGCCGATGCCGTCCTTGATCATCGTCAGACAGAAAGGACACGAGGTCGCGATCGTCCCCTTGCCGCCGAGCGTCTGCGCCGCTTCGTCGACCCGGTTCTGGTTGATCCGCTGCCCGATGGTCTCCTCCAGCCACATCCGCCCGCCGCCCGCGCCGCAGCAGAACGTCTCGCTGCGGTTGCGATCCATCTCGCGCACCCGAATCCCGAGCGCCACCAGCGACTGCCGCGGCGCCTCGCTGATCCCGTTGTGCCGGGCGAGGTAGCAGCTGTCGTGGTAAGTGACCTCGCCGATCTCGGCCTGCCCCGGCCGCAGCCGCCGGTCCTCGACCAGCTGCGCGATCACTTCGGAATGGTGCAGGACCTTGAAGAACCCGCCGAACTGCGGGTACTCGTTGCCGAGCGTGTTGAAGCAGTGCGGGCACTGGGTGATGATCTTCTTCACCCCGTACTTGTTGAGGGTCTCGACGTTCTGCTGCGCGAGCGCCTGAAACAGGTACTCGTTTCCCAGCCGGCGCGCCGAGTCGCCGTTGCACGTCTCTTCCTCGCCGAGGATGCAGAACGTGACTCCGGCGCTGCGCAGGATCTTGACCAGCGCGCGCGAGACTTTTTTCTGCCGCTCGTCGAAGCTGCCGGCGCAGCCGACGAAGAAGAGGTACTCGAAGTCCTTGACGGCTTCCGGCTGCAGGCTACCGGCTACCGGCACTTCCAGATCCGCGCACCACTCGGCGCGCTTGTTCGAGCCCATGCCCCAGGGGTTCCCCTGCCCTTCCATACCCTTGAACACCCGTGCCGCTTCGTCAGGAAAACGGCTTTCCATGAGCACGAGGTTTCTTCGCATGTCGACGATTCTGGGGAGCTGCTCGATGAAGACCGGGCACGCCTGCTCGCACCAGCCGCAGGTCGTGCAGGCCCACACCGTCTCGTCGGGGAGCACGCCGCCCTCGCCGACGAGCGGCGGCAGCTTTTCGATCATCTCGACCGGCAGCTGAAAGGGCGTCCCGTTCGTCGCCGTCCGATCGAGCTTGCGCGCGATCTGTCGCAGCGGCAGAGGCATCGCCTTCGCCATCTGCTGCGCGTGATGGCGGATGGAGCGGTTCACTTCCTTGTGCGTCAGCGGCTTGCCGGTGACGTACGTCGGGCAGTACGTCTGGCAGCGGCCGCACTCGGTGCACGAGTAGGTGTCGAGCACTTCCTTCCACGAGAGATCGGTCAGCTTCGCGACGCCGAACTTCTCGCTGTTCTCGAGGTCGATCTTCGAGAGCTGCCCCTGCGGCGCCAGGCGCTGGAAGAAGACCGTCGGCAGCCCGGTGATGATGTGGAAATGCTTTCCGAGCGGCAAGAAGTTCAGGAACGCGAGCACGATCGTGATGTGCACCAGGACGAAGGCGGTCATGATCCGGGGTGCGTTCGCCTGGGTGAAGAAGCCGGCGACCCGCCCCGAGATCGGCAGGTACCATGGCGCCTCGGCGCCGCTCTTCGCGACCATCGCGGCGTCGATGATCACGTCGCTCCAGAGGACGCCGAGGATCATGCAGAGGATGAACACGCCCTCCCAGGAGAGCGTCATCCGTTCCTTGCGCTGGACGATGCGGAACCAGAGGAACATCGCGCAGCCCGCGGTCCCGAGGACGTCGATGGCGTCCTTCACCCACAGATAGCCCTGCCCGATCGCGGTCTCGTGCCCGAGGAACGGCAAGTGGAAGTCCGCCGAGTACGCGAGGCCGAACGAGGTCAGCGTCCCGAGCTGCGCGACGATGAAGGCGACGAAGATCCAGATGTGCGCGGCGCCGGCGGGCCGCTCCGGCTTCGAGGGCATCCGCTTCTGGCCGAACCCGTAGAGGAGCAGCTTCTCGGTGCGCCCGGCGGGATCGTCCCAGCGCACGTCGGCGCGCGCGAAGAGCAGCGGGCGGATGCGGAACGAAATGATCCAGGCAAAGACGGCGAGGCCGGCGAGGATGATCAGCGATGCCAGGACGGGGGCCATGGGCGGCGGAGCATAGCTTAAAGCGTGACCGCGAGTTGCACCGCGAGCGCGTCGAGCGAGCTGGCGTACTCGCCGTTTCCGATCGTGAACGAGGGCGCGGGATACGGGTCGATCCGCGTCACCTGCGAGCTCGTCACCGTGCGGCTCGACGAGAAGAAGTGAGCGAGTCCGGCGGTCACCTCGAGAGCGCGCCAGCGCCAGGTGACGCCTGCCGTCGCGCCGAGCCGATCGAGCGAGGCGAAATCGATCTGCAGGGTCTCGTCGGGGATCGCCCTCTTCTCGTAGAGCGCGCCGGCGCGGATCTTCAACTCGCTCGAGATCTCGTACTCGGCGCCCAGCCGGCCAGTCCACGCGGCGTGCCAGCGGCGCGGAATCGCGATCGGACCGACCTGCGTGTCGGCCCCGCCCTGGTGGATGACGATGTCGGTCGGGGTCACCGTCATGCCGTTCAGGACGCCCCAGTTTTCCCAGGTGAGATCGAAGAAGATGCTGACCGGTCCCCGGTCGTAGCGCGCGCCCAGCCGCGCCTCCGGCGCCATCTCGAAATCGACGTGCATCTCGCGCCCGGTCACCGTCGCGCCTGCCGCGGTCGCAAACGACGGAAGCTGCACGTCGAGGGTGCCGGCGGCGTGCACCGCCGATCCGGGACGCGCGGAGAGGCCGATGGAAAGGCCCGGCAGCGGCCGCACGATCGCGCCGAGACCCAAGACGAGACGCGCCGGGTCGGTCGCGTCGGCGCCCGCCACCGCGTCGAGATCGGTGACCTCGCCGCCGACGCCGCCGAGGCTGTAGATGGTCTGCACTTGTCGCGCCCGGAAATAGCGCACCTGGATGGTCGCGCCGACGTCCAGCCAGGCGAGCGCTCGCCAGCCTGCCGAGAGGCCGGGGAAGAGGACGAGGTTGTCCTCGGAGATGAGGCTGTACCGCTGCGGCGCGCTCGTCAGAGGGGCCACGACGCGCGGGTCGGGAAAATTCTCGCGCCCGACCGACGGCGGCCCGTAGATCGAGGCCGCGACCACCAGCCCCGGGCGGAGCGCGATGGAAACACCCGAAAGCGTATTGAGGAACGCGCCCGCCGAATTGGTCACCGTCCCACACGGACGCACAC
>JAIVGS010000311.1 GCA_020201435.1 Myxococcales bacterium
GAGGACAATACCGCCGACGCCGAGAAGGCGCTCGAGGCGGCGCTGGCGAAGCGCGCGGACGATCCGCAGTTGCTCGATGCTCTCGCCTCCGTCTTGCGCGCGGAGAAGAGGCTCGACGAAGCGGATGCGATGGTTCGGCGGGTGCTCGCGCGGCATCCCGCGGATGCGGACGCGTATCGCAACCTGGCGGCGATCGAAGCCGATCGCGGCCATGTCCGGCTCGCCGAGTCGGCCCTCAACAACGCCCGGAAGCTCGACGACAAGGATGCCGGAATCCTGAATAGTCTCGGGCTCCTGGCGATGCGGCGCGAGGACGTCGCGGCGGCGCGCGGGTACTTCGAGCAGGCGACGCAGCTCGATTCAGGCTTCGCTCCGGCCTGGGCCAACCTCGGCTCGATCGCGCTGCAGTACCGCGATTACCCCGCCGCGGAGCAGGCCTACGCCAAAGCGATCGCGATCGACGGCGAGCGGTGGGACACGCGCCTCGCCCACGGCTGGGCCCTCGAGGGCCTGCGCAGGCCGAAGGACGCGCGCGCCGAGTACGAGAAGGTGCTCGCGCTCAAGCCGGGCCAGGAAGACGCGCTCTACGGAAAGGCGCTCGCGTTGAAGGCGGAGAACGACCTGCCCGCCGCGATGCAGGCCTTCAAGGAGTACGTCGCGAACAGCACGGCCACACATGTGAAGGAGGCGCAGAACCAGATCGCGGCCATCGACCTGCGGCTCAAGAACCCGCCGGCGGCGGCTCCGAGGGCCGCGGGCGCGAAGGCGGTGCTGGACCTCGCGAAGCTGCCGCAGGGCACCGATACCGGGCCTGCGACGGAGAAGCTGCCCACCGAAGAGGGGCCTGAAACCCCTGTAAAATCGCCGGACAAGGCCGCCCCGACGGGCAAGGACGGCGGGACGCAGAACACCGGGCCGCAGGCGCTCCAGGTGGGTGCGCGCTGAATTTCTGTCCGGCGGATGACGGCCGAGCGAGCGTGCGATTGGCGGATGGAAGGACGATGCAAATGGTGGTAGCGGCAAGAAGGGGAGGAAAAGCGGTGCTCACCCGGGCGATTATTCTGGCAGCGCTCTTCGCAACGGCCGCGCCTGCGGTCGCGCAAGAGAAGGGCCCCAAGGTCGTCCAGGAGGCGGACAAGGTGGTGGTTCGCAAGCGCACCGTCATCGACTTCAACGACGTCACCGTCGAAGGCGAGCTCACCAAGCCCGAAGGCAGCTACCTCATGAACCGGAACAAGACGCGGTTCCAGTCGCTCATCCGGCTGCGCGACAACTTCAACCCCGAGCTGCAGAAGTCGGCGGACAACCTGTAAAGGCCCGAAACGATGGCGAAAAAGCGCAAGGGTGGAAGGTTGGGATCGGCGGCGGTGCCGATCGATCCGTCGGAGGAGACGACGCAGCCGTCGGCGCCACCGCCGGCGCCTCCGGTTTCGCAGAAGGTCACCGTCGAGCCGCTTCCGCTCGCGCAGGTGACGGTCACCCCGCGGACGCCGACTACGCTCGCATCGCGAGTTGCGGACGCCGCGGCCGCGCAGCTCCTGATCTTCGACGAGCTTCCCGCGGACGAAAAGCCGCGGCCGGGCGATCGCGTGCTCCTCGTCGGCATCGTGTGGGGCGATTCGACGCTGGTCGAGCTGGAGCAGATCTGGACCGGCGGCGATCTCCCCGTCAGCCGGCTCTTCGATCTCCCGTCGATGAAGCTGCCGAAGAACTTCCCGATCGTGAAGCACGACGGCGCGGACCACGTCCTGTCGCTGCCCGACGACGTCCACGCCGAGATCCACCGTTCCGGCGAGGTGAAGGCGCTGCCGCAGGTCGGGCGGCGCATCGAGGCGCCGTTCAGGGGCTCTTCGCACAAGGTCGGGCCGGACGACCGGATCGTGGCGCAGATCTCGCCGCAGCTGACGTTGATCGCGCGGTACGTCCGCGCCGCGCGGCAGCGCGACAGGACGCTCCTCGAAAGCCTCGACATTCCGTTCGCGAGCACGGTGCTGGTCGCCCTGCTGGCGCTCGGCCTGTTCTTCCTGATGGTCAGCATCACGCCGCGCAGCGACGATTCGTACTCCGACGACCTGAACCGCAACCAGCAGCGGTTCACCAAGTACCAGGTCAAGCCGCCGGAGAAGACCGACCAGCCCAGGTTCAAGGACCTCTCGGGCGCGAAGGAAGGCGAGAAGTCGAAGGGCGAAGAGGGCAAGCTCGGGAAAGAGGAGGCGCGCAAGAAGGAAGCCGACCCGTCGAAGAAAGGCACTCCCGAGGTCGATCCCAACAAGAAGGCGAAGGACCTCGCCAAGATCAAGAAGCTGGGGCTGATCGCGGCGCTGTCGAAGATGGGCGTCGGCGGCGGCAGCGCGGCCTCCAACGTGCTCGGTCCGGGCGGTCTCGGCAGCGGCATCAACAACTCGCTCGGCGGCACCCGCGGCGGCGCCGGCCTCGGCGATGCGTACGGCGTGGGCGGCATGGGCACCCGTGGAACGGGCGCGGGCGGTGGCGGAAATGCCTTGGGAATCGGCGGCTTGGGGACGCGCGGCTCGGGCCACGGCCGCGGCGGCTACGGCGAGATCGACCTCGGCGGGCGGGGCAAGGAGGACACCATCTTCGTCCCCGGCCACACCACCGTCGTCGGCGGGCTCTCGCGCGAAGTGATCAACCGCGTGATCCAGAAGCACATGAACGAGATCAAGTACTGCTACGAGAAGGAGCTGACGAAGGATCCGGGGCTCTACGGGAAGATCACGGTCCTGTTCATGATCGAGGGCACCGGCCGGGTCGGCGAGGCGCTCGTGCAGCAGACGACGATGGCGTCGGAGCCGGTCGAGAGCTGCATCGTGAACCACGTGCGGCGGTGGATGTTCCCCTCCCCGCAGGGTGGCGGGACGGTCCAGGTGACCTACCCGTACGTGTTCAAGCCGAGCGGGCAGTGATTTCAGCGCTCTTTCTGGCAGCGTCGATCGTGCCGGCGACCGGCGTCGACGAGCCGCCGCGGCGCGGGACGTTCACCGAGGTGTCCCTCGGCAGCTTCACGACGCTGGGCGGGAGCGCGACGTTCTCGAACCTCCAGCCGTACATCTCGATGACGCTCGGCCGCGAGATCGGCGCGCAGGCGGCGGTGTTCGCCTCGCTCGGAATCGGCGCGGCGAGCGCGTCGTGCTACCAGGTCGATTCGCGGTCCGGCGATTGCCTCGCGGCCGATTCGTTCGGCGCCACCTTCGTCGAGGCCGGCGTGGCGTACGGCTATCCGGTCTGGCTGCGGACGCTGTTGTCCCTGAAGCTCGTCGGCGGGTTCACCGACCTGAGCCCGGGGCCCGTTCGCAACGGTTCGAGTGTGCCCGATCATCTGCCCGGCTTTCACCTCGGCGCGGGCGGGGCGATCGATTACGACACGCATCTCGACCACTTCGCGGTCGGGTTCGATCTTCTCGTGCGCTACACGCTCGCGCGGTACACGCCGACGGGCGGCTCGTCGCAGACGCTCGGCCTGCCGTCGCTCGCTCTAATTCCGCGGATTCGCTACGTCTTTTGAGAGCCTCTGCGAGCGGCTGCCGGAGTGGGGCCGGCTGTTCGATGCGCGGTCGTATGGCGCGTTCATCGAGACGGTGAGGACCGAGCTTCTCGCGCGCGGGGCTGCGTTCGAGCTGCACGACGACCATGCGCGGATCGACGGTTCGTGGGACCTTTCGCTGCTGCCGATCGCGCAGGCCTGTCCATCGGGAGCCCAGCCTTGCGTTCGCGCCGAGCTCGAGCGGCGATTTACCGAGGAGAAATTGGGCCGCGAGCTGGATGCGGTGCGCGGAGATTTCGCCCGGGCGCGGCCGGCGCTGAAGCTGCGCGTGCAGCGCGGGCCGGCCGCGATCTCTGCCCCGATCGCGGGCGACCTGCATGCGGCCCTGGTCCTCGACTTGCCGAGCTTCGTCACGCCGGTGAGACCGGCAGACCTCGCGGCATGGGAGAAACCGGCCGAACAGCTGGTCGCGATCGCGCTGGAGAACGTACGCGCCCAGGAGCAGGTCGAGGTCAATCCGATGGAGATCGCCGGCACCCGCATCTATGCGGTCTCGGGCAAGTCGCTGTTCGTGGCGACGCTCGGCCTCGCCGCCGACGAGCTGGTCGGCAAGCCGACCGAGCTCGGCACCCTGATCGCGATGCCGAGCGCGCACATCCTGCTCTGTCACGCGATCGCCGACCGCCGCAGCCTGAAGGCTCTGGAAGCAATGGCCGCGGGCGCGCTCCAGGCCTTCGAGGGCGGCCCCTCGCCCCTCTCGCCCGACCTGTTCTGGAAGCGCGGCGACCATTTCACCGCGCTGCCCGTGCGCCGCGAGGACGGCGAGGTGAAGTGCGAGATTCCGAAGGTGTTCGACGACGAAGTCGCGAGCAAGCTCGGTTAGGAACCTCAGCGAATCAGCCCCGAAAGCAGTGCCGCAGTGCGGCCATCGAGCCGTCGAGCTTCGGCTGCAGCCTCCTCCGAGCACTGCCCAGAAATGGCCGCAATCTGGACCGCGCCAGCCGCTTCGGTGGCTTCACCGCGAGCGATCGCGAAAACACGCCGCCGATCCGCGGGCGCAGCCCTCCCATTGCCTTCCGCGGTATTCAGGCACGCACTTTGCGCGGCCCGCATCCCTGCTCCTTCTCTTTCTCCTTCTCCTTCTCCTTCTCCTTTCGCTGTGTGTCACGGTCTGTGTGTCACGGTCTGTGTCACGCTACTTCTCTTTCCCGCGCATCGCCTTGAGCATCTGCTTCAAGTTCTCCCGGTCGAAGTCGATCGCGTAAGAGAATTCGCCCCCGTTGCGCAGCCATTCCCCGCCGTCGATCGTCAGGCAGTCGCCGGTGACGTACCCGGCGCCCTCGGAAATCAAGTACGTCGCCGCGTCGGCGATCTCCCGCGGCGTCCCGAACCGTTTCAACGGGATCCGATTGCGCGCCATCTCCTCGAGCGAGGGGTCCGGCATCAGCCGCGAAAACGCCCCCTCCGTCGGCACGGGCCCCGGCGCGATCGCGTTGACCCGGATGCGGTACGCCGCCCACTCGACCGCCAGCGACCGCGTCATCGCGAGTACCCCCGCCTTCGCGCACGCCGACGGCAGCACGAACGCCGACCCGGTCCACGCGTACGTCGTGACGATGTTCACGATCGCTCCGCCCTTGCCGGACTCGATCATCTTCCGTCCGAACGCGCTCGTGCAGTGGAACGTCCCGTTCAGCACGATGTCGACGACGGTCTTGAACCCGTTCGACGACAGATCCTCCGACGCGGCGAGGAAGTTCCCCGCGGCGTTGTTGACGAGGCCGTCCACGGGGCCGACCTTCGAAGCGACCTCCTGCACCGCCCCGAAATCGCGGATGTCGCACGAGTACGCGCTTCCCCCGATCTCCGCCGCGACCGCGTCGACCTTCTCCTTCCGCCGCCCGATGACGACGACGTGCGCCCCGAGCGACGCGAACCGCCGCGCCATCTCCGCCCCGAGCCCGCTCCCTCCTCCGGTGACGACGACCGTCCGCGCTTTCAGCAAGTCTGCTTGGAACATCCGCGTCCTCCCGGTACAAGGTGGCGCACAATGATATCGGACAAGCTTTCGATCAAGCCCGGCGACACCTTCGCGCTCGAGCGGACGTTCACCGAACAGGACGTCAATACCTTCACCGAGATCTCCGGCGATCGCGGCGAGCACCACGTCCAGCGCGACGCCAAGGGCCGCCTGATGCTGCAGGGCCTGTTGACCGCGACCCTCGCGACGCAGTTCGGCGGCTCGATCGACTACCTCGCCACCGAGATGACCTTCCGCTTCCACCGCCCGACCTTCGCCGGCGACACCATCCGCTGCGACGGCGTCTGCGAAACCGCCCGCGACGAGCCCGGCCGCCGCTGGTACACCTTCCGCTTCACGATGAAGAACCAGCTCGGCAAGGAAGTGCTGAGCGGGACCGTCAACGGAATGGTCCTGACATGATCCTGGCGATCCTGCTGTCGGTCGCGGCGCAGGGACGGCTCGTGGTGCTCGTCGTCGTCGACCAACTCCGCCTCGGGGACCTCACCTGGCTGGCGCAGGAACTCGGTCCGAAAGGTTTCGCCGGTCTCGGCCGTCCGGCACCGATGCGCTACGAGACCGTCGTCACCGAGACCGCCGCCGACCACGCCGTACTCTCGACCGGCGCGTACGCCGACCTGAAC
>JAIVGS010000136.1 GCA_020201435.1 Myxococcales bacterium
AGTGTCGTACGTCCAGTGCACGGTGTTGGGCGAGCAGGCCTTGCCGGTGAGATCGCTCGAGCCGGGTCCGCTGGCGAGGAAGACCTTGTTCTTGTCCTTGGTGATCTGGGCGATCGCCAGCGCGACCGACGAGGTGGGCACGTCGACGATCGCGTCGACGCCGTCGACGTCGTACCACTGCCGGGCGATGTTCGAGCCGACGTCCGGCTTGTTCTGGTGGTCGGCGGAGATCACCTCGATCGGCGTGTCGCCGATCTTCCCGCCCATCTCCTCGACCGCCATCTTCGCCGCGACGACCGAGCCTTCGCCGGCGAGGTCGGCGTAGAGACCCGACCGATCGTTGAGGACGCCGATCTTGATCGTCTTCCCGGTGAACTCGGCCCGCGCGGCCGTTGCCGATGCAACGATTGCTGCGGCTAGCATCATGTGACGCATGTTGCCCTCTCCTTGTGGAAGTCAGACTCCGAGGTATTGATTGACTTTTTCCATGCTGCCCTGCAGCGCTGCGTTGGGGATCTCGTCGACGATCCGGCCGCGCTCCATCACGTAGTGGCGGTCGGCCACCGTCCCGGCGAAGCGCAGGTTCTGCTCGACGAGCAGGATGGTGAAGCCTTCCGCCTTGAGCTTGCGGATGCTGTTGCCGATCTGCTGGACGATCACCGGCGCGAGCCCTTCGGTGGGCTCGTCGAGGAGCAGGAGGCGCGCTCCGGTGCGCAGGATCCGGCCGATCGCCAGCATCTGCTGCTCGCCGCCGGACAGCTTGGTGCCCTGGCTGCGCAGCCGCTCTTTCAGGTTCGGGAACAGGTCGAAGACCTGTTGCGTCGTCAGGCCGCCGTCGCGCACTTTCGGCGGCAAGACGAGATTTTCCGCGACGTCGAGGGTGGCGAAGATGCCGCGCTCCTCGGGGCAGAAGGCGATGCCGAGCCGCGCGATCCGGTACGACGGCATCGCGATCGTCTCGACGCCGTTGAACCTCACCGAGCCTGTGCGGGGGCGGACCATGCCCATGATCGACTTCATCGTCGTCGTCTTGCCGGCGCCGTTGCGGCCGACGACGGTGACCAGCTCGCCGGAGCGCACCTCGAGGTCGACGCCGTGGAGCACGTGCGACTCGCCGTACCAGCCCTCGAGGGCTTTCACGCTGAGGAGCGGCTCAGCCATGCTCGGTCCCCAGGTACGCCGCGACCACGGCGGGGTTCTTCGACACGCTCTGGTAGTCGCCCTCGGCGAGCACTTCGCCCCGCGCGAGCACGGTGATCTTCTGCGAGAGCGAGGCGACGACTCCGAGGTTGTGCTCGACCATCAGGACCGTGCGGTCTCTCGCCACCCTCTGGATCAGCGCCGCGATCCGATCGACGTCCTCGTGGCCCATGCCCGCGGTCGGCTCGTCGAGCAGCATCAGCTCCGGCTCGAGCGCGAGCGTGGTCGCGATCTCGAGCGCGCGCTTGCGCCCGTACGACAGCTCGGCGGCGTGGGTCTGCTCGAATTCCTGCAGGCCGACGGCGGCGAGAAGCTCCCGCGCGCGGGGGTCGAACTCGTGCAGCACCCGATCGCTGCGGAAGAAGTCGAACGACGCGCCCCGGCGCCGCTGCAGCGCGATCCGGACGTTCTCCAGCACGGTCAGGTGGGGAAAGACCGCCGAGATCTGGAACGAACGCACGAGGCCCTGGCGCGCGATGTCGGCGGGCGATTCGTCCGTGATGTCGTGGCCTTTGTAGACGATGGTGCCCGCCGTCGCCGGCAGAAAGCGGGTCAACAGGTTGAAGCAGGTGGTCTTGCCGGCGCCGTTGGGGCCGATCAGCGCGTGGATGGTGCCGCGCTCGACGCGAAGATCGACGTTCTTGACCGCGACGAACCCGCGGAACTCCTTGCTCAAACCTCGCGTTTCGAGGATGACGTCGCTTCCAGCCGGCACGGGCGGCTACTTAGTCGCAAGCACGCCTGCTGTGCAAGTACAGGCCCCCCTCTGCTGCGATCTCGCGGTTCGATCGCCAGCTTTTCAGGCAACCGCTCACAGGGGAGAGAGTCATGTCATTTCTTTGCGCAATGCTGCTGGCCGTGGCGCAGTCGTCGCAGCCGGAAAACCCGCACGACGTGAACAACAAGGATCGGCCCGCGGTGGATCAGCCGGCGACCGGGCAGATCGATCGCGCCGAGACCGGCAACTCGAACAGCGTGCAGAACAAGGACCAGGCCCATCCGGCCGTGAAGCCGGACCTCGACCGGGCCGAGAAGGAGAACCCGCACCACACGATGAACAAGGACAAGGACCGGATGTCGATGTCGTCCCCGTCCGGCCTGATCATGAAGCTGCACGCCGCGAACATGGAGGAGATCGACGCTGGCCAGATGGCGATGAAGAACGGCGGGCCGCGGGCGCAGGAGTACGGCCGCATGCTGGCGGACGACCACAAGGACGCCGACAAGAAGCTGCGCGACCTGGCGATGAAGCGCGGCGTCAAGCTCGACGATTCGATGGGCGCCATGAAGTCGCGCGACGCGCACTCGAAGCTCGACGGGAAGAGCGGCGCGGACTTCGACAAGGCGTTCGCGAACGCGATGGTCGAGGGGCACGAGCACGTGATCGCGATGGTCAAGTCGGCGCGGGCGTCGTGCAAGGACGCGGATCTCTGCAACATGCTCGACGAGACGCTGCCCGTGCTGCAGCACCACCTGAAGGCGGCGGAAGACTTGAGGATGCCGGCCGCGCAGGGGCGGACGCCTGAAAAACGGTAAGGGCCCACGGAACGGAAAAGGAAAAGCTGAGGGCGAGGGCGAGGTGGAGGCGTACGGCTGAGGGCCACGGCTTCCCTCGTCCGGTCGCCTCACCCTCGCTCAGAGCGTTCCCTTTCCCTTTCCGTTCCCTTTCCTTCTCCCTGTGAACAGGGTGTTGCTTTTTACATCGCACGGTGCTTACGTCCGCGCCGTCTGCACGGTCCCCCAAAAGGAGCGGCGCGATGACCATCTCCCGGCGCAAACTTATCCAGGCGGCAGGCGTTGGCGCGGCGGCGCTGGCGCTTCCGAAAAAGTCCCGCGCGGCGAAGAAGACGCTGCGCATCATCCAGTGGAACCACTTCGTCCCCGGCTACGACAAGTGGTTCAACGGCGAGTACGTGAAAGAGTGGGGCGAGAAGAACGACACCGAGGTGACCGTCGACAACGTCGGCATTCCGGCCATCGCCCCCACCGCGGCCGCCGAGGTCTCGGCCAAGAAGGGCCACGATCTCTTCATGTTCCTCTCGCCGCCGGCGGCGTACGAGGAGGACGTGATCGATCACAAGGAGATCTACGACCACGTCTCGAAGAAGCACGGCAAGCCGATCGAGCTGGCGATGAAGAGCACGCTCAACCCGAAGACGAAGAAGTTCTTCGCGTTCAGCGACAGCTACGTGCCCGATCCGGTCAACTACCGCCTCGACCTCTTCCAGCAGGTCGGCGGCAACGTCGACTCGTGGGAGAACATCCGCAAGTTCGGCAAGATGATCAAGGACAAGACGGGCATCGCGGTCGGCATCGGTCAGGCCGCCGAGCTCGACACCGCGATGGCGATGCGCGCGCTGCTCTACTCCTGGGGCGGCAGCGAGCAGGACGCCGAAGGCAACATCATCCTGAACTCCAAGCACACTGTCGACGCGGTCAAGTTCGTCAAGTCGCTCTACCAGGAGACGATGACGCCGGAAGTGCTCTCCTGGGATCCTTCGTCGAACAACCGCGCGATGCTCGCCGGCAAGGCATCGGTGGTGTTGAACGCGATCTCGGTCACCCGCGAGGGTGAGAACAAGCAGATGATCGTCGACGGCTCGCCGATCGCCGACCGCATCGGCCTGGCCAAGGCGGCCGCCGGCCCGGTACGCCGCATCGGCCTCGAGCACGTGATGAGCTGCTACGTGATCTGGAAGTTCGCCGACAACGTCGAGGGCGCCAAGAAGTTCCTCATCGACTACATCGACAACTTCGACCGCGCGTTCAAGGCGAGCGAGTTCTACAACTTCCCCTGCTTCGCCAAGACGGTGCCGGATCTCAAGCAGCAGCTCGCCAACGACAAGAAGGGCAAGCCGGCCGGCAAGTACAACGTGATCGGCGACGCCGTCGATTGGGCCACCAACGTCGGCTATCCCGGCTACGCCAACGCCGCGATCGGCGAGATCTTCTCGACCTGGGTGATCAACACCATGTTCGGCAAGGCCTCGACCGGCGCAGCCTCGCCAGAGGACGCGGTCAAGGAAGCCGACGAGAAGTGCAAGGCGATCGTCAAGAAGTGGAAGGAGCGAAAGCTGCTGTGATCGGCTTGCGGCCGGCGGCTTGCGGCTTGCGGAAAGACTGACTTGGCGATCGTCGAGACCCGGCAGGTTCGCAAGGTCTTCCAGGACCACACCGCCGTCGATGGTGTCGACCTCGCGACCCGGGAGGGCGAGTTTCTCGTCCTCCTCGGCCCGTCGGGGTGCGGCAAGACGACGCTCTTGCGGATGATCGCCGGACTCGAGAAGCAGACCAGCGGCGACATCGTGATCGGTGGCAAGGTGGTCAACGACCTGCCGCCGCGCGAGCGCAAGATCGCGATGGTCTTCCAGAGCTACGCGCTCTACCCGCATCTGTCGGTCGCAAAGAACATCGCCTTTCCGCTGAAAGCGCAGCGCGCACCTCGCGAGACGATCGAGCCGGCCGTGCAGAAGGCTGCCTCGATGTTCGGAATCCAACGGTTGCTCCACCGCAAGCCGCGGCAGCTCTCGGGCGGGGAGCGACAGCGCGTCGCGCTCGCGCGGGCGATGGTGCGCGAGCCGTCGGTGTTCCTGCTCGACGAGCCCTTGAGCAACCTCGACGCGAAGCTGCGCACCGCCGCCCGCGACGAGCTGCAGCATTTCCAGCGGCGGCTCGGCACCACGACCATCTACGTCACCCACGACCAGGTCGAGGCGATGGGGCTCGGTCACCGGATCGCGGTGATGAACAAGGGACAAGTGCGGCAGCTTGGTCCGCCGACCGAGGTGTACAAGGACCCGGCCGACACGTTCGTGGCCGGCTTCCTCGGCTCGCCGCCGATGAACTTCTTCGAGCGCGGCGACGTCATCGTCGGCTTCCGGCCCGAGGAGATCCTGCCCAAGGGAACGTACTCGACCACCGAGCCGCTGGTGCACGTCTGGTTCCGCGTCGATCGGGTGGAGAACCTCGGCGCCGACAGGCTGTTGTACGGCTCGCTGCGCGACTTCGCGCCCGACGTGAAGATGATCGTCAACCTGCCCTCGACGGTGCACATGCCCGTGACCGAGGGCGAGTCGTACGAATTCTCGCTCCGCGAGAACGACCTCAAGTTCTTCGACAAGGCTACCGGCCTGCGGACCGCGCCGCAGCCGTTCTGGAAAAAGCCGTGAACGGCCGCGTCGCCGACGACGAGCGCTGGCTGGCGCGGATCCTGATCGCGCCGGCGATGATCTACATCGGCGCGGTGATCGGCCTGCCGTTCGTCCTCGCCATCTGGTTCGCGCTGAGCGACGTGACGGTGAGCTCCGCCGTCGGGCATTTCGTCGGATTCGAAAACTTCCGCAACGCGATCGCCGATCCCACTTTCCGCAGCGCGCTCGGCAACACGTTCCTGTTCGCCTTCGCGTCGCAGGCGATCGTGATCGTGCTCTCCGCGATCCTCGGGCTCGCGTTGCAGAAGGATTTCCACGGCAAGTGGTTGGTGCGGCTGCTGATCCTCCTGCCGTGGGTGGCGCCGGTCTCGCTCGGCAGCATCGGCTGGCTGTGGATGCTCGACTCGATCTACTCGGTGATCAACTGGGTCGCGATGCACTGGCTGCACATCTGCGGCGCGCTCGGCGCCACGCCGTGCCCGGTCTGGCTCGGCGAGCCGCACAAGGCGATGTTTTCGATCGTCGCGGTGCAGGTGTGGCGCACGCTGCCGCTCGCGACGGTCATCCTCCTCGGCGGACTGACCTCGATCCCGCAGGACATCCACGACGCCGCCGCGATCGACGGCGCTCGCTTCTTCCGCACGCTGTTCCAGATCACGATCCCGCTCGTGCTGCCGATCATGCTGGTCGCGATCCTCTTCGGCTTCGTCTTCGCGTTCACCGACATGATCGTGGTCTGGGTGCTCACGCGCGGCGGGCCTTACGAC
>JAIVGS010000026.1 GCA_020201435.1 Myxococcales bacterium
ACATGGGCCAGCTGAAGACCGACCTCGAATCGATCGCGGCCGCCAAGGCCGAGGGCGCGCGGCTGTTGTGCGGCGGCGAACGCCTCTCGTCGGGCGAATACGAGCGCGGCTTCTTCTGCGCGCCGACCGTCTTCGACAAGGTCGAGCCGGGGACGAAGCTCGCCCGCGAGGAAGTTTTCGGCCCCGTCCTGGCGGTGATGTCGGCGCGCGACTTCGAGGAAGCGCTCCACCTCGCCAACGACGTCCAGTTCGGGCTGACGGCCTCGATCTATACGCGCGACTACTTCGAGGCGATGCGCTTCGTCGAGAAAGCCGAGGTCGGCATGGTCCACGTCAACCAGCCCACCGTCGGCGGCGAGGCACAGCTTCCGTTCGGCGGCATCAAGGCGACCGGCGTCGGCGAGAAAGAGATGGCGGAGGAAGGGGCCAACTTCTTCACCCATCTCAAGACCGTCTGGCTCGACTACACCGGGGCGAAGCGGACCACCAACATCTACTGAAAGGTGCGCTTGACGTTGCGGCCGTCACCTGAGACGCTACGGTGTTTCAGGGAGGGACCGCATGCTGCATCGCAGGCCCGCGATTTCACGGCTGATGTTCGCCGTCGCCGGGCTGGCGTTCGGGCTCTTCGGTGCGGAGATGACCTTCGGGTCGCTCCGGCCCGACGAGGTGAACCGCGACGCGGTCCTCTACTCGATCGAAGTGCGCAACGACGCGGGCGACCTGCTCGCATCCCCGATGCTGATCGGCGAAGAGGGCCGGCCGGTGCACCTGAACCTGGTCGGGCCGCATTCGGAGCCGATGGCGATGTCGCTCGATCTCGATCCGCGGGTCGACGGCGAGAACATCTGTCTCGGCTACAAGCTCTCGATCGACGAGGGGTTCCCGCACTCCGGCCGCGTCGGCGTCCAGTACGGCGAGCCGCGGTCGCTGCATCTGCAGGGCGGGGGCGAGTCGATCCGGCTCTCGCTGGTCGTGGCCCGCGCGCACTCGCCGCAGTTCGAGCGCATTCTGCACCACCGCCGGCGACCGACGACGTGATACATCGGGCGGATGCCTGAGGCCCCGCTCACGCAGCAGGAACGAACGCTCCAGGTGTTCTGCCGCATCTTCGCGGTGGTCTACGGTCTGGGCGCGCTCGGGTTCGCGGCGACCCCGCGCCTGACGTTCCGGTTGATCACGCTCGACCGCGCGCCGGTCGGCTGGAGCGCGCAGGCGGTGTTCTGGAACGTCCTGGCGTGCGCGATGATGACCGCGATTTCGACCTCGTGCGCGGTGGTCGCCGGCCGGCCCCGCGAGCGGCGGCACGCGCTCTTGCCGGTCGTGGTCGCGAAGCTGACCTCGAGCGGGCTGGCGGCGCTGCACCTGATCCGATTCGGCGGGCCGGGGTCGATGGCGTTGATCGTCGTGATCGCGACCGATTTTCCCCTCTTCGTGCTCACGCTGCTGGTCTACCGCGCGGCGGCACCCGGAGTGCACAGCGCGCCGGCGCGGGAGGGTCCGCCCGCCCAGCAGCCCAAGGTCCAGCTCGGCGTGTCGAAGGCTAACTGACCGATGCCGCATCGGGCCCTCGCGCGCTAAGCCGGGCTGATGCAAGTCAACCGCGAGCAGCTCGTCGAGGACAGCGTCTTCATTCTCCAGTGCCTGCGCCAGAACGCGAAAGGCGGGCGCCAGAGCGCGCTCGACGAGCTGGAAGGGTCGGTGGCGCTCGAGCCGGCGGCTTACGTCGCCTTCCTCGAGCGCTTCGGTTACGTCGAGGTCGAGCAGCACGGCATCCGCGTGACCGCGCAGGGGGAACGCGCGGCCACCGGCGCCGCCGACGTCTCGCGCGACGTGCAGGATCACTTCCGCCAGGTGATCCAGGGCGTCCACGACACCCAGCCGCAGATCGAGTCGCCGCAAGTCAAGCCGGTCGAGGGCCATCTCGGGCAGGGGCCCTCGAGCTACGTGCGCGCGGCGAGGCTCGGCGAGCTGGGCCTGATGGTCGCGCTCAAGGAGTACAAGCCGCTCTGGGAGTGGCTGCCGTGGCTGTCGCCCGCCGAGCTGTCGCGGCGGATTCGGCGCGAGGCCCAGGCGCAGGCCGCCCTCGGCCATCCCTGCGTGCTGCAGATCCTCGAAGTCCGCGGCGGCGAAGAGGCCCAGGTGATCATGCCGCTCGCCGCCGGCACGCTGCGCGACAAGCTCTCGCGCAGCGAGCGGATGCCGTCGTGGCACGCGCTGCGGATCGCCGCCCAGGTGGCCCATGCGCTCGCGCACGCTCATGGCCAGGGCCTCGTCCACGGGGCCCTCAAGCCGGAGAACGTGCTCCTCGATCGGGCCGGAAATACGCTGTTGTCCGATTTCGGCGCGGCGCGGCTGGTGGCGCTGCCGGTCCCGACCCGAGCGGGACCGCGGGTCCAGGTCGAGCTGGGCGACGTCCGCTATCGCGCGCCGGAAGTGTCGGCGAGCGAGCCGGCGGGCATGCCGGCCGACGCGTTCGCGCTCGGGACGCTCCTCCACGAGATGCTCGCGGGCGCGCCGGATGGTGCGCTGCCCGCCGACCTGCCGGCGCCCTCGATCGAGCTGCTCGACGAGCTTCGCCATCCCGAGGCCGCCCGGCGACCGGCGCTGTCGGCTGCCGCGACCCGTCTCGCGAGGCTGCTCGCGCCGCACTCATTGTTCGCGCTCTAGCCCCGGGCGCCGCAGGCGGCTCAGCGGCCATGCTTGAGCCGGTACGGAGAAGCGTTACATTGCGCCCATGATCGGGGTCGTGGTCGCCACCCACGGGAATCTCGCGCAGGAGATGATCCGCACCGCCGAGGCGGTGGTCGGCAAGCTCTTGCAGGTCGCCGCCGTAAGCGTCGTCGCGAGCAAGGCCGACGTGCGCGCCGGGATCGAGGAGGCCATCCGCTCGGTCGACACCGGCGACGGGGTCGTCCTCTTGACCGATCTCCTCGGCGGTTCGCCGACCAACCTCTGCCTCTCGTTTCTGAACGAGCGCAAGGTCGAGGTCGTCACCGGCGTGAACCTGCCGATGCTGCTCAAGCTCGGCGGCCTGCGCGGAGCCGGCAAGCCGATCGAGCAGCTCGCCCACGATCTCGCCGACGCCGGTCAGAAAGCGATCGGCCATGCCAGCGACCTGGTGCGGAGATCGATGTGAAATCTCCGAGCGTTGCGCTGGTCCGCGTGGACAACCGGCTGGTCCACGGGCAGGTGCTCGAGGCGTGGCTGCCGGCGCTCGACGCGCAGGGGATCCTGGTCGCCGACGACGAGGCGGCGGCGAACGTCCTCGCCCGCTCGGCGATGGCGCTCGCCATTCCACCGGGAGTGAAATTCGAGGTGCTCCGCGTCAAGGCCGCGGCCGAGGCGCTCAAGCCGGGCGGCAAGGGGCCGCCGGCGAGCCGCACGCTGGTGCTGTTGCGCGAGGTGCGCGACGCGGAGGCGCTCCACGACGCGGGAGTGGCGATTCCGCAGCTCAATCTCGGCAACGTCCACTTCGGCGTCAGCCGCAGGCAGGTGGCGCCGTCGGTGTTCCTCGACAAGGACGAGCTCGCGGCGTTGGAGCGGCTCGCCGCGCAGGGGACCAGGGTCGAGCTGCGCGCGGTGCCGACCGAATCTCCGCTCGCGCTCCCCGACATCAAGGCTCGCTTCGCCGACGTGTAGGAGTAGAAGAAGGAATGCTACCGCTCCCGCCCGGCGGCTTGCTCCACCTCCTGCTGCTCGCGGCGATCGCGGCCCTCGCGGGCGGGCTCGCGGCCGTCGAGCGCAAAGGCGCGTTTCAATTCATGGTTTCACGGCCGCTGGTGCTGGCGCCGGTCCTCGGGTGGCTTCTCGGCGACGCCCGCGGCGGGCTTTTGCTCGGCGTGCCGCTCGAGCTCTTGTTTCTCGGCGGCGTGAACCTCGGCGGCAGCCTCCCCGACAACGAGTCGCTGCTCGCCGGGGCGCTGACGGCGATGGTGGTGCCGGCGGGGATGGCTGCCGGCACCGGAGTGGACGCGCCGCTGGCGGCGATCGGGCTTGCGCTGCTCTTCCCGCTCGCGATGTTTGGCCGCCGCCTCGAGCGCGCCTCCGAGTATCGCAACGGTCAGTTGATGGAGTCGGCGGTCGTCCGCGCGGCGCACGGCGATCCGCTGGCGGCGCGGGTCAACCTCCGCGGCCTGCTGCTGCCGTTCGGCGCCGCGGCCGGCATCTGCGCGCTGGCGGTCATGGTCTCGCCGTTGCTCGCGTACCTGCGCGCCGGGAGCGGGGAAGGCGCGCTCTGGGCGCTCGAAGGCTCATGGCACGCGGTGTGGGCGATCGCGGCGGCCTGCTCGATCCGGGCCATCCGCGACCACCGCGCGCCGGCGATCGCGGCGATCTCGGCGGCTGGCGCGATCGCGGCGGCGCTGATCGTCGGGGTCTTCTCGTGAGCATCCCGGCGGCGGCGGTGGCGCAGGGCGCCCGGCGGGTCTCGAACGGCGGGCTCGCCCGCGTCTTCTTGCGATCGCTCTTCCTGCAGGCGGCATGGAACCCGCGCGGGATGCAGAACGTCGGATTCGCCGACGCCATCGGCCCGGCGCTCGCCGAGCTCTATCCGGATCCCGGCGATCGCGCCCGGGCCGTCGCGCGACATCTCGAATTCTTCAATTGCCACCCGTACATGGCGGCCGCGATCGTGGGCGGCGCGGTCCGGCTCGAGGAGCGGGTGGCGAGCGGCGAGCTTCCCGCGCAGTCGGTGTCGAGCTTCAAGACCGCGCTCGGGCCGCCCTTCGCGGCTCTCGGCGACGGCTTCTTCTGGCTCGCCCTGCGGCCCACCGCGGCGCTGGCGGCGGCGGTCACCGAACCGTTCATCGGCCTCGGCTGCGTCCTGGTTTTCCTCGGCCTGTACAACTCGGTCCACCTCGCCGCGCGCGTGTGGCTGTTCGCGGTCGGATACCTGCGCGGAGAAGGCGTGGTCGACGCCATCGCCCGCGCCCACTTCGCGAGCAGCACGCCGCTGCTCAAGGCCTGCGGCGCGGTGCTGGCGGGCGCGCTCGCCGCGCGATCGGTCCTCGCCGCGGGTCTGCCGGACCGGCCGTTTCACGCGCTGCTCGTGGCTTCGACCATCGTCGGAGCGGCGGCGCTGTTGCCCCGCGTCGGCGTGACGCGGGCGGTCTACGCGGCGCTGCTGGTCGGCCTTGCGCTCGGGGCGCGCTTCTTCTAGCACTGGAACCGGGGCATGGCGGACGACACGGTCGACAAGGACTGCACGGTGCGCAACAAGATGGGCCTGCACGCGCGGCCGGCGGCGATGATCGTGCAGACCGCCAACAAGTTCGACTGCGACGTGACGCTCGAGAAGGACGGTCAGAACGTCAACGGCAAGAGCATCATGGGCGTCTTGATGCTCGCTGCCGCCAAGGGAACCACCGTCCACGTCCACGCCGAAGGCGACGACGCACAGAAGTGCGCCGACGCCATCGCCGAGCTCTTCGAGAAGGGGTTCAACGAAGAGATATGAAAACGGGCGCCTAGTGCGTGGGCGGGAGGATGGTCGTCTCGTCCCGCGACGCATCCGGAGTGATGATCGTCGTGTCCTTGTGGTGGCCGTTCGCCGAACGATGCCCGATGCGGAACTCGTTCGCCAGCGGGACGCCCGATTCGCGGCTGGCCGCGGCCAGCGCGCCGAGGAGCGATCCGCAGAGCGCGAGGAGCGCGCCGGCGGTGGCGAAGATGGCAACCACGCCGCCGTTGCCGGTGGTCTCGACCAACGAGACCGTCTGACCGCGGGTACTTCGGTGGGTCGCGGTGTTGCCCGCCGGGGTCCGGCTGAATGCCGCCGCCCCGGACGCGAACAGCGCGATCAGGCCGGCCAGCAGCATCGACATGCCCCACGCCACGCCGCCGTGGGCGAGGCTCTCGCTGCGCCGACGGTCGCCGGCGAGCCGGATGACGAGGAACGCGCCGACGAACGAGGCTACGATCGCGCTCGCACCACCCCAGATCGCCGCGCCCGCGTTCGAAGCCGCCGGCCGCACCGCGAACGGGTCGATCACCGAAAGGCCGATCGCCATTCCGATCATCGAGAGAAGCAGCAAAATGCCCCAGCCCATCAACGAGCCACCTACCAGCGCGCTCCAGTCGAGCCGCAGGGGCCGCGCCAGGCGCGAGTCTGCGGCGCTGTTGCCGGAGATCGCTCCGTAATTCCGATCATAAGTCGCCATTGAATCCTCCTCAGGGGTCCGACCTGAGAGTGGGATCCGCTCAGCGCGAGGGACAAGCCACGGCCCGCCTGGGGGTCGCTAGGACTCCTGCTTACGGAGCAGGCGGCGGATGTTGGCGGAATGGCGGACGAGGATGACGCCGGACACCGCGGCGAGGCCGAAGACGGCGGGGCGAGCGGCGGTGAACGCGGCGACGGCGAGCGAGACGGCGACTCCGGCGAGAGACCCGACGCTGGAGATTTTGAAGATTTTGTACAAAACGACCCAGGTTGCCCCGCCCGCGAGCGCCGCCCAGGGTGCCAGCGCGAGCGAGACCCCGAGGCCGGTCGCGACGCCCTTGCCGCCGCGGAACCTGAGCCAGACGGGGAAGCAGTGTCCGACGACGGCAGCGACCGCGCAGGCGGGGGCGAGCTGGCGGGGCGCGAGCAGGACCGGGGCGAGGCCTTTGACGGCGTCGAGTACGAGGGTGGCAGTCGCGGCCGGGCGGCCCGCGGCTCGGGCAACGTTGGTTGCGCCGATGTTGCCCGAGCCGACCGTCCGCACGTCCTTGCCGGAGGCCGCGCGGGCGACGAGCAGGCCGAACGGGATCGAGCCGCACAGGTACGCGATCCCGATCCAGATCATGGCTTCAAGACCAGGAACGCCCAGTTGCCGGCGAGCGCGGCGGCAGCGGTCCAGCGCAGCGCTCGGGTCGGCTGAATCGAGAGCGCGTAGGGCAGGCCGAAGAGGCGCAAGACCGTCCACCCGAGATGGATCGCGCACGCCAGTGCGAGCACCGCCCCCAGCGGGCTGGCGAGGAACGCGGACGCGACCTGCCCGCGGACGAAGTAGTGGAACGCGTGCGTCGTTCCACAGGACAGGCACGGCAGGCCGGTCGCGGCGCGAAACGGGCAGAACAGGAAGGGCGCATCGAGCGGCACCAACCAGGCGGCGACGAGCAACGCTGCGGCCGCCGCGGCGAGGCCGAGCGCGTGCACCGACGGACCGCCTGTTCGCGAGACGATCACCTCTGGCCCATCGCGTTGCGGAAGACCATCGCCATCGCCGCTGCCGCGACGAAGCCGAGGCAGCAAAGCGCAACGTAGGGCGTCAGCACCGTCGCGGCCGCGCCACCGGTCGAGATCCGGTGCGTCTCCTTGAGGCCGATCCCGGTCAGCACCACCAGCCAGATCACGCCGACGATCGACCCGCAGGCCGGCACCGCCAGAAGCACCAGCGGCGCGCACGAATACGCGCAGGCGGTGAACGTCGCGGGAAAGCCGCGCTTCGACTGGCCCAGCACGAGCGCAAACCCGTGCGTCACCGCCGCGTTCAGGTAGAGAAAGATGAAGCTGAAGAGCGGCGTCAAAAGCGAGAGGCCGATCACCACCGGCCACGAGTTCGCCGCGGCCTGGGTGTCGATCATCTTCTGCATCATCGACGACAGTTCCGGGTTGTCCGAGATGCTCCCCAACAGGCGCCGCATCTGCTCGCGCTGCCCGGAAAGCATCGCGCGTTCGAGGACTTGGCCGATCGCCCAGAAGACCGAGGTGGTGATGACGGCGAACCAAAGGTGGTCGGAGGTGCGCTCGATCCGCGCGGCAGCGAACAGCTTTCCCGGCTCGAGCAGGGCGAGGTTGAGCGTTTGTGTCCAGGCCCGCCACGTCCCGAGCTCGGCGCGGCGTTCCCAGGGTGTCCCGGCTTCCGGCGCGGCCTCTGGGCCGGGCGCCGCCGCCGGCTGCTCGGGAACGACCAGCGGTTTGCCGCATGCTGGACAATTCTGGCGTCCGGCGCGCTCGGTGCTGAACGTGTTCCGACAGCTCGGGCAGCGAGCGAGCATTCAACCAAACATAGCGCCAAACCCGCCTCCAGCGGGAGGCGCTGGCACGTTCGGTGCTCGACAAGCCGTGCGGTAATCACGCTTCCGTGCGGACAGGACGATGCCTACCTCTCCCTCGTGCCGGGAATTCCCGGCGCTTCATGCGACGCCCCCATGAAGGCGCCGCGAAACCCCTCGAGGAGGATCAAGATGAAAGTTACGTTCCCAATCGCGCTCGCTGCGGCGCTGGTCTTCGGTTGCAGCAGCGGCAGCAAGAGCACGCGCACGGCCGGCAATGACACCGGCACGACGCAGTCCGGCTCAGTGTCGGGCACGCAGGGCACCGCGGGCGGCGCCAACGGCACGCAGGCGACGGCGAGCGCCGGCACCTCGACCCCGAGCAACGGCTCGGCGAGCAACAACCAGACCGGCCAGGACACCAACGCGCAGGGCTCGGCCGGCACGCAGAGCGGCTCGGCGACGGCTTCCGGCAGCATGGGCACGAGCGGCAACACCAGCTCGTCCGCCAACAACAACACCGGCAGCAGCGGCAGCTCGACGTACGGCAGCAACCCGAGCTCCTCGGGCAGCTCGTCGACGTACGGGCAGAACAACACCGGCTCGCAGGGCAGCGCGAGCGGCTCGGCGACGCCGAACAGCGGCAGCACCGGCTCGACCTACGGCCAGAACCAGGGCAGCGCCTCCGGCTCGACCTCCGGCCAGCAGGGCAGCACCTCCGGCCAGCAGGGCAGCACCTCCGGCCAGCAGGGCAGCACCTCGGGCTCGACCTACGGGCAGCAGGGCAGCACTTCCGGCTCGCAGGGCAGCGTGAGCGGCTCGACCAGCGGCAACAGCGGGAGCAGCGGCACGTACGGCAGCGGCTCGACCTATGGCCAGAACCAGGGCAGCACCTCGTCCTCGGGCAGCATGGGCTCCCAGAGCGGCAGCGTCTCCGGCTCGTCGGACAACGCCAGCCTGCGCACGGTGACCGGCTCGGTGGCGAAGGTCGACCAGAACAGCATCACCCTCGACCAGTCGGCTGGCGGCGTGACGCTGACCGTCGACTCGCAGACCCAGGTGATCCGCCGCGGCCAGCCGATCGCGGCCGGCATCTCGGCGATCCACGAGGGCCAGCAGGTGCGCGCCAGCTTCGATCCGGCGTCGAACCGCGCCGACAAGATCGAGGTCATGGGCAAGCCGATGAAGAAGCACAACAAGAGCTCGATGCAGAAGCCGTCGGGCGACAACGCCAATCCTGGCAAGTAATCCAGTCGGGGTCGCGGTCCGCCGCTCCGGGAGCGGACCGCGTTGAACGGGCGCCGGGCTTCCTCACGGGAGCCCGGCGTCCGCGCTTCGAAAGCAAAGCGGTGCTCGTGCTCGTGCTCGTTTTCGTGCTCGACATCGGTCGCGTGCACGTGCTCGGATTGATTCGTGGTCGAGATCGCGTTCGGCGTCCTCGTGATCGCAGCGGCAGCCGTCGCGTCGCGTTTTTCGCAAGCCATTGATCTTGTTCGGTTTCCGCTCGCGTGGGCGGGCGTGCTCATCGCATTGGACGGCCTCGCCCGCCTGCGCCGGGGGAAGTCGCCGCTTGCGAGGCCCGCGGACTGGATCGCCTGCTGCGTCGCGAGCGTGCTCTTCTGGGACGTCTTCGAGCTGGTCGATCTGCGGCTGAAAAACTGGTGGTACACCGGCGTCTCGCCCAACGCGCTCGCGGGCGCGGCGTTTGGCGCGGTGTCGTTCGCGACCGTGCTCCCCGCCGTCCGGTTGCTGTTACCGGACTTGGCGCCGCAGCGCGCGCGAATACACCCCGCGGTGCTCGGCGCGATCGGCGCCCTGATGCTCGTCTTGGCGCTCGTCTTTCCCCGCTACGCGTTTCCGCTGGCCTGGCTCTTCCTCTGGCCGCTGTGCGAGGCCGCGGCCGCGCTTTTGCCACCGCGAGCGCTGCCGACGCCGCTCGAGGCGGGCGTCTTCTGGCGCATCGCGCTGCTCGGCATTCCGCTCGGCCTCGTCTGGGAGTCGCTCAACTGGCGATGTGAGCGCGGGTGGGTCTACACGGTGCCGTTCTTCGAGCACCCCAAGCTCTTCGAGATGCCGCTGCCCGGCTATCTCGGGTACCTGCCGTTTCTCCTCGAGGCGACGGCCGCGCTGGCGCTGCTCGATCGGCTGCGGCCTTTCCTCACCGGCTTGAAAGGCGCGGCGGCGATCGCGGCCGTGCTGCTGGTGCACTTCGGCGCCGACGAGCTGGCGCGGCGGCAGACGGTCGTGTCGACCGCGCCGTACGACGCGCGCGGCGTCCCGCCGGAGGTCGTCGAGCTCGAGCGGCGGACGCACATGGGTCTGGCCCGGGCGCAGAAAGTGGCCGAGAGCGGCTGGGGCGCGCTCAGCGACGACCCGGCGCTGGTCCGGCTTTGGATCGAGAAGGCCCGCTGATAGAAAGACGCGAGATGGCCCGCAGCGCGCCCAGCAAGGGGTTTCTCGCCCGCGAGCAGCACCGCGTGCTGCTCACCGTCCACGCGCTGGTGATGATCAGCGGCCTGCTGGTCTGCGCGCTGCTCAACCGCCGCTACAGCCCCGACCGCTTCTGGGTCCAGTGGGTCGCGCTCGGATGGGGCGCGTTGTTCCTGTTGCATCTCGCGATCTTCTCGCGCGGGACGCTCGCGACGATGGGCGGCAGGAAGTAATGCCGATCCTCGCCACGCTGAAGAAAGAGACCAGCGGCGAGTGGCCGAGCCTCGCCGACTACCTGCGCGAGGCGCGCCATCGGGAGACGGGCGCGCTGGCGGCGCTCGCCTCGGCTCTCTCGGCGCCCATCGAGGAGCAGAAAGAGCTCGCCGGGGGTCCCGATGCCGGCGCGATCCTGCTCGAGCTGGCTTGCGACCTGCGGGTCCCGAAAGGCTCACGCCTGGCGGCGGCGAGGGTGCTGCTCGAGGGCGGCATCTCGGGACCGCTGATCGGCCAGCTCTTCATCGGCGCGGGCGATCTGGTCACCGACCCGCGGCTCGGCGCCGCTGCCCGCCGGCTGGTCGAGGGCGGGCTGCCGGCGGCGCTGCAGCTCGGGGGCGAAGTCTCCGCCGTTTCACTCGCCGCCGGCTCGTTTGCGCGCGCGGTCCAGGCTTCGGCTTCCGCGGTCGGCCAGACGCGGGCGAAAGAGCTCCTCGCGAGCGCTCCCAAAGACCATGCGGGGGCGGCGGCGGGCCTCTACGCGCTCGGGCAAGGCGAGCTGCCGCCCGAGCAGCTCGAAAGCTGGAAGAAGCTGCTGGAGTCGACCTGCGCCGCGAATCGACGGGCCCCGGCAGCGGCCAAGCGGTTGGGGATGGCGCCGCCCTGGCCGCCGAACCTGCCCGACGCCTTCGCTGCGATGGTGCTGGAAGCGGAGAAGAAGAACCAGGGCGTCGTCGCCGCCGACGCGGCCAAGAACCCGGCATTATTGAAGAAATCACCGCCGTTGCCGACCGCGCCCGCCCCCCCGCGGAAGGCGGCGCAAGCCCCTCCGCCGCCGCCGCCCCCCGCGGCGCCCGGCAAGACCGTCGCGCCGCCGATCAAGCGCTCCCCGTTCCGCAAGGCCATCGGCGCGGTCGTCGAAGTGCCGACCAACGTCCCCGCCAAGCCGATGAGCGAGGTCAAAGGCCGCTCGATGCGTCCGCCGCCCGCCCCGGCCCGCCCGCACATCGAGCCGAAAGAGGACGCGCCGCTGTTGACCAAGCCCGCCCCGCTCCCGATCTCGGCGCTGCGGAGCAAGGAGGTCGAGCAGATCAAGCTCGACCCGCGCGGCCGCAAGGTGCCCCGTCCCGACCGATGGAACGACGACGAGTTCGAGTGGGACCTGCCGATCCTGCCCTCCTCGGAGCTGCCGCCCCCGATCCGGGCGGCCGTCGCTCCCGGACCGTTCACCCAACGCCTGCAGTCCCTCTTCGACGACCGTCCCGAGGCCGTCGACCGGCTCTGTGCCGCCGCCGAAGCCCGCTGGGCGGTGAAGGGCGAAGAAACTGTCCTGAAAGAGCTGTCCGCTGAACTTTCCAACAAGAAGTGGAAAGACGTGCGCGCGCCGTCAGAACAGCTCTCGCGGCTCCAGGCGATCGAGCGCGACGAAAAGCAGCCGGCTCCGTGGCGAATCGCCGCACGCTTTTTGCTTCAGCGGTTGCCGGCAGCCGGCAGCCGGTAGCCGTTTTCTTGTGTCCGCGCGGGCTTGCGGCCAGTCTCGGTCCGGTTGCGCAGTGCGCCTACAGATGCTATCCGTCCGCGTTTTCAGGAGTCGGAATGAAGATTGCCCTAAGCCCGCTCGAAAAGCTTCGTGCAGCGGGCAAGTTTCTCGACGTCACCTTCAACAAGCGGCCGCTCACCGTCTCGATCGAGGTCACCAAGCGCTGCAACGCGCGCTGCGACTTCTGCGACTATTGGAAGATCTCCGATCGCGACGAGATGACCGACTTCACCGACGTCGTCCGCCGCTTCGACCCGCTGGTCGTGGTCTTCACCGGCGGGGAGCCGATGCTGCGCCGGGATCTCGTCCCTTTGGTCAAGCAAATCAAGGATTTGCCCGGTTTCCGGTACATCACGGTCCTGACCCACGGCGGCTTTCTCACCGAGGCCAGGATCCGCGAGCTGGTCGATGCCGGCGTCAACCAGATCAACATCTCGATGAACTACCCGGACGCGCGCCAGGACCAGGAGCGCGGCATTCCCGGCCTCTTCGAGCGGTTGGAAAAGACCATCCCGAGGATGGTCGCCGAGGGGTTGAACGTCTTTACTTTCGCCTCGATGCTGATGGTCGACAACATGCACGACGCGGAGCCGCTCATCCGGCTCGCCCACTCCTGGGGCATCAACATCGCGTTCTCCGGCTACAACGACCTGAAGAACGGGAACCAGAAGCACTTCGTCTCGTCCGAGCAGATGGCTGCGTTCAAGGCCGTCTGCCGCAGGATCGTGAAGCTCAAGCGCGAGCTCGGGAACGTGATGACCTCGGACTACTTCTTCGAGACGCTCCCCGAGTTCTACGAGAAGCGGAAGATCGACGGGTGCGAGGCGGGGAAGATCATGATCCACGTCACCCCGAAGGGCATGGTCCAGCCCTGTGCCGAGCTTCCCGCGGTTGCGCACTACTCGGAGTTCATCCCCGGTGCGTACGAGGGTCCGAACTGCGGCGCGTGCTTCGATGCCTGCCGCGCCGAGCCGCAGGCGCCGATCACGCTGCGGCGACTCGGCGAGCTGACGGGAGTCCTGTAGGTGGCAGAGGCGCTGATCGAGAGCGCGGCGCGCCCGCAGCGGATGTGGCTACGGACGGTCCTGGGGCTTGCGGCGGGGATGATCGCGGCCGGCGCGGTGGTCGTCTATCTGCGCATTTCTCAACAGGAATTAATCGAGTCGCTGCACGACGTCGCGTTCGAGCCGCTGTTTCTCGCGGCCGCCGGCGGCCTGGTCCTGATGGCGCTGCAGGCGCTGCGCTGGTGGACGGTGATGCGCCCGCTGCTGAACCTGTCGTACGGGCAGGCGTTCAAGGCGATGATGGTCGGGTTCTTTTTCAACGTCCTGTTGCCGGCGCGCGGCGGCGACCTGTTGCGCGTGCAGTACCTCGGCAAGCGGACCGGAATCTCGCGCGCGAAACTCCTCGGGACCGAGATCGTCGACTTCTGCAGCGACAAGTGGGGTTGGGTCGCATCTTTCCCCATCTTGTGCCTCATCGGTTCGCCGCCGGCGTGGCTGTTCAAGGCCCTCCTCGTCATCGGCGGTTGCGTGCTTGGCGTCGGCGCCCTCCTCGGGCTGATGGGCAGCGGCATGTGGCGGCGGGGGCCCGCCTGGCTCGGCCATCTGCGCGACGGGTTCGCCGTCAACCACTGGAAGCGGCTTCTCCTGGTGGAGACGGTGATCGCGCCGCTGCCGTGGCTGTGGGAGACGTTCGTGATCGCGCTCGCCGGCCACGCGCTCGGGCTCGAGCTGACGCCGATGCAGGCGTTCGCGACGCTCACGGCGTTCAACGTCGCGACCGCGGTGCCCTCGCCGGGGAATGCCGGCTCGTTCGAGGCGGGCGGGACGCTCGCGCTGATCGCCTTCGGCATCCCGAAGGAGACCGCCCTCGCCTTCATCTTCCTCTACCACCTGACGCAGGTCCTGCCGGGCTTCGTCGGCGGCATCTTGATCCTGGTCGTCGAGGGCGAGACCCTCTTCGGCGAGCGCTCACTGTTCCATTTCCGCCCACACCTGCCCGACGTGGCGGTCGGGGTCGAACCAGACCCGGGGTAAAGGCAAATCAAAATCACACCACAGAGGCACGGAGGGCACGGAGTCTGAAAACCCAAAGGCTTTTCTCCGTGGCCTCCGTGCCTCCGTGGTTGCTTTTCAGTGGATCAGAATGAAGTCCGTGTAGTCCGCTGACGAGATCGACTGCGTCTGGTCGCCGTCGGACATGATGCCGATTCCGACGAAGTCGGGGACGTCGGCGTTGGGGTCGCCGTTTTCGAAGTGGGCGCGGAATTCGGCCGAAGGGTCGATCTCCTCCTCCTTCCAGGCGCCGACCGGCCCTCCCGACTCGAGGATGACGGTGTCCTGCACGATGAAGAGGTTGCGCTTCTGGTCGCAGCTGGCCCCCTTCGGCGCGACGCTGCTCCAGACGTACTTGAGCGAGTACCACTTGAGGCCGCGCTTCCACGAGACGTACACCGCCGCGGCCGAGTCGCCGAAGCCGTCCTTGCACTCGTTCCCGCCTTTCGGCAGCACCTGCGCCCGCCAGCGCCAGTGGACCTTCCTGGTGTGCTGCCGCAGCGACTCGGGCACCTCGGCGCCGAGCGTCACGGTCTCGAGCGGCGGCCGATAGGTCGCGCGGATGAACGGCTGCTCGGGATCCTCGACGATCTTGTAGTAGCTGACCGGCCCCGAATAGCTCTCCACCACCCTGAACCCATGTACGTCGATGCGGGTCTCCTGCGCCGGTGGCCGAGGCTCTTCGCCGGCGGTCGGGACCGAGAGGAGCAGCGCCGGGACGATGGCGGTCAAGCTGCGCAATCCCCGCAGCTTAACGAACAGCTACTTTTGCGCCAGTCCCTTGTCATCGGCATCCAAGAGCAGGTAGAAGGCGACGCCTCGAATGACGGTCGATTCGACAGAGCTGCGCGGCAGGCCCGCGCCCTGGGGGCGAGCGGCGTCGGCCGTGCTCGTTCTCCTCGTGCTCGCCGGCCTCTGGCTGCGGCTGCGGGGCCTGTCGGCCGAGGGATTCGGCGACGACGAGGTCCACAAGTGGCTCGCCGCCAACCGCTATCTGCACGGGATTTTTTCCGGCGACGACGTCGAGCACCCGATGCTGATGAAGTGGCTGATCGCGCTGTGCATCGAAATCGGACGGCCGCTCGGCTGGGCGCCGGAGACGATGACGCGGCTGCCGAACGTGCTCGCCGGCGGGCTTTCGATCTACGTCGTCGCTCTGCTCGCGCGGCGGCTGTTCGGGACCACCGCGGGTCTGCTCGCTGCCGGACTCGCCGCGTTCTCGACCACGCTCATCGGGTACCAGCGGGTCGCCAAGGAAGACACGCTGCTCGGTCTCTTCCTGATGCTGCTGTTGTGGTGCATGGCGGAGGCGCATGCGGCCCCGCGCGAGCGGAAGTGGGAGCTCGGCGCGGCCGCCTCGCTGGCGGGCATGCTGGCCTCGAAATACTTCTTCTTCTACGCGCCGATCCCGGTGCTCTTCTACCTCTGGACCGGCGGCTGGGGCGTGCCGTTCAAGCGGTGGCTGCAGCTGATCGGGATCGCGATCGTCTGCTGGGCGCTGGTCAACTGGTCGCCGTTTTTGCCCGGCACGTGGGAGTACGCGAAGAGCTACACCACCGGGCAGCAGACGGTGCACGGATCGCTCTATTTCATGGGGCGCATCTACCACAACCTGGTCGAGTACGGCTTTTCCGGGACGCCGCCGTGGTTCTACGCCGTGTTCGCGGCGGTCAAGCTCGCGCCGGTCACGTTCTTGCTCGCGCTGGGAGGCCTCTGCGTCGCGCTCGTCCAGCGGCGGCCGGCGCACAAGCTGGTGCTGGGGTGGCTCGCGGTCTGGTTCGTGGTCCACACCGTCTCGGGATCGAAGTGGGGCCGGTTCTTCGTCAGCGTTTTGCCGGCGTTTCTGATCCTCGCGGGGTATTGCGCGGCGGTCGTGATGGAGAAAGTGCGCGAGCCGTTCCCGCGCTGGGCGGCGGCGCTCGCGGCGGTGCTCCTCCTGCCCGGCGGCGAGGCGCTGGCGGCGCTCGGACACGCGCCCGATTACCGCCTCTACATCTCACCGCTCGGCGGAGGCGACGCAAAAGTGCAGTATTACTTCCCGCACTGCGATTACTTCGACGCCGGATTCCGCGAAGCCGTGAAGTACGTCGCCGAGAATGCCGAGCCGGGCGCCGAGCTCTCCACCGAGATCGACTGGCCGGCACATCTTTATTCCGATCTCGACGGCCGGCCCGACCTGTTGCAGACGCTGGTCAGGCGCGGGCAGGCCTGTCGCTCGGGCCGCGTATGCTACGTGGTCGTACAGGCGGGGCGGCTCTATTTCCTCAATGAAGACGCGGTGATGAACCTCGCGCACCGCACGCCCTGGCACGTCGAGACCATCCGCGGCCGCGAGGTGGTGAAGGTCTACCGTTTGACGCCGGGCGAGTCGCCTTTCCCGGACGAGGTCCAGCATGCCGCTCAAGATTGAAGACCTGGTGGTGGGCAACGGCGCCGAGGCCGTGAAGGGCAAGCAGGTCATGGTGCATTACACCGGCTGGCTCACCGACGGAAAGAAGTTCGACTCCTCCAAGGATCGCGGCCAGCCGTTCCATTTCGCCCTCGGCCGCGGCCAGGTGATCCAGGGGTGGGACGATGGGGTCGCGGGTATGAAAGTGGGCGGAAAGCGCAAGCTCACCATCCCGCCCGAGCTCGGCTACGGGAAGGCCGGCGCCGGCGGCGTGATCCCGCCCGACGCGACGCTCGTCTTCGAAGTCGAGCTCCTCGGCGTCAGGTAAGCGCGGCCACGAAGACGCAGCCTTTTCCCGGCCGGTTGCGGACGCTGAGCGATCCGCCGTGCGCGGTGATGGCCTGACGCGCGATGGCGAGGCCGAGGCCGAAGCCGGTGCGGTCGCCGGACGACTGGCGGAAAGTGTCGAAGATCCTCTTCTCGTCTTTGGGGTCGAGGCCGCCGCACTCGTCTTCGATCTCGATCGTCTTCTCGCTCGCGCGAACGATGACGGCGCCGTCGGTGCGCGTGAACTTGATCGCGTTGCGCACGAGGTTGGTGATCGCCGAGCGAAGCACGCGGGCATCTCCGTCGACGAACGTCCGCGGCCCCGCTTCCAGGGTCACCCGGATTCTCCGGGCCTCCGCATCGGGCTGCGACTCCGCGATGGCGCCTTCGAGAAGCGGGCGAAGCTCGAGCCGTTCGCGGTGCAGCGTCGCGCCGGCGTCGAGTCCGCGCATCCGCGCGTCGACCAGCGCGCGATCGAGCGTCTCGGTGATCTGCGCGATGCTGCGCTGCAGGACCTCGATCCCGCGCGGGCTCGGCGTGGCCGAGAGCAGGCTCGCCGAAAGGCGCGCGGTCTGCAGCGGGTTGCGGATCTCGTGCGCCAGGAACGCGAAGTGCTCGGCGCCCTGGCGGCGCAGCTCGACGTCGCGCAGCGTCGCGTACTCCCGCACGGCCATCGCGGCGCCGGCGTTGATCGCGTCGACGAGGCTGGCGCATTCCGCGGGCGGCAGAGGAGTGTCGCACTCCTCTGCCACGCACTCGAACAAGAGTCCGTACTCGCGGACCACGTCGGCGATGTCGCGCCCGAGCAGGTGACGCTACGCGCCGTGCGCCTCGGCGATGGCGAGGCCGGCCTCGGGGAGGCGGCCGCCGCGCTCGAGAGTGGCGATCAGCTCGTCGATGAAGAAGTGCAGGCTGTCGCGGGCCTCGTCGTCGTCGAGCGCGCGTTCGCTGCGCAGCAACTTGCGGACCTTGTCAAGCCACCGTCCGACCAAGGCCTCGCGCCGATCTTTCAACAGCTGCGCGAGCATATGGACGAAACCTAACCGCTCAGACCCATTCGCGCCCGTCGGCGTGGATCCAGGCGGCGAACTTGCGCAGACCCTCGCGGATCGGCGTGCGCGGCGCGTAGCCAAGGACTGTGCCTGCGCGGCTGACGTCCGCGCTGGTGAGAGGCACGTCGCCCGGCTGCCAGGGTTTCCGGTCGAGCACGGCTTTGACGCCGAGCGCCTCCTCGAGGAGATGGACGAGCTCGCTGAGGCTGGTGGTGCGCGCGCCGCCGAGGTTGAAGACGTCCCAGGCGAGGCCGGGGACGTCGCAGGCGGCGAGCACGCCGTGGACGATGTCGTCGACCCAGGTGTAGTCGCGGCTGGACGAGCCGTCGCCGAAGAACGGGATCGGTTCTCCGGCGAGCATCTTGCGCGAAAACTTGTGGATGGCGAGGTCGGGGCGCTGGCGCGGGCCGTAGACGGTGAAGAAGCGCAGGGCGGCGATCGGGAGTGAGTAAAGGTTGTGGAAGGTGTGCGCGAGGATCTCGCTCGCGACCTTGCTCGCGGCGTAGGGGCTCTCCGGCGCGTCGACGCGGGCGGTCTCCTTGAAGGGGGGCGTGGCATGCGCGCCGTAGACCGAGGAGCTGCTGCCGAGGATGAACCGCCCGGTGCCCGCCTCGCGGGCGGCTTCGAGGACGCAGGCGGTGCCGCGGACGTTGACGTCCATGGTTGCCGCGGGGCGTTCGAGGCTCGGGCGCACGCCCGCGAGCGCGGCGAGATGGATCACGATCTCGGGGCGCGCGTCCTTGAAGGCGGCGTGGATCGCGTCCTGATCTCGGATGTCCTTTTCGAACAGCCGCGCGTCGCTCGGCAGTGCCCGGCGCTTCAGCCGCTCCGGATAGAACGGGTCGAAATTGTCGACGACGCTCACCTCGTCGCCGCGCTTCAGCAGCGCCTCGACGACGTGCGACCCGATGAAGCCGGCGCCGCCCGTGACCAGGACGCGCTTCATGCGGCGGTCCGCAGCGCGGCCGCGTTGGCGTGCTGCTTCTGCCAGAGCTGGAACATGAGCAGCGTCCAGAGCGGCTTGCGCAGGTCGGCGCGGCCGGCCAGGTGCGTCTGGAGCAGCGTGCGCACGGCTTGCGGATCGAAGAAGGTCAGCGATTTTTCCGCGAGCGAGTCTTCGAGGATTTCGCGCAGCGGGCCGCGCAGCCAGGCGGCGACGGGGATGCCGAAGCCTTTCTTCGGGCGGCGGAGGATCTGGTCGGGGATCACGCCGCGGACGGCGTTCTTCAGGATCACTTTCGTGCGCGTGAGAGAGAGCTTGGTTCGCCATGGCAGCCGGGCGGCGAACTCGACCACCGCGGTGTCGAGGAACGGGGCGCGCAGCTCGAGGGAGGCGGCCATCGAGGCGCGGTCGGCTTTGACCAGGATGTCGTCGGTCAGATAGTGCGTCAGGTAGTAGCGGAGCGCGTCGTCGATGCTGCCGTCGCCGCCGCCGACGTGGCGCAAGGCTTCGGCGGCGTACGCGCGGAAGTCGGGCTTGAGCAGGCCGGCGATTTCGGACGGCAAAAATGCCGCCAGCCACGACGCGTGGCGCAGGCCCGGTTTTGCGTCGACGCCGCGCAGGAACTGCTTGAGCCGGAAGTCGAGGCTCATGTTGCCCGACGACGAGGGGAGAGCGTGTAAGACTTTCTGCACAAGTGTGCGCAGGGGCCGCGGCACGCGGGCGAAGAGCGCGGCCGGACGGTGGGCGAGGAACGGGTCGTAGCCGGCGAACAGCTCGTCGCCGCCGTCGCCGGCCAGCGCGACCGTCACGTGCTGGCGGGTGAACTTCGAGAGCAGGAGCGTGGGCAGAAACGAGGGATCGGCGAACGGTTCGTCGAGCTGCGCGACCGCGGCGGGCAGCAGGTCGATGCAATCCGCGCCGGAAAATTTCTGCGACGAGTGCTCGGTGCCGAGGCGTTGCGCGGCCAGCTCCGACCACGGAGACTCGTCGAAGCTCTCCTCGACGAAGCCGATCGAGAACGTGCGCAGCGGCTTCTTGTGCCTCGTCGCGAGCGCGGCGATCGTCGTGGAGTCGATCCCGCCGGAGAGGAAGACGCCGACGGGCACGTCGGCGACGAGCCGCTTCGCGACCGCGCGATCGAGCAGCGAGAGCAGCTCGCGCCCGGCGTCGGGAGGCGCGACAGCCTGCGGCGAGGGAAGCTCCCAGTATCGCCGCAGCCGGAAGCCGCGCTCGTCGAGCACCGCGACGTGCGCCGCCGGCAGCTTGCGCACGTTCTGGTAGATGCTGAGCGGCGCGGGCACGTACTCGCAGGCGAGGTACTGCACGAGCGCTTCGGGGT
>JAIVGS010000312.1 GCA_020201435.1 Myxococcales bacterium
GGTCCAGATCGCGCAGCGTCTGCTCGCGGCCTTCCGGAAACACCGCGTCCCGCAAGTGTACGGATTCGTGAACGGCAGCAAGCTCGAAGGTCATCCCGAGTTGCAGGGCGTCCTCGACGCCTGGCGCGCGGCCGGCTATCCGCTCGGCAACCACACCTGGTCGCACGTCGACCCGAACAAGACGCCGCTCGACGCGTATCTCGCCGACGTCGTGCGAAACGAGATGTACGGAAAAGTATTCCGCTACCCCTTCCTCTTCGAGGGCGACACCCCGGAGCGGCGTACGCAGACCGCCGCGTGGATGCGCGAGCACGGGTACACCAAGGCCGACGTGAGCATCGACTTCGACGACTGGGCGTGGAACCCGGCGTGGGCGCGCTGCAGCGGCAAGCACGATGAGGTCGCGCTCGGCGAGCTGCGTCACACGTATCTCGATGCGTCGATCCGGATTCTCGAACGATATCGCAAGCTTGGACAGGCGCTGGCGGGCCGGGAGCTGGCCCATGTGCTGCTGCTCCACATCGGCGCGGCCGACGCCGATCAGATGGACGCGATGCTCTCGACATACGAAGCCGCCGGCGCGCGCTGGGTCACGCTCGAGCAGGCGCAGAAAGACCCGATCTACGCCGAGGATCCCGGCTTTCAGACCAAGTGGGGCTGGACGCTGCTCGACCGGCTGGCGAAAAAGCGCGGCTTCAAGGTCGCCGACGAGTGGTGGCCTGACGAAAAGCGACTCGACGCGATCTGCCGCTAGAGGCAGTCACTGTTTCGAATTCACGCCTGAACAAGCTTCAGCACGAACCAAGCCTTGGTTCCGTTCGAAGATCCTCGAAAACCACGTGACCATCTCTCGTATCGAACCCGCTCTTGACGGAGCCTTAGATATCTGCTAATCAAGTTCCGTGAACCAAACGCGCTTTCCGTTTCCGAAGCCAAAACAATGGGGAGGAAAACGAAGGGGCGCAGGGCGGCCGAGGACGCGTCCACATCCGGGCTTGGTCGGCGTCGGAGTGCCGCACCTGCCGAGGCCGGAGCACAAGGCGCGTCATCCCGTGCACCTGACGCTGCGGGTCCAGCCCGGCATTCGTTACTTGCGCGCGCAGCGGCAGTCCAACGTCATCGTCGATGCGGTCGGCGCGATCCAAACCGAGGACTTCCAGGTGGTCGATTACGTGATCCTCGGAAACCATCTGCACCTGATAGCCGAGGCGAAGGACGTAAACGCGCTGTCGCGCGGACTGCAACGCCTGGAGATCAGAATCGCGAAGCAGCTCAATTCATTACAGAATCGGCGCGGGACCGTGTTCGTGGATCGCTACCATGCGCACGCGCTCAAGACGCCGCGCGAGGTCGCACACGCCACGCGCTACCTGCGCACCAACTACCGCCATCACGCTCGCGAATACCTGCCGTCGCGATGGCACGACCCGCTTGCGGCCCGGGTCGCGAAGCCCCGCACCTGGCTGCTCACCACCGCACCTCCGTGAAAGCGGAGTGCCATATGCGCGTTCGGCCGGTGGCGCTAGATCGACCCGCTCGCACCGCCGCCGCCGGAACGGCCGCCGCCGCCGCCCGAGAAGCCGTCGCCCCCGCCTCCTCCGCCACCACCGCCTCCGCCCGACACGACGACCGTCCGCTGCCGCCGCGGGATCGCCTTGTCGAACTCGCGGTGGTACCCGCACTTGCGGCTCGTGCACTGCTCGGTCACGTGGGCGACGCCCTCGCTCCAGTAGGTCGGCGGGTCGATGACCTCTTCGTCGACGGTCATCCAGCTGCCGTCTTTGGGGCACTTGTGCGCGCGGATCGAGGCCCAGATGACCGAGACCAGGATCAGGCCGATCACGAGCGCGAGCCATCCCGCGCCGCTGCCGGCGGCGACCAGCGAGACGATCGAAACGCCGGTCAGGCCCGCCGCCGCGAGCTGCGTCTTCTTCCCGGGGAACTGCCGGCGCGCGCCGCTGGTGGCCAGGGCGATGACGAGCCCGAGCATGCAGAGGATCGTCACCACCAGTCCGCCCGCGTTGACCGGTCCGCCGCCGGGCTGGCCGATGCCCTTGCCGCCGCGCATGCCGTCCTTCGCCGGCGCGGCATCCCCCCCGGCCGCGGCGTCGCCCTGGAGGATCGACGCCACGCGGTCGACGACGTGCACCGCCGCGCCCGAGTAGTCGTCGTTCTTCATGTACGGAAATGCCTGCTCTGTGCGGATCTGTCCGACCTTGCCGTCCGGCAGGATGCCTTCGAGGCCGTAGCCGACCTCGATGCGGATCTGACGGTGTCCGGGCTTTCCGGGGACGAACAGGACCAGCAGGCCGTCGTCGCGCTTGGCGCCGTGGCCGAGGCCCCACCGTTTGAACAGCTCGACCGCGTAGTCCTCGAGAGAATCGTCGTCGAGGTACGACTCGGGAACCGTCGCCACCGCGATCTGCGTGATGCCGGCGTGGTCGAGCTGGGAGGCGACCTGGCGGACGTGCGCAACGGCGGATGCGTCGATCACGCCCGCCTTGTCGACCACGTAGCCGGTGAAAGCAGGGAATTGGGCCGCGGCGAGCAGCAGCGCGAGGAGCATGCCGCCAGAATAACCCGTTACGGCGCGAGGTGCGCGAGCGTCCGCGCCAGCCGCGCCGCGGCCATCTCGCTGGGCAGCTCGATCAGCGGGACCTGCGCGTCCTTGGCCTCGGTGCGCAGCGCGTCGAGCTTCTTGCCCGTCTTCTTGCCCGGGTCGACCAGCACCAGATCGGTGCGCTTGTTTCCGAGCTTCGCCGCCGACGGCGTGGTCGAACGGACGTCGCATGCGCTCTTGAGCGTCCGGGCGATCTCGCGCAGCCACCTGGCATCGTCGGAGACGAGCAGGACCCTCGGCCGCGACGAAGGCGGCTGCAGCGGCAGCTCGATGAAGAACCGCGAGCCGTTGCCGACGCTGCTCTCGGCCCACAGGTCGCCGCCATGCTTCTCGGCGATCTCGCGCGCGATCCGCAACCCTCGCCCTGGTCCGAGGCCGGCGGCGAGCTTGGGCAGCTCGGCCGCAGAGATGCCCTCGCCGGTGTCCTTGACCGCCAGCCGCACCAGCTTCGGGCTCGCCCGCCAGGCGCTCACCTCGACGTGGCCACCCCGCGGCGAGGCACGGATGGCATTGGCGATCAGGTTGTCGAGCAGGCGCCCGAGAAGCTCGCCGTCGGCGCGAATCTCGAGCGGCCGCGAGGGCGGAACGGCGGTCAGGGTCACGCCGTGCGAGCGCGCGTTGAGCTTCGCCTGCTCGACCGCCGAGTCGACCAACGCGCCGAGCTGCAAGGCGTGGACGTCGATCGTCGTCCGGCTCCGGCGCCGCGCCGACTCGAGGACGCGCTCGGCGAGCTGGATGGCGCGCAGGCCCTGCCGGGCCGCGGCCGCGGCGCACTCGCGCTGGGCCGGCGTCAGCGAGTTGTCGCGAGCGAGCAGCTCGGCGTTGCCGATCACCGCCTGGAGCGGGCTGCGCACGTCGTGGGCGGCGTCGGCGAGGCCGGCCTCGAGCGCGGCCACCCGCTCGTTGAGCCGTTCCACGCGCGACTGGAGGTCGATCCGCTCGATGTACATGCGGATGCGGCGGAAGAGGATCTCCGGTTCGCCGGGCACCGCCACGTCGTCGGCGCCTTCGGCGAAATACTTCGCGCCCGGCGCGCCGATCACGAACAGGTGCGCCGCCCGGGCGCGGTACGGCGCGAGGTCTTCGGGATCGGCCACGACGATCATCTCGGCCCGGGAGACGCCGTCGTCGATCGCCGCCGGCACGCCGCCTCGGGAAAGACGGGTGCACAGCCGCCGCGCAACAGCCGGCGGCGCAGCCACGCGCACTCGCGCACCATGGCCCTGCGCCATCATTCCCCCCGGGTTCTCGCGATTTTACGCTCGCCGGACCGCCGCGCCAACCTAGGGCCTGCGCGCTGCCACAAGGAACTCGCGGTTTCCCGCCGGGCCGAGGATCGGCGACGGAGTCGAGCCCGCGACTTCGAACCCAAGGCGCCCGAATTCCTCGGAAATCTCGCGCACTACCCGGTCGTGTACCGAGGGGTCCCGCACCACCCCACCCTTGCCCACCTCGGCCCGTCCCGCCTCGAATTGCGGCTTCACCAGCACGCACGCCCAGGCGTCGGCCGGGCGCAGCCCCGCGCTCAGCGCCGGCAACACGAGCTTGAGGGAGATGAACGACAGATCGGCTACCGCGCAGGCGCACGGCTCCGGCAGCCGCAGGTCGCGGGCATTGACCCGCTCGAGGCCGATGACGCGCGAATCGGCACGCAGCTTCTCGTGGAGCTGCCCGCGGCCGACGTCCACCGCGTAGACCTTCGCAGCCCCGCGCTGCAGGAGCACGTCGGTAAACCCGCCGGTGGACGCGCCGAGGTCGACGCAGACGCGGCCTTCCGGCGAGAGCGCGAAGTGATCGAGCGCGTGCTCCAGCTTGAGTCCCCCGCGCGAGACGTACTTGAGGTGCTCTTTCAGCCGCAGCTCGACACCGGGATCGAGAAGCTGCCCCGGCTTTTCCACCCGGTGGTCGCCGGCCACGACCGAGCCGGCGAGGATCAGCGCCTGCGCTTTCGCGCGCGATTCCGCGAGCCCGCGCTGGTGCAAGAGCACGTCGGCGCGGAGCTTCATCGCCTCGATTCAGAGGATCCGGCGCCCGCCGGCGGCGGCGGCGCCGGCGGCCCGATCAGCGAGGCGATCTTCGCCAGCAGCCGCTCCATGTCGATGGGCTTGGAGAAGTAGTCCGCCGCGCCGGCGGCGAGCCCGGTGCGGATGTCCTGCGCGGTCTTCTTCGCGCTGATGAAGATCACCGGGATGTCGCGAAACTCGTCATTCTTCTTGACCGCGCGGCAGAGCTCGAAGCCGTCGATCCAGCTCATCATCACGTCGAGGAGGATCAGGTCGGGGCGGTCGACGTGCAGGGTGGAGATCAGGCGCAGGCCGTTCGCCGCCTGCGCGACCTCGTAGCCCTCGAGCTCGAGGGCCATCTTGAGCATCTCGCGGGTCTCGCGATCGTCGTCGACGATGATGATCTTCTTCCGCCCTGCCATCCTCTTCTCCGACGCTCGACCCGCTCCGCCGATCTACTTTTGCTCGGTGAACGGCGCCGTCCGGTCCCCTTCGAGCAGCACCTCGACCTTGCGCTCCGCTTCCTCCAGCTTGCGCGCACCCGCGCGCGCGAGCTTGATGCCCTCTTCGAAGGCGGCGATCGACTCTTCCAGTGAAAGCCCCCCGCCTTCCAGCCGCTCGACGACCTTGGCGAGCCGCTGCACGATCTCCTCGTACCGTTCCTGATCGACAGGCTGGGGCGCGGTGTCGGCCACGGCGCTCCTCTAGCACCCGATCGATCGCGATACAATGGAATGGTACGGTTGCAGGTGGGTAGGTGTTCAGGGTTTCTTGGTGAGGACGGAGGCGGAAAGCTCCCCCTCGTGCAGCCGGACGCGGAGCCGCTCGCCCGGCTGGACTTGGTCGGCCTTGAGCAGGGCGTGGCCGCGCTCGTCGAAGGCGACCGCGTAGCCGCGGGCGAGCACTTTGAGCGGGCTCATCGCGTCGAGGCGGCCGGACAGGCCCTCGAACTTGTGGCGCCGCGCCGCGAGGAACCGGCGCCCCAGCGAACCGAGCTTCTCCTCGAGCCGCGCGACTTCGCGATGCAGCCGGTGGAGCTGCTCGCGCGGATGCTGCGCCTGCAGCCTGTCGTTGAGTCTGCGCAGCCTCTCGGCCCGCGCCTCGAGTGAGATCGCGGCTTCCAGCCGCTGCTGCAGCTTGTCGAGCCGCAGCTTCCGGTCGGAGAGGAGCCGGCGCGGATCGGCGACGCGCGCCCTTTGCCTGTCGAGCTGGGCGTGCCTGCGCTCGAGCTGCGAGCGCAGCGCCCGCTGCAGTCGCGCTTTCCGCTGCGCCAGATCGGCCACCAGCTCGTCCTTCACCTTGGCGATCAATTCCGCGGCCGCCGTCGGGGTCGGCGCGCGGACGTCGGCGCAATAGTCGGCGATGGTCACGTCGACCTCGTGGCCGACCGCGCTCACCGTCGTCACCGGGCAGCCGCACAGCGCGCGGGCGACGACCTCCTCGTTGAACGCCCAGAGGTCCTCGAGGCTGCC
>JAIVGS010000137.1 GCA_020201435.1 Myxococcales bacterium
GCTGGGGACAGTCGATGGGGACAGTCGATGGGGACAGTCGATTGGGACACTCGATTGGGACACTCGATAGGGACAGTCGATGGGGACAGTCGATTGGGACACTCGATTGGGACACTCGATAGGGACACTCGATTGGGACACTCATCGAGAAGGAGAACGACAAGGAGAACGAGAAGGAGAACGAGAAGGAGAACGAGAAGGAGAACGAGAAGGAGAACGACAAGGAGAACGAGAAGGAGAACGAGAAGGAGAACGAGAAGGAGGCTCGCGGCAGCCCCTTCGGGGCTGTCACTCTGCCTGCATTTTGGAGAAAACCTTAGCTCGCTGCGCTCGCGGGGGTTCGTTGGCGGACCGCCGCCGCCTGTTTGCGATCGCCCGCGGTGAAGCGACCGAGGCGGCGGGCGCGGTTCAGATCACGGCGATTTCGGGGTCGTGCGCTGAAGGCGCCGCGTACGAAGGCACGGCGACTCGGTGGCCGGGCCGCCGCGTGCTCACGGGCTTGATTCGATAGCGGACCGGCCTACTTCTTGGAAACCTGTGCCCGTCGCGAAGCGCGCGCCGCCTTCTTTCGGCGCTGCTGCTCGAGAAAACCGATCCGGTCGGGCGGTCGCGGCCTTTCAGCCTGAGGCCTGTGGGCTGAGGCTTGAGGCGTGCCGGCTGACGCGTGAGGCCTCGGCCGCGCCGCGTCCGCGAACCACAGCACCCGCCGCACGACCAGCGTCGCATACGCCCCGGGGGGCAGCGTGAACGACAAGTTCACCTTGAGCCGCCCCCGATTCAGCTCGTCCCGCCGCGGCTCGTTGACGCGCAGCTTCCCCGGCACGACGAAGAGCGGCCGCTCCTCGTGCTTGAAGAACAGCTGCGGCGTCTCCGGAACGCGCAGGTCGGATGGCGACAACCCCTGCGACTTGAGCGCGCCGAGCGCCGAGGAGCGAATCTGCTCGTCGTCGAACGCCGAATCCGGCGCGAGCAGCGGAAACGTCTTCGTCCACAGCTCGTCGCGCAGCTGGCGCGGCAGAGCGCGCGGAAAGATGAGCGATCCCGCCTGGTATCGGAGCCCGACCAGCTCCGGCGAGGGGACGCGCATCCCGAGATACCGCTTGACGCCTTCGTTCCAGACGTAGCTCTGCAGCTCGAAGAGCGCCATCGCCCGCAGCCGCCGATCGATGTGCAGAAACGCGCCCTTGAAATCGCGCGGGTCCTCGCGCAGCCGCCGCAGCACCGGAGCGTAGCGCTTCCCGGCGTCCTGCGGCGCGTGGAGTTGCCACTCGCCCCAGTGGTCGCGCCAGAAGGCCTTCACCTTCGCGTCGTCGCTCTTGTCGAGCTCGCTGGGCGTGGCGAGAAACGCGCGCAGCGCGCCCTCCCAGTCGCCGCGCACGAGGTGCCTGGCGATGAACCCCTGGCCGTGCTTGAGGAACCCGAACCGCTGCGAATCGAAGTAGTTCACCACCCCGACCCGCGCGACTTCGGCGACGCTTTCCGAAACCCGTCCGGCCTCCTCCGGCGAGAGGTCGCGCACCGTGACCTCGAACCGGTTGGCAGTGATGTTCGCCGAAGTCAGCGGCTGCGCGGCGCGACCGATCAACTTCAGGCGAAGGTCGCCGGACTGGACGACGTCGCTCGGACCGAGGGCGCCGCCCCGGACGCCGACCAGCTGCTCGGTCCGGCCCTGTTTGTCCTTGAGCCCGCAGACCGACAGGTCGCGCCGGCGGACGGCGAACTCCTTCGAAAGCCGCTCGAGCGCCTGCAGCGTCGAGACCTTCTGCTTGTCCATCCGGTAGACCCAGACCGCCCCTTCCGGGTCGTCCTCGAACCGGTACCCCTCCCGCACCACGAAGTCTTCGGGCCGCTGCTTGATCTTCACGCGCGCCGCCGTAGCAGACGCGCCGCGCGGTAGCAAGGACGCGCACCTCGACCCACCCGCGAAATCTCGAAATCACCGTGCGCGGGTGATAAGGTAAAACCGGAAGGAACGCGGGGAAGATGCCTGACGATCTGGACGACGAGCCGACCAACTATCGTCGATCGTCCACGCCATCGAGGCCGGTTTCGACGAACGTGATGCCCTTCGACCCCGACAACGAGCAGACGCCGTCGCGCACCAGGCCCGTGGAGCCCGGCGCGCCCGCGGTCGCGCCGAGGATGATCCTCAAGGGGCCGGCCGGCGACGTGACCGAGTTTCCCCTCGGCGACAACAACATCCTCGGCCGCAGCACGACCGCCTCGGTGCGCCTCGCCGACCGCGAAGTCTCGCGCAAGCACAGCCAGGTCGACAAGGAAGGCGACGACTACGTCCTGCGCGATCTCGGATCCTCCAATGGCACCTTCCTCAACGGCAAGCGCATCTTCGGGCCGACCAGGCTGAGGGACGGCGACGAAGTCGTCATCGGCACCTCGAAGATGGAGTTTCGGCTGGCCAGCGCGGCGAAGCCGAAGAACGCCGAGATCGTCCACAGCGACGACGGCAAGGACGAGCTCAAGGGCGTCGTCGCGCGCACCTCGGCCAAGGCGACCTTCGCGCCGGTCGAACAGATCGTCGACGTCAACCAGCTCAAGCGCGACTACGAGCGGCTCCGCATCGGGCACGAGTTCTCCAACTACGTGCGGCTCGAGCGCGATCTGAACGAGCTCTTGAGCCGGATCCTCCAGATCGCGTTCGACCTGATCCCCTGCGACAACGGCGTCATCCTGCTGCGCGACGCGCAGTCGCACGAGCTCGTCATCCAGGCCATGCGCCAACGCAAGCCCGGGCAGGGCAAGGTGCTGGTCTCCGACACGCTGCTCGGCCAGGTGCAGGCCACGAAGGAGGGCGTGCTCACCTCCGACGCGATCGCCGACGACCGATTCGCCTCGGCCCACTCGATCATCGCGCTCGGCGTGCGCAGCGCGATGGCCGTGCCGCTGCTGTCCTCGACCGGCGACGACGTGAAAGGCATCATGTTCCTCGATTCGCGCGAGCGGATCGCGGCCTTCACCACCAAGGACCTCGAAGTGCTCAGCGCGATCGCCGCGCAGGCCTCGGTCGCGCTGGAGAACAGCGACTACGCCCGCGCGCTCGAGCACGAAGCGACGCAGCGCGCCCAGCTCGCGCGATTTTTGTCGCCAGCTCTCGTCGAGCAGGCAGCGCGCGGCAGCATCGAGCTGTCGAAGGGCGGCGTGCTCACCGAGCTGACGATTTTGTTCAGTGATATCAGAGGGTTCACGAGCATCAGCGAGAAGCTGCCGGCGCAGGAAGTGGTCAAGATGCTCAACGACTACTTCGAGCTGATGGTCGACATCCTCTTCGAGCACAACGGCATCCTCGACAAGTTCATCGGCGACGCGATCATGGGCCTGTGGGGCGCGCCGGTGAAACGGCCGGATGACGCGACGCAGGCCGTGCGCGCGGCGGTCAAGATGCAGGCGCGGCTCAAGGAGTGGAACGAGGACCGCGTCGCGGCGGGCAAGGTGCCGATCAAGATCGGCATCGGCCTGCACACCGGGCACGTGGTCGTCGGCAACATGGGTTCCAACCGCGCCTTGAGCTACACGGCAATCGGCGACGGCGTGAACCTCGCCTCGCGTCTGTGCGGCGTGGCCCGCGAGGACATGGTCGTGATTTCCGAGGACTGCGCAACCCGCGCCGGCAAGGAAAACTTCGTCCTCGAAGCCCTGCCTCCGGCCAAAGTGAAAAATCGCGAAGCCCCCGTCGAGATTTACCAGGTCAACGCGATCCGCGACTAATTGCGCGTAACTGCAACTGGCGCACCGCGAAGGCGCGAAGGCGCGAAGATTTACAATCTTGCGGTCAGTTGGCGGTTTGTCTCCCAAACCCAACCCCTTCGCGTCTTCGCGCCTTCGCGGTGCGCTCTTGTTTCCGGCGAGTTGACGGAAGAAAACTTGCGCGCCCGTTCAGGTAGGCCACAGTAGGCCAATGGCCGAGCCGACCGTTGCGAAGTCGCAGCCTCCGGTCCAGAAGAAGCGCGCCGTCCAGCGCTGCCCGAACTGCGACATCCGCTGCGACGTGAGCTGTTTCGTCGCGGGCGCCCTGGCCCGGTGCGGCCACTGCAACGTCCGGTTCGAGGTCCAGCGCGAGGACTCGAAACCGCCTCCGCCGCCCGCGCCGAAGCAGCCGGAGGGTCCGTTCCCGTCGCTCGACGGGTTCACCGTCCACGAGCGGATCGGCCAGGGCGGCATGGGCGAGGTCTTCCGCTGCACCCGCGTCTCCGACGGGAAGCCGGTGGCGGTGAAGATCCTCACCCCCCAGATGGCCGCGGTCCCCGATTACGTGAGGAGATTCGGCCGTGAAGCCGCGGCGATGGCACAGCTGGACCACCCCGGCATCGTCCGGCTGGTGGGCCGCGGCAAGGCGGCGGCGCACGTCTTCATCGCGATGGAGCTGATCGAAGGGACCTCGCTGCGGCTCTGGGCGCACAAGAACCGCCCGACGGCGCGGCTGTTGGCGAGGCTTCTTGCGCAGGTCGCGCATGCGCTGGCCTATGCGCACGCGCGCGCGGTCGTGCACCGCGATCTGAAGCCCGACAACGTCCTGGTCACGGCGGATTTACGCACCAAAGTCCTGGACTTCGGACTCGCCGGACTGCATTCCGAGGGCGCCGAGTGCCTCACCCAGAGCCACGTCGCGATGGGCACGGCCAACTACATGGCCCCCGAGCAGCGCAAGGACGCCAAGCGCGCCGACCATCGCGCCGACCTGTATTCGTTCGGCGTGATGGCGTACGAGCTGTTGACCGGGGAATTGCCGGTCGGACGCTTTCCGCCGCCGACGAAAGTGGTGGCCGGCCTCGACCCCCGGTGGGACGCGTTGATCGAGCGCTGCCTCGCGCTCGAGCCGGCCGCGCGGCCGCACAGCGCGCTGGAGTTGGCCCACGCGCTCGAGGCCCTCGCCGGAGTCCACACCCAGCTGGCGCTCGCGCCGCGGACGAAGCGGAAGGCGGCCAAGTCCGGAATCTGGTCGTGGCTCGGCATCGGCACCGCGATCGCCGTCGTCCTCGGCGTCGTCAGCCTCCGCGTCTCGCAGGACCACAACTCCCACCGCCCATCGATCGCCGCCCGGACCGCCCCAAAGAAACCGCTGCGCCGCTAACTGCAACTACCCACCACGGAGGCACGGAGAGCACGGAGGCTGGGTTCACAAAACCCAAAGACCTCCGTGCCCTCCGTGCCTCCGTGGTAAGTTTTTGTCTTTAGATGTTCAGGGTTTAGCGGCGCCGTTGCGCGGTTTGTAGAAGAGCACGACGGTCAGGCAGTGGAACTCGTTGTCGCTCGATTGGACGACGGTCCGGTCGACGATCTCCAGGTCGGCGTTCGCGCGCAACCACCGCGTCACCTGCTCGCCGAGGTCGTCCCGCTCCTTGGCCTTGGTCGCCGAGAACACCTTCACGCCGGTGAACATCCCGCCCCCTCTCGTCTCGTGAGGCGATTTTCCTCCCGCTCCGGCGGATGTCAAATGCGTCACTTGCACGCGCGGGCGGCAGCATCCACCGTTGGCCGATGGGTCGACCCGCGTTGGCAGAGGTGAGGGATCCGGCGCGCAAGCGCGAGTTGGCGATCGAGTTCATCCGGCAGATCCGCGCGATGGGCCGCGACGATCTGCACGCGCTGATCCTGTGCCACGCGGGCGAGGAATTGGCCCAGTTTTTCATCGCCTACGCGACCGACCTGATGGATCGCCAGCCGGAGATGGCAGCCGAGAACGGCTCCAGCCTCCTGCTCATCGGGTACCTGATCCGGTGCTTCGAGGAAGACCTGGAGCGGCGCGGCGGCGCGGAAAGTCCGTTCCTGCACTGATCTGGCGCGGTGTCGGGGGCGTACCTACGTTCGCGCATGCCGTCTTCCATGCCTTCGAAAGACGCGCTGCAGCGACTGATCGACGGCCTCCAGACGTTGATCCGCGAGCATCTCGCGCTCGCGCGCGCCGAGCTCAAGGACGACGCCCGGACGATGGGGCGGGACCTGCTCGTCGGCGCTGCTGGCGTGCCAGCGCTCGCAGCCGGCTACCTGTTGTTGATGATGGCGATCGGATATCTGCCGAGCCGATCCCGGCCCCTCCGGCTGACGTGCGACGGGCGCCCTCGGTGAATCTGGCTGGTCCGGCGCGGCCGCCAGCCAGCGGGGCGGTGCCGGCGGGGAAGGCTGGATCGACTGCGGGCGCGACCGGTTCGCTCGGGCCGCGCAGCCCTGAGCCGCAACGGACGCAACCGGAGCCGGGGGCGACGACTCCGCCCAACGGCGCATCCCCTGTTCACTGATCGATCGAAAAATTTCTTTCTTGAGGAGAGGCACATGGCAGAAACGGGCAGGGACCCGGCGGCGATCCGGGCCGGCATCGAGCGGGCGCGGCAGGAGATCGAGCAGTCCGTCAGCGACCTGCGCGCCAACGTCTCCGATACCCTCAATTGGCGCAGCATCGTGCGGCGCCATCCGGTAGCGACGTTCTGCGGCGCGGCCTTCGTCGGCCTGGCGATCGCGAAAGCGACGGCGAGGTGACCATGGCTGAAGCGCGCAGCAACACCCAGCTTCCGATCGGCACCAAGAGCGTCATCGAGGAAGAGATCGAGGCGTTCCAGCAGGGCATCGAAATCGGCCGTCAATACGCGGATGTAGCGCGTCGAAGGGTCGCGGGCTGGGCCGAGGAGCACCCTGGGCAGCTGATCCTGGCCGGCCTTGTCGGCGGCTTCATTCTCGGCAAGCTCCTCTTCCGGCCGCGGCGGAAGATCGACCTCAGCGGCGTGGAACTCGACTGACGGCAGGAGCCACCGGTTCGGCGCGCGCCGCCGGCGACAGCCCTACGCCGTGGCGGAAGACGAGAGCGCCGCCGAGGGCGGTTTCGACGGTCAGGATCACCGCGCCGGAAAAAGCCAGCGCGAGGTAGATGGTTCGCGCTTTCAGCGGCAGCGGCAGCTTCGACAGTCCCCGCCAGACCGCGATCGGCACCCAGACCAGCACCATCACGATCCCCAGTGCCCGGTGCAGGTTGAGGAGCGCCTCTCCCGCTGCGCTGTGCGGTCCGAGCCCGGCCTCGGCGCCGAATCCGGTGATCGCCGAGAGCACCGCGGCGAACGTCCCGGCCAGCGTCATCCAGCGGCCCGCGAACAGCAGCGGCTCGCGCCGCAGGATCAGCCCGACGACGTCGCAGAGCGGCGCCGTCAGCAGCAGCCCCACCGCGAAGTGGAGCACGAACGGGTGGAGCTCGCCGCTCACGCGGCCATCTTACTTGTCGGGATGACGCGCGACTACGACGGTGTGGATCCCGCCGCGCACGAGGAAGTCGCCGACCACCTCGATCCGGCGCGGCTTCAGGGCCGCGACGAGGTCGTCGAGGATCCGGTTGGTCACCGCCTCGTGGAACGCGCCCTCGCTGCGGAAGCTCCACAGATACAATTTCAGCGACTTGAGCTCGACGCACGTCTTGTCGGGCGTGTACGCGATGCGGATGGTGGCGAAGTCGGGCTGCCCCGTCATCGGGCACAGGCAGGTGAACTCGGGGCACTCGAAGCGGATCTCGTAATCCCGCTCGGGGTTCGGGTTCGGGAAGGTCTCGAGACTGCGTGAAGGGCGCGAAGGCATCGGCGCTCATTCTAAGCCGATCGCCGGCAGCCGGCTTTACGGCGTTCCACCCGCGTAAAACACCTGACTCGACGTGCCGTCGCGCGGATCGCTCCATGAAATCCGCAATTTCGACCCGTCGAAGAGGAACCCGAAGTAGTCGCCGAGGAAGTTCAGCTGCGCGTTCCGGTGGTCCGGGTTGAAGGTGTAGGGCGTGTCGCTGACGCGCTTGTTCGCGCTCCAGCTGCCGCCGCCGTCGTTGGAGACCGCGTACCAGGTGCTCCCCTTGCCGCCGTCGCGGTTGTCGAGCCAGCCGGCGAAGACGCGGCCGGTCGCCTGGTCGACGGCGGTCATGAGGTGGAAGTGCTGGAAGCAATCGCCCTGGTCGTCGGAGACCCGGCTTCGCCGCACCACCACCGGGGTCCCTCCGGAGATGTCGACGACCGCGACCATCGCGTCCCAATAGCGCGAGCCGGCGCTCCCCGCGGATCCCGGCGCCGAAGTATATCCAATATACAAATGGTGGTCCTTGTCTGCCGAGATCGACGGCGGCTCGAACAGCACCTGATCGTCGGGGGCCGAGATCGCGATCGGCGGTCCCCAGTGCGCGCCCTTGTCGGCGCTCTTCACCAGCGAGATCGAGTTCGCCGGCCCGGCCTCGACCGTCTGGTAGGTCACGAAGACCTCGTAGACGGTGTTCCCGGCCGGATCCGACGGGTCGAACACCGGCATGCCCAGGTTGTGGCCGTAGTCGTTCGAGCCGTTTTCGATCTGCACTTTCGGCGTCCACGACTGGCCGTGGTCGAACGACGTCACCGCGTACATGTGCTGCTGCGAATTGTCGCCGACCGAGAACGTCAGCATCAGCGTCTGCGAGGCATCGGGCGAGACCGCGATCCATGGCTTGTCGAGGAGCAGCGCGCCGCTGTCGTTGTCCACGGTGGTGGTCGCCCTGATGCCCGCCGACCACGTCGCGCCGCCGTTGTCCGAGTACGACGACTCCATGAACATGTCGGTCGGGACGAAGGAACTTCCCTGCTGCACGATGGTGTAGCCGACCCAGACGTAGTGCATCCGCTCGTGGGCGCCGGAGCCGTCGGTCCACCTGGAGAGCACCAGCACCGGGTCCGACTGGACGCTGGTCGTGGCCGACATTTTGCCCTTGTCCTGCCAGGTTACGCCGTTGTCGGTGGACTGCGAGACGCCCATGTAGCTGTTGCCGGAGCCGTCGACGCCGATGTAGCCGATGGCCATCCGGCCCTGGCTGTCGATGACGATCGAGTCCTCGGTGGCCAGCAGCGGCTTGGGATTCACGCCCTGCGTCACGCCGACGTTGGCGCCGAACGCCGAGGACGGCAGGCCGGGGACGGCGCAGCTCGGGTTGACGCCGCTCGGAACGCATCCGATGTCCCCGGAGAGGGGCGCGAGCGGTCCCGGCAGCGCGATGCACTGTCCGAGGATCGGGAGGCAGTACTTCTGCGCGAGGCCGACGTCCGAGCACCGCGACAGGTACGCCCCGGTCAGGGCGCAGTCGAGCCAGCTGTTGCAGGGGCCGGTCGCGCACGAGCCGCTGGCGCAGACCGAGCCGGTGACGCAATCGTTGTTGACGTTGCACTGGCCGCAGAAGCCGCAGCCGTTGGGGTTGTCGCTGGGGACGTTCGGGTCGTTGACCGGGCCACCGTCGGTGCCGACCACGCCGCCGTCGTGGTCGTTGCCGATCACGCCGCTGCACTCGCCGATGGAGGGGTAGCACTGGTGCTTGGCGCCGGTCCGGTCGAGCGCGCAGATGAAGCCGGTCGGACACGGGTCTTCGGTGCAGTCCTGGGTGCAGAAGTTCTGCGTGTGCTGCGAGTTGGAGACGCAGAGGCCGCCGCCGTGGCAGTCGGCGTTGACGGTGCAGGCGTGGCACAGGGTATCGGAGGCGATTCCGGAGCCGGCGTCTCCGTCGCCCACGGTCCCGCCGTCGTGGCCGCCGTCGCCGCCTCCCTCGATTGCGATGACGCAGCGGCCGGTGGCCTGGTTGCAGACCTTTCCCGGCGGGCAATTCGGGTTCAGGCCACAGCCCTGGACGCAGGTCAGGCTGACCGTGTCGCACACCGAGTCGGGCGGGTTGCAGTCGGTGTCGAAGCCGCAGGCCTTGCCGGTGACGCCGCCGCCGTCGACCCCGTTGCGGACGTCGTCACCGGGGTTCGATGCGTGCCCGCCGCACGCGGCGAGGCCAAGACCCAGGACCAGGGCGCCGAACGAAAAAACGCGCATCGATGCGTCTCCGGAGGCTTTCGTCCACCCGGTGTGGGCGGGAAACGCACATTACAGGGCCGCAAATGCCGATTCTTTCGGCCAAACGACCGATACGGCGGCATGCGTCAACCGCATGAGTTGCGGCGACGGGTAGGCTGAGGTAGAACAACGCACCATGTCGAGAAAGGCCGAAGCAGGCTCGCGCCGTCCCCGCCCGCGTCCCGTACCCGAAGCGCAGGTGTCGCCTCGAGCGACTCGCAAAGTTCCGGTGGCGACGGACACCGCCGCCGACTCGGATTTCGGCGTCGCGCTGGCCCTCTGTCCCTCGCTCCGCCGCCGTACGGACGCCTGACGGGCCTACAGGCTTCCTTTTCAGTTCAAGAGTGAAAACTTTTTCGGGCATGGCATCCACGACCATGACGGATACACGTCCGACGTTTTCGCGGCTCACGGAAGGCAAAGCGACGCAGTCCTGGCGGGCGGCACTTCCCGCGATTGTCGTCGTGGTGGCTTTCGTGGCCCTGATCGCTTACCTGGCTTCCAGCGTCAGCACCTATTCGCAGCGGTGGATGTCCGCCGTCCGCGAATCGCAGGAGGCCCGCAACCAAGCCGAAGGCATGAGCCGGCAGATCGCCCAGCTGCAGAAGGACGCGGCGATGCTGAAGAGCGCCGGCCGGACCACGGTGATCCTCGAAGCTGCTGATAAGAAAACGAAATCCTGGGCCGCCGCGACCTGGGGCGAGCTCGCCGACGGCAAGACGTTCATGCGAGTGAGCGCGTACGGCCTGGACGACAAGGCCGAAGGCAAGGCGTACCACGCCTGGTTCAAGCCGCTCTCGGGCGACCCGATCGACCTGGGCGACCTCGATCCCGACCAGAACGGCAGCGGGTTCACCACCGCCAGCGAGCTGCCGGCGGTCGATCAGGGCAAGTCGATCGTTCTGACGCTCGACGCCTCTGGCGCCAAGCAGCCCGGCGACGTCGTCGCGCAGGTCGACCTGCCCAAGCTGACGCCGTCCGCCAAGCCGCCCCCGGCCGAACCGGCCGGCCAGGCGAAGCCGGACAATACGTCGCAGCAGATGCACCAAGCAGGAAAGTAGCGGTCGACAGCCCCCTTTTAGGGGACATGGTGCACGCGCCGAAGGCGCGGCGCTCCGTGTCCCGCCGTCGCAAGGGGCTGTCCGTTCATTGCTTGACCGAACCGCCCCTGACTCGTACGCTGGTCGTCCACCGAATCGGCTCGGACAACTGGCCGTAATTGAACGAGGAAATCATGGGCGAAGAAGGACCTCCGAAGACAGAGATGATCAACCCCGCCCTCCTCGACGGGGTTTCGGCGAACTTCATCGTGAAGGGTCCGAACGGCGTCGAGAAGGCGTTTCCGATGCGTTCGATCACGGTCACCATCGGCCGGTCCGACGCGTGCGAAATCTCTGTCAAGGATAGCTCGATGTCCGGCAAGCACGCGGAGATCAGCAAGATCAACGGCGAAATCCGGGTCAAGGACCTCGGATCGGCCAACGGAATCTGGCTCAACGGCGAGCGCGTGGACGACGTCGAGCTCTACGACGGCGACGTGCTGCGTTGCGGGCAGACCTCGATCCGCGTCGACGTGGTCGGCGGCCGCAAGCGCCCCGACGCGGGCATGTCTCCGAAGATGCTGGCGATGATCATCGTCGGCGTCCTGGTCCTGGCCGGCGCCGGCATCGGCGGCGGCCTGTGGCTCAAGAAGAAGCAGCAGAAGAAGCGCGACCTGGCGACGTTGTCGGCGTTCGTGGCCGCTGCGCGCGAGGGACAGAAGGCCAAGCCGTGCGCGGCCGCGGTGGACAAGGTGGGCGACGTGGCCAGGACCTTGAATACCCTGGGCCGTCCGACCTGCGCGTCGGCGCCGAAGGGTGAGGAAGCGCGGCGCGTCGTCGGCGGGTACCGCGAGCTGGCCAAGACGTACGACCGGATCGCCACCTCGATCTCGCAGTTCGCGGCACAGTCGTCGGCTTCGGCGCAGGCCCTGACCGGGTCGGCCGAGCAGATCGCCGACGCCG